>NZ_CAWPHH010000010.1:0-167225 GCF_963887965.1 Photorhabdus sp. RW14-46 | reverse complement strand
GTGGTAAAGCAGCTAAAGAAGCCACTTTAACGTATAAGTATTCATGGGCCGATAATGGGTAATAGTCCGGTTGAATTGCCCACTTTACCGCTAAATAACTCAAGTGCCCCAGACTTTTTTATGCTCTCATTTTTACGCTCTCCTGTGGAAGAACCCCAAAATTTGACGATCAATTTAATCGAGGATCTAAAATATCTATTACTTTAGCTAAGACTTCATTAACGCTCCACATAAGCATCCATCACAGGCTGACGATAATCCTTATTACCTGTCAAACTTAATGAGGTTCCTGTCATACCGTGAAAACCATTGGTAAAAGCAACGACTCGACAGCGTTGGGTTACTTTACGTGCAAGCTTAATCGCCGATTCAACAACACTGCTACCAGTCGGTGAAGTAAACTGTAGTTTATAGGTCAACCCTCTGGGTACCAGAATGTTTTCTTGAAAAGCGGTGATAAAGTCTTTTTTCGCTTTAGTGTGCAAATCCAATGCACCTTGAATACCATCTTCATTGATGTACTGAAATACAGCCAGTTTTAGTGCGTAATGGTTATGCCCATAATTCAACGCCCCTGCACAACTGAGAAAATCAAGATATGGCGAGCCATCTGTTTAAGTTCTCCTCCAAATGTTTTCTGAATGAGGCTAATGTAAGTCAGCCTCGTAGATTAGATTTCTGCGTTTACAGCAACTAAAAACTGTGAAATCAAATACCAAAAAATTAACTATCCGACGATAATTAAATAATCTGCTCGGATACAAATGCTATGTCTTCTATCTTTTCACTAAGTCGTTCGGCCAACGCTAAAGCGAATCCCGTGCCATAACGTTTTTCATCTGCTGTCACATTTATTAAAATACCTTCGCCTTTCAAATCATTTATCAACTCAACCCTAATCGGTAAGCTGGTATGGTCACGCACATCTTCATCACTATTCACCAACCCTTGCTCTAATAACTCATTGCGAGAATGAAAATGAACGTAGCTAAATGCAGCCTCGAAGGGTGGCCCTCCTAACATGGTTTGTATTTCTGAATATGGAAAGCGTCTAAAGGGCAATATTTCTTTTTCAGCATCGAAAGACTGTCTTGCCAGTGCCTGCCAGTTATTAGCAGAGTCAAGATTCAACTTTATCGGAATATGATTAAGGAACAGTCCAAGAGTTAAATCCGCACCTTCCATCTCAGGCCTACCGTTAACAGACATCCCTGCAACAAAGTCAATATCTTGTAACTGATGAGCTGTTGTCAGATAGAAACCAGCAAAAAACATACTTTTTAACGGAATGCCCCAATCTGATACATTTTTTAACAATTGCTCCACTGTTCTTTCCGGCAAGACCAGTACTGCTTTCCTATAATCAGTATCTTGATATCTATCCGTTTTTTCTTTAGCTGAATATTGACTAAAAAACTGTTTCGCCTTGTCGTTATCGAGCGCTTCTCGCTCAAGTCTGACAAACTCTGACAATGGTGCCGGTTGCTCCAATAAAACAGACTCGCTAACTAAATTGGCTTGATACAATCTCAAAAGCTCAAGGATAAAAACAGACTCACTCCAACCATCAAGGATCGCATGATGAAAGGCATAAGCTAACCGAAATTGTCCTTCATTCAATGCCGCCGCATGTACCCTCATTAAAGGAGCCTCTTCAGGATCAAATGGTTGGCTTAACTCAACCATTACTTTTTCGTGACGTGCAGCCAACTGTTCATCATCAAGATTTGTGTAGTTTTCCACTATAAGTGGCAATGATGGTAGTGATTCAACCAATTGCATCACTTCACTAAAAGAGGCCAAATCAAATTTTGTTCTGAGAACCGGGTGCCTTTTGGCTATTGACTGAAGCGTGTCGTGAAGTATTTTTTCATCCAGTGGCAAGTTGACATCCCGAGCAATAACATCAAGGTAGATTGCTTTACCACTGTATAATCCCTCAAATAGCATCCCTAGCTGCAATCTCGTCGCCGGATAAGCAGTTTCGATATTAACAGGCAACCTTTGCTTATCCGTTTCATTTATCAGTGGGTTCTCATTCTGCTGACTGAGAGCTTCTTCTGTTTGTGCCAAACCGCGGCAAACCCCACGCAATGCCGGATTGCGAGTTAGTCCATTATCTGTTTGTTCTGGGAGCACCAAATCTTTACACATCGCCCTAAGCGTCGAGGTACGAAATAAGGTAGAGAGTGTCAGATTGAGTCCTCGTTTTTCAGCTTCCGCGATAACCTGAATAGCCAATAACGAATCGCCTCCCAACGCAAAAAAATCAGCATCAGGCACAACATCAAATGGCCCTAGAATTTGTTGCCAGATCTCTGCCACCAGTGCTTCTGTCATGGAGAGTTCACCGGATACCACCTCTTCTAATCTCTCAGCCTCTTTCCAACCCATCAAAAATCGACGATCCACTTTACCACTGCTTGTTAAAGGTAGCTGTTCATGCTGAATAAACTGACTAGGCCACATATAGCTGGGTAACAATGTTTGAACACGAGTGATGATAGCTTGCTCAACATCAGTGTTTTTATGAGTTGTATGATCAATGTGAGTTGTATAATGGGCGACCAGTTGTTCAACATGGCGATCACTGTCAATGTTCAGCACAACACAAACAGCACTCACATCCTGACAGCTTTTTATTGCATGCTCTACTTCTGCCAGCTCAACTCGATGACCCCGCACTTTGACCTGATCATCAAGCCTGCCCACAAACTCAATCAGTCCATCATTCGACAATACGCCTTCATCACCAGTAGCAAACATTCTGGCTCCTGGTTGGGTGGAGAAAGGATCAGGTAAAAAACGCAGGCTAGTTAGCCCAGGTTGATATAAATACCCCCGTGCGACAGACTGTCCCCCAATATAGATTTCACCACGCTCACCTGGCCTGACCGGTCTTAACATCTCATCCAATAAGTACATTTCCGCATTGACGATAGGTTTACCTAAGGGAGATTTTATCGCATCAATACTTAATGATGACATAGAGTAACTACTCACCAAGGTCGTTCCTTCAGTCGGGCCATATACGTTATTAAATAAAAAGTGTTTGCCTAATTTCTGCTTCCTGGACAAATACTTAAACGCATGAGTGACTGACATTGCATCGCCACCAACAAGCAATTGAGGTACGCTATCCAGAGCCTCTTCGCGATAATCTACCAATACGTGAAATAAGGCAGGTGTCAGTAGCAATATCGTAATCCCATGTTCAACAAGGCATTTCGGTAGCTCATCAATGGCTTGATATGAAGGAGAAGCCAATACCAATGCCGCGCCATTAGTCAATGCTCCCCATATTTCAAAGGCAGAAGCATCAAAAGCCGCAGGTGCTAACTGCAATATTTTTTCATTAGGTCCGAAATGAACGTACTGCTGTTTCTGGCTAACGAGGTTGGTAACGCCATGATGAGTCACTCCCACTCCTTTGGGGCGTCCTGTACTTCCCGAGGTATAGATAACGTAAGCTAGCTGTTGACTGGTAACTTGTGGCAGGATTTTTGGCACTACAGATTGGATTTCATCGATATAAACAGTGGCAACATTTTCAATGACCGTTGAATCTTTCATCATAGTTCGAGTTAACACCAACCTTGTACGCGAGTCCGTTATCATATAACGAAGTCGCTCAGTCGGATAATCGGGTGGGAGTGCTAAATAAGCAGCACCAACTTTAAGCGCAGCCAACATCGCTATGATCATGTCAGAAGAGCGCTCAATATGGATTCCAACCACATCTTCAGCCCCGATATCTAAGTCCATTAGTCGATAGGCAAGTTGGGTAGCACGGTCTTGCACATTTTGGTATGTCATTTCTACATGATGTGCACTAATGGCGATCTTGTGAGGAGCATTCTCAACCATCGCATCAAATTGTTCATGCAACACTATGCGTTCTTTCATTATTTATTCCTATGAATAATGTGCAGCAGTCAATTTGACTGGCAAGCGATGGTAACCAGATAGAAAAGTCGAATAGATAGGGCTGGGTTCTCCACTCAAAGAGATCTGATCAACGAGCTCCACAAGCGCCTCCAGCAGTGCAATAATTTCTATTCTGGCAAGAGCGGCACCAAGGCAAAAATGAGCCCCATATGAAAAAGAAATATGCCGATTATCACTCCGATTCAGATCAAGCTGATTGGGTTTAGTAAAGACGGTTTCATCAAAGTTAGCAGACCGATTCCAAACAATGACAATATCACCAGCCCTAATCTGCTGACCGCCTAATTCAACATCTACCGTTGCGGTCCGACCACCATGTAAAGCCGGCGTGGTCCATCGCAACAACTCCTCTACTGCCTTACTAATTTCTGCTTCACCACGTCGCAATTGAGCCCAGCATTCTGGATATTCGGCAAATGCTTTTATGATCCCTATCAATGCCAACCGAGTTGTTTCATCGCCACCCAGTAACACGCTATAACAATTGAAGACGAGTTCTTCTTCTGTTAATGCCAGGGAGTTTTGAGTCATTGCTATCAGGTTACTTATAAGATCATCTTCCAATGGCGCGATTTTGCGAGTCTGAATACATTTATAGAAATACATCAACACTTCATTTCTGGAGAGGCGGGTATCTACTTTATCAACTGACAAAGAGTTCGAAGCCAGTGCTGCACTTGCATTGACAAATAGTTTTGCTCGATCCGATTCTGGAACTTTTAAAATGTCACATATGGCCGCTAACGGAATATGTGGTGCTACATCAGTGGCAAAGTCACATTGCCCGGATGTTACTGCATTACGTACAAGCTCATGCATCGCATTTTTGATTCTTTTCTGTACCGACATCAGGTTCTTAGGGCTGAAAGACTTTAACAACTCTTTACGGATTTGACGGTGTCTATCTCCATCAGACACTGCAAGCATGCGACCACCCGCTGTGTCTCCATCATGTAACAGTGTAGCCATGACATTTCCACGAACAGAGGTAAAGGTTTGACTATCACGGTAAACCCGCATAGCTAACTCATGGGTGCTGACAACCCAAAATCCTGATTGACCATTGACCGCAGGATGCCAAGCGACAGGTGACTCATTACGTAATTGCCGCCAGATGTTATCTATATCAGGACGTAAATGAGTCAGGGGGTCAGTGAGATTTATGTTATCCGGCACTTTAGCTACGTTTGAAATAAGACTCATATCGCCCCCAATTCATGCGCATCAAGAATTTGAACGGCTTCACTGTCCATAAATCGAACATGAAAACGCAAGCACTGCCCCATACGCTGATAAATATCCAGAAATGCCTTATGGTTATCCACTTTGCCCAACACCATGTTAATTTCATTGGTTTGTGAGCCTCCCGGCAAAGTAGCTCCTGCCCATACATATGGGCGATATGACGATACACCCTCAAGAGAGAGAAGTTCATCTTCCCCATTAATTCGGAGAATTTCACATGGACGTGTTGGCGCAATATGGCAGATATTGAAATAGACGTGCTCAGGATTGAACACAGGGAGATCAATCATTTTTCCCAGCGCTAATCGTGCAGCCATTTCAAGCAGACTAATATTGAGGCTGATTTTGGCCATCTCGTTGATACCCCCGCCCACTCGGCCATTTACTTCAATGATCCTGGGTCCCTGCTCGGTCAACTTCAGCTCGGTATGGGTGATCCCCCGATTAACCCCTAACACGTTGATGGCACTTGACGTTAATGCATAGATTTGGTTTTGTTCACTATCACTTAAAACTGATGGCCAGATATGACCATATTCACGAAAAGGGGGACTAAGTGGCATCTTGCCGGTCACATTTATATGCTTAATCTCTCCGTTAACCACCAAGCTCTCAACCGAGACATAGTCACCAAAAGGCAACGATGGCCGCCCCTGGAGGAACTCTTCCAATACCAGTGAACGACCACCATCAAATCCAACCTGTTTATTTGAAAGCAGTTTTTCTACAAGGCTCTTTCCTGTTTGCGGATCTTCAATAAGATAAGTATCGATGCTGCCACCACCATAGGCTGGTTTTAACACTGCGGGAAGACAAACCTGTTCAACAGCTTGCTCCCAATCTGACACAGTGTTAATGAGGTAGAATCTTATCGACTCAATGCCAGCCTCTTGTAAAGCCACTCGCTGCTTATATTTGTCAGTAAGCCGATAGACCGTTTCGAGATTGTGAAAAGGCAAATTCAAGTGTTTTGCCAGCGTAGCTGTAAGACGTAAGGCACGCTCACTAAATGTCACAATCCCCGCAGGATTAAGGTGAGCAAGTTCTGATACCGCCCTTGCAATATCAGAACCATCAACTACGTGACCAAATCGTGAAAAGTAGGATATGCGCTCTCTTGTGTGTTCGTTTGAATTGATAACAAGTACAAGTGGTGCAACCCCATTCAATTCAGTGACAATATCTTTGGGAAGGGCTGCGCCTTCATCATAAATCACTATCAGAGGTTGATTATCAAAGGATTGTGGGCCATTACGCAGAGAAGCCGGGCGCATATCGGTCCAAACTTCTTCAATCCATTTTTTACATGCTTCTTGCGTCCCACTAAAACCGGTCGCTCGCCATCCGGTAGCGACAGGCCATTCAGAATGAACACAGGCATATTGCTCTTCATCATTTATTACAACCAAATATTCATCCGTCAAACCTTCAAAACGGGATGAATACTTCATTTGTGTTTGGGTATTTTCATCACTCATTAGCGCAGACTTCCTTCTTTTAAGCAAGTTTGACGGATATACAAATAAATGTCGTAAAGCTGATCTCGATAATAGAAGTGATCTCCAGGGAACATGACTAATTGGCAAGAATCATGTGTCAGCGATTGCCACTCTTGTAAATGATATGGGCTCACCCACGGGTCACGATCACCGCCAATGGCTAAAATAGGGCAATGTACCTTGCCACTGGCTTGTTTGTGCTCAGCCACTAACAAATAATCAGCACGCAATACAGGCAACATGAGATCAAGCACATCCGCATGAAGCAGTTTCTTATCTTCATTTCCTATATTGGTTTTTAGCTCTTCAATCCAAGCTTCCCGGCTCATACGGAGTATCTCTTCTGGCACCATACTATTCAAATGTGGTGGACGTGCTGCTGATAAGACCAAATATTCAACGGTTCGGTTAGCTTGTTCTAAAAGTAATGCCAGTTCATGACATAACAAAGCGCCCATACTATGACCAATAAGAAGAAGAGGCCCCTGTGTATGCAGCAATACATCTTTTGCCGCGGTAGCCACCAAATCTCTTATACATAAAGGGAGTGGTTCAATACTTCGAGAACCTCGTCCCGGATACTGAAGCACCAGCACTCGATAACTATCAGTCAACAGTTGCTGAACCCAGTCGGTCATAGAATAAGCACTGCCGCCGCCAAAAGGCGCAATCACAACAGTCATTGTCGTCTGCTGTCGATCGCAGTAATTCCATAATCCTGGCGTCAGTTGAACACGTTTCATTCCAACGTCTCTGCGGAAACTTTCAATTTAGGATCACTCCAATATGTAGCTATCCAATCCAGGCATTCTTGTTCTGATCCCGAAAAACCCACATTTTGCCACCCTAACGGTAATATCCGCCCTTCAGGCCAAATGGAGTGCTTACCCTCTTTGTTACATACCACCCTGTAATTCATGATGTTTCGCTCCGCCGTTTGATAGTCACCACTTGATCCGCCTGAGCAAGCAGGTCAATATTTTGCGAGGCTACAATCCAGATCCCCGACCACTTTTTAGGCAGTGCTGACCATATGGCTCGGGCGGTATCAGTATCCAGAGATGAATCGCAATCATCGACGACATAAACTTCGGCTGAATGACATAGCATACGGGCCAATGTCAAACGTTGGCGCTGGCCTCCTGATAACTGTTTGACACTACCGGACCCCAGCACAGTATCAAGCCCTTCAGGAAGATCAGATGAACCCGGTTTCAGATATACTGCCGTTAACGCCCGCTCCATAGTTTCATCACTGACAGCGTCGTTACCCAGTGCCAAGTTATCTCGAACAGTACCGCCAACAAAGCCAGCACCTTGACGGGCATAAGTAACTTTAGGGCTTTGCCACCAATCGACGTCTCCACAAACTTCTTTGTTATTCCAAAGCACACTTCCTGATAAGTGTCGTTCCAGCGCGAGCAGACCGCGAAGCATACGACTTTTACCGGAACCCACTTCTCCATTAACGACAATCAGTTGATTGGGTGTGGCTGTAAACGAAATAGGTTGCGTATCGCTATTGCAACAAAGCCCCCTCACTGTCAGTGATTTCAGGATGTCATCAGCAATAGGGGCTTCGCTGGCAGGCTGCTCTGTCTGTAACAGTGGCTGAATTCGCTCGTAGCAGACATCGGCATTTTTATAGTTAGCCAAGGCGCGACCGAAAAAGAAGATCTGCTCACTGACCCAACCGATATAAGTCAAAAACAGAGCCAATTTACCAATAGTGAAATCGCCACTGACAATTCGGGTACTGACAATAATCAAAACAATAGATGTACCTAGCATCACGATGTTACGAAATAGCCCCGACAGCAGATCAGTGAACATTTGATGCTTTGCCTGCACCGCCCGACGACGTTCAAAACTTGCCGAAAGTCGCTCAATATGCAGATCCAACTTTCCACCAAGGCGAAGGTCACGGATTCCTGCCAATATGTCGGTGATACGACCCGCAATTTGGCCTTGATATTGACGTTTCTCCTCCTGTAATGCTCCGACCTTATGTTTGAGAGCTATGCCCAGCCACAAACCACCAGCCATCGGTAAAAGCGCCAATGTCGTCACAATGTCAGTACTCAGCAACACCACAAGTGCTATCAACAATAGTACCGCTCGGTAGAAGAAATCCGCTGTCCAACCGAGAAAAGAGGCTACTTCATCACTGTCATTACGAATACGGTTGAGCATATCCCCTTGAGAAAGACCCAGATCCGCGCCAGAGTGGCTGCAATTTATTCCCTCCAGAATGCGTTGTTTAAGATATGCGCTGACCTTAAAAATAAGGGTAAAATCAATCTGTAAGCCAAAAATCAGTATCACTGAGCGTAATACCATTGAGCCTACCGCCAATGCCAATAGCCACCAAACCGCTGAGCCTACGGGATCGATAACAGCACTATCAAGAAGCTGGCTGATGGCAAAACCAACGACCAAAGGTAAGCCGTGGATCAGCGTCCATATAACCATGCTGATGAAGTAAAGAAAGGAAAATCTGCGCACTAAACTCAGTAAAGAAGGCAACATTTTTGATGGGAAAAAGTGGGTTAACCCCGTCATGATATAAGTTCCCTATGTTTTGTTAACGTTTTGATCCCTGCGCCATGAAGGAGTTCCTCGACACGGCCTTCATTCATGATAATGACTTGGTCAGTAGTGGATAATGTGTGCAGGCGATGGGCAACGATGATCACGGTACGATTAGCGCTAATTTTTTCCAGTAATCTCATCCAACTCTGCTCAGTGCGAGGATCTAATAGCGAGGTGCCTTCATCGATAATGATTAATTGTGCGTCTTGAAGCATGGTTCTTACCCCGGCAATCATTTGGACTTCCCCTTCCGACAATGAACGCCCCCCAACCCCCACCAAAGTATCCAGCCCCTCTGGTAATGTCTTCGCCCATTTATGGATCTCTAACTCTTCGAGCGCGCACCAAATTGCATCATCTGAAATGCTGTTATCGAACAGAGTTAAATTTTCGCGTAGTGTTGCTGAAAAGAGATACGCTTTTTGGCTTAACACTGCCACACGATTGGCAAATTCATCAGGATGAATGGAAGTGACCTCAACACCAGCAAGAGTAACCCGTCCGCTATCAGGCTGAGCCAACCCACACATGAGATTGAGTAATGTGCTTTTACCTGCCCCCGTGCGCCCAACAATGCCTACTTTGCTTCCAGCGTCCACACTGAAGCTCACGTTATGTAAGACTTGCTTACCCTGACTTTCATAGCGAAAGTCAACCTGATCAAATTGAACTGACAGGGGGCCTTCAGGTAGCTGATTCTCTACACTGTTGTGATTGACTTTCTCCTCATCTCGCAACATCTTGACTACCAGTGATAAGGTCGCCATCAATTGTTGTACCTGATCTACCTCCGAAGACATCTCTTCCATTGGCTCTCTGAGTCGGTCAACATAAAGATAAATCATGGTTAACGTACCAATACTGATACTGTTATGACCGAGTAATTGCAGCCCAAATCCAAAACCCAGGCCAAAACTCAAGGCAAAAAATAGCTGGGTAATCGGCCAAAATATGCGTCCGCTGACATAGGCTTTACGTTCCATTTTTAATAAGCCAGAAAGCATCTTCTGTAGTTGCAAAGCAGGCCAACGGCGTCTTCCCAATGAATGCAAATCATCTTTCGCAGCAAGAGCATCGCCGATAAAACCAAATATGTGGGCTTTCTCTTCACGGGCTTTTTTCCATCGCACTACTGCAAGGTTAGTAAGTTTCACCAGAACATAAGCCACAACGAGAACTAACACGGTAATTGCGATACCTACTTCTGGGATAATAGAAAACAAAATCACCAAAGTGCCTAATGCTAATGCGATATTGCCTATAATTCGGAATCCGGATTCCGCAATAGTTTTTCCAATAATGTCCGCATTCCCCTCAATCTTTTCAAGGAGCTTACCCTGAGCTTCACTTTCAATTTGCAGGATAGACCGATTGTGCACAACATGATGAAATAGCTGACGCCTAAGCGCATCGGCAATACCCCAACCTGCACTGGTACTGCAATAACTGGTAACCAGACCAGCGATAACACCGGCAAAAGAGATGATTGCGTATCCTAAAGCCAAGAGGACAAGTTCATAAACAAAAGTACCTGCGGTCGCTTTATCAATGTAATGACGGATCACAAATGGCCCCGCTAAATCACAAACCAGTGTGACAACTAATGCCAGAAAGGTGCCAATAATGGCTTTTTTCATTGTCCGGGCGCTCTGCCAAAGCAACTTAAAACCTGTTAATGGGTTAGGAGAATTCATACCTTGCATATTCGTTTGTATTTTCATATTAATTTTTATGAGTTATCCGTTCATTAAATTCAGATAGGACCGTTTTTATTTGCTCTTTTGGCATGACATCACCTGCAAATTGAGCACGAATTTCCATCTGCCCATCATTCACACTGATGTTAAAGCAAAGCAAATAATCCATCGGTGTTACCTGAGGATTCCAGTAACCCGTTCCCTCTGTGGTGATATCAATAAAGATCGGATTAACTTTCTCCTCATCAGGTGTATTCAGAAATAAAAGCTCTCCTTCAAAATCCAGTCTTAATTGTGGTCGAGGAATTGCCTTTAATTTTTCGGTGATTTTAGGATTAACAGAAAGATAGCGAAGTGCTTCAAAGCCAAACCCTCGAACAGGTACCTCACGTAACAACCGCGCCACATCAGTTGCATGTTCATCAAAACTGCGTCCCATCGAAAAGGGCAACAGGAACGGAAAACCACATGTAAACCAGCCGATAGTGCGTCCTAAATCAACTTCGTCGAATAGGTCTTCTCGACCATGTCCTCCCAACTCAACAAGGATATTGTTGGCACTGGAAAGAAAATGGCTTTCTAAAGACCGCGCAAGCAGAGTCAGTAATCGGGCAAGTACGGGAAGTTGACTGTGCTCAGATGGTTTTAAAAACTGCTGAGTCTGTACTTCATCAAATACTGTTGTTTGCTCAACCCTATTCGCCTCAATGCCAATAGCATCCGTACTTACTAACTGCTGTGCCTGTTCATAAGGTTGTGAAAGCCAATAATGAACACCAAACAACGCTGGATCATCCTGCACCAATCGGTGTAAACGCCTGGCCCAAGCGAGATACGAAGTTGTCGGAATATCTAATTCATGGGCTTCAGCTCCGCCAAGCAACGCCGCTAAATCCTCTGTAAGTAAATCCCAGGAATAAGGATCGACTACCAAGTGGTGAACTATAATCAACAACTTGTCCGGCAAATTATGAGCAGTTCGATAAAGTTGTATGCGGCAGATTGGCCCATTCAGCAGATCTAACGACTTATGACCTATATTCGCTAACTCAGTAATTTTCTGCGATAAGCTATTTAGGGCTATCTGCTGCAATTCAAATTGTTCAATTGCGATACGGGCTTGCGGGTTAATTCCTTGCCACCTCCCCAATGTAGTAACCATAAAGCTGGCTCCCAAAATAGGGAATCGGGCCAATAGCGCTGCTGCTGCCTGTTCAACAGTCTCCAATGACAAAGTGCGACTCAGTGTAAACAACACACCATGATTACAATGATTTTCATTTGGATTATCACGCTCAAAAAAGGCATGCTGAGCTGGTGTCAAAGGGGCCAGATCACTTAATTCATTCGGTGCATATCTGACTTTGGTTAGTGCACTCTTCCACTTGGCTAACAACACATTAATTGCAGCTTCATTATGACGGGAGGGGATGTACTCAAGGGTAATAATCAGTTTCCCATCAACGATGGCCGCATTGATTTCCCATTCCAGTGGACGGTGCCCCGTTGCTGCCCGCCGCATTCCAATATCTTCTTCTACACTGAAAAAGCCATCATTCTGCTGCTTCGTATTGAAGCGCCCTAAGTAGTTGAATCCAATATTTGGATTCTGCTCCATAACATAAGTTTGTTGTAAATGGGTCTTGATATAGGGACTAGCTTCAACCATTGCAGTCGCAACTTCGACTACCGTAACCATAGCATTGACCGGTAGCACAAAGGGGCCTATTGTTGTAAACCACCCCACAGTTCGCATTACGTCAATAGACTTGTTTTCCTCTTGCCTGCCATAACCTTCCAACTCAATCAAGAGTTGACCGTTACCCTGTTCAACAGCAATGGTATTTGCAAGTCCCGTCAAAAGAACCGCAGGTATTCCTCCGTTAGGCACTAATGCCGAAATTTCCTGAATATATTGTGTTTCTGACTCAGATAACTTGACCTCAGCAACCGAACGTTTGCCATAAAGGTTACTTACATGACTATTCACCTGTACCACATCAATTGGTGCAGTTAACTGGATCGGAGGAAGTATTTGGGGAGATATTGCTGCTTGTTGCTGAGACCAATAGAGATATTGCGTGCTTTTCCTCGGAAACCTCGGCATTTCTTTTTGAATAATAGCCTGATACGCAGTTTCAAGATCTTCCAGCAAGATTTGCCAGGAAACTTGATCCACAATTAAGTGATGTAATGTCAGCAAAACTCGAAAATCATCCAACATTACAATTCGTAGTAACGGTCCTTCCTCGATTGATAATGATGCATGAGCCTCATTGGCGATGGTTTCTTCCGAACAATCTGATTCAGCGAACCAAAGTAAGTTGTCATAAGGCGAGCGCAAGGCTTGATAATGCTTTCCCTTCTCTTTGGGAAAACAAACTCGCAATTGTTCATGGTGCTCAACTAATGACTGTATCGCCAAGGATAATGCTTCTGCATTTAACGGCTCCGTTGTACTGATCACATGTGACTGATTCCAATGGTGCTGTTCAGAAAATCGCTGCTCGAAAAACCATTGTTGGATTGATGTCAATGGTGCTTTTTCTATACGCGGAGTTGAATTTGCTGCCATTTCACCTTTGGTACTCGCCAGTTTTGCAAGTGAAGCGATAGTTGGATGTTCAAGCACATGACGAGGACGCAAATTGATCCCCAAAGAGCCCGCCTCATGTATCAGACGGATACCAATAATGGAATCCCCACCCAAAGCGAAAAAATCATCCGTGATGCCCACTTTGGCTAGCTTGAGGTATTTACACCATAAATCACAAAGCTGTTGTTCCAACTTGCTGCGTGGTGCAACATAAGAAGCAGATTCAGGTTGTTGTTTTGCCAGTGCCTTTAATTGCTTACGATCGACTTTACCATTAGCATTACATAACAGTGCATCAAGAAAATAAAACTTGCTCGGCACCATATAATCCGGCAATTGCTCAGCCAAAAATTTACTCAATGATCTGGCATCCACAACGGTATCACTCGTCTGCGTCACGAAAGCACTTAATTGCTCAAAGCCACTCATATCAACAAGTTCAACCGCACACATCGCTACATCCGGATGGTTTGCCAGCACCGCTTCAATTTCTCCAAGTTCGACGCGGCGACCACGAATCTTCACCTGGTTGTCGGCCCGGCCAAGGCACTCCAATATGCCATCCTCTCGCCAACGACCACGATCACCCGTCCGATACATACGGGCACCCGGGACAGGCAGAAATGGGTCCGGCAAAAAAGCCGCCGCCGTGAAGCGATTACTGCCGATGTATCCTCGCCCGACATTCGGCCCACCAACGAAAATTTCACCACCGACCATTGGAGGAACAAGTTGAAAATCTTTATCTAATACATAAATTGTCACGTTTGGCAAAGGCGTACCCACTGGACAATATAGCCCATCAGATTGCTCTTCGACCTTTCCTTGAGTCACATCATCGGTACACTCAGCGGGACCATAAGCATTTAGCAGTGTCACCATTGGCATACACTGATGCCAGCGACGTGCTAGATCCGTACTTAACACTTCTCCAGTTGAGATCATCCCACGTAACTGCCGCTGAACCCGCATCTTCAATGAAATCGATTGTTCAAGGATATCCAGGATAACTGCAATGAGCGAAGGAACTAGTTCAATATATTCAAATTTCTGCTCAATAATGTATTGAATTAACTCTTGAGGATCTTTTACAACATCATCAGAGACAATGGAAACCGTCGCACCTACGGTCAATCCAGTAAACATTTGCCAAACTGAGATATCAAACGAAATGGGTGCTGTTTGCGGCAATGTCACCCCTAGTTTCAATTCACAGTTTTGGACCTGAAATACCAGTAAATTAAGGAAAGAACGATGTTCAATTCCTACACCTTTAGGAAGACCTGTCGAGCCTGAAGTAAAGATTACATAAGCTAATTCGCTTGGTGATGGCTCAGTTACCTGCTGATTAAGTAACTTTATCTCATCACCATCCACTAAAACCGGGCTTTGAAAACTAAGTTCACTGAATGAGAACCAAACTATCTGCGGCATATCCACAACATGATCTGCAATCAATGCCTTCGCATGTTTTAGCATGTGCTGTTGCCGGGCTTTCGGTAAAGTTGGATCAATAGGTAAGTAAGCACCACCCGAGAAGAAAATACCGGTAGCAACAGCAATAAATCGAGCGCTGCGTGGTGCTGAAAGCGCCACAATATCATCGGCACTAATGCCAGCATTTTTTAACTTCAATGCTACCGATAACGCCAACTGAAATAGTTCCCGATAGGTAAGCGATTCTGTTTTATCACGGAGAGCTATCGCATGGGGGTTACTTTCCGCTTGCTCCAACACTAGCCGATAAAATGATTTTCCTGAGCTATAATCAGGTTGGGAATTGAATCTGGCTAGCAATTTTGTTTGCATCGCGTCATCGACGATAGCCATATTATTTAGACAGATGTCGAGATCGAAAAGCCCCTTGTTTAACAGTGTCGCGATACCTGCCGCTAAGTGATGAAGCGTCTGAGTCGCAGCAACAATTCCACTCACACTCACTACACCATCAATAAGCTCGATAGCTATCCCAGTTTCCGTCTGAGCGCAATTAACGACAATAGGCATGAAATGCTCCAAAAACGGCATCAACAGCACCTTGTCTATCGATCCATGATTAATAGCCTCAACAGCGGCCATGCGAACATGGCTTAACCATTCACGAAAAGTCACGGCAGGAGGTACCGTCAATAAGACAGGCAAACGCTTGCCTTGTTCGGTGTTAATATGCAACACAACAGAGGATACGCCCCCAATACGGCGCAACACGATACTAGTCACTGCCGCCAAAATTGCCCATGTCAGCAATTCAGAGTTGCCCGCTACTTGTTTTAGCCGGTCAGTAACGGTGGGGAAAAGCGGACATTGCGCACTTACCAGAGATCCCTCATGGTGAGGAAAAATATCTGCGGTTGTGGCAGCGGCCTTAGTTAAATCACCAACCCGCATCAGCCAGTATTCACGATCAATCAGCTTCATAGTTGTCATTTTTTTATCCACATCTAGAACTGAAAATCTGGAATATCGCTAAGAACATCGTCTTGACCATCAAACAAGGCGAAAAGAGTGGTTTCTTCGCCTAATGTCATCAGCCGTGTCAGTGCCTCTATATAAATATTCAACCAGCGAGAAACCGTGTCTTGTGAGAAAAGGGCAGCGGAATATTCCAATCGCGCTTGAAGCTCATCACCATATTCAATACAGGTAAGATTGAGCGGATATTTCGCGCCATTAGGATCGACATCCAGCAATTCGACAACGGCTCCATTTCCCCCTAATACCCTAATAGGATCAACATCATTCTGAAAATCAAACATGGTGAGATGATAGGAGGTATTTGCCATCAGTTTCTGGATTCGATCAGAAGGAAATGCACTATGTGAAATCGCGCTGAGTGATGCCTGCCTAACCGCATTCAGCACTACGTGAAATGGCTGGTGTGGATCAAGCCGTGCACGCACAATCACGGTATTAACATAACAACCAATGGTGTTTTCATCTTTCAGTTGCCGGTTAGCCACCGGCATAGCAACACAAATATCATGCTGCGCACTTATCTGCCATTGTAATGCCACCCAAGTTGTCAACATTATCATTTGTACCGTTACGCGAGAATTCATCGCCATCTGCCTCAACCTCTCGGTAACATCCTTCGATATCATCACAGGTAAATTAGCACCCTGGAGGTTAGATGCTGTCCCGCCCTCACCATCACAAGGCAGCAGCAGAATTGGGATGTTTGCCAAATATCCATACCAGAAAGCCTCCAGTTTTCGACCCTGTTCACTTTCAAGTAAGGTATATTGCTCCATCGCGTAATTTAAATAGTCGTTCACAGGCGGAGATATCTTGCCACCACTAAGAGCTGCCAATACCAATCGCCATGACCAGCCATCAAAAAACAGGTGATGAAAATTCAGCAATAGTGCTTGACGTACTCCATCGCTAAAATTCACTTGCAACAGTTCGAATCGTGTGGGAGGAATACCATAAGGTGAGAGCGGCGTTTCAACCATCTGCTGTAGACGCTGAGTCAGAACGGGTATGCCCGTTGCAATAGTGTATTTTGTTAAATCGACTTCACTATGAACCAGTTTGACCTGCATCGGAGGATGGATTACCGGGTTAACGCCTTGTTCGTTGTATTCCAGACTACAACGCAGCATCAACTGTTGTAAGACAAGTTCAGTTAGCGTTTTTTCCAACCAGGCAACATCCGCCTCCGCATTGATAAGCAGAGCAGCGGGAACATTATAAGCGCCAGACTCACCAGCAATTTCCGTTGCCGCCCAAATTGCTAATTGCTGACCAGAAAGTACATGTTTATTGTTCCTTGTTTCTATCTCCGGTGTTGTAGATACGGAGGATAATTGAACACTGTCTTTCACCAATTGATAAAACTCATTCAGATCCAGGCAATCCAACAAATCTATCAATTTCAGATCCGTACCTAATACCTCGTTCAGCCGAACCACAAGTTGCTCACCATTAAGTGAATTACCTCCAGCCGCAAAAAAATCATCATCAAGTGTTAATTTCGGCTCTTTCAGCACTTCTCTGACCTGAGTCAACAATATCTCTTCAACATTTTCTCCTGAATTTGATATCGAAGTGTGCGGTACAACATCAGAAACCATAGCAGGGTTCTCAATAGTCTCTGGCCAGCAATAGGTGGCAACAAAAGGAGCAAATGGCAGTTCAAGACGACGATTTATCTTGCGTTCACACCCTTGCTGCCAATCTAGATTGGCTCCATTGACAAACCAATCTCCAAGCAATGTCAACAGAGATCTTTCACTATCGTATGACTGATAACCCAACGTGTTAATGGCTGTTGCAAGCTCACCACAACGACTGAATCTCACCAAGCATAGTTCAGCCTGTTCTTGCAACAAGGTTTGCAAACGCTGGTGATCAAATGTTGAATCAGTGACCGGTTCATCAGCAAGACGCAATGCATCAACAAATTCAAGACCACCATCGACGACCTGTGCGGCCAATTTCCCCACACCGTAGGCCAGTAATAAGTCAATTGTCACCCCAAACGCTGTCAATACCGCGTGATGTCCCAACAACCAAATAATCCAGCGCTGCCGAAGCGTCCAAGTTTTCCCTGAACATAAGTTCTCTGCTTGTTTTATTACACGATGAAAAGCTGGAAATGTTTCTCCTCGTTTCATCAATAGTTGAATATCTATTGGAGAGCATTCATCAAAAATAAGACCAACAGATAACGAAGATGATGGTGAAGATGAAGATAGCGAGATTGAACCGTGGTTCGTGAGTTGCTGCACTAAATGCGAAACAGATGAAGCCACACAGCTCCAACGATATGGGAAATGCTCCCGTCCCAACATTAATATATCGGCAATCTCGTCAATTGATGCTTCGGTTGAAGATAACGCATTAGTTATAGCACTTAGGTAAGTGCTGAGATCTTGTGTCGTCTGTGCCGATATCAGCACCAATCTCTCATTTATCTCATATTTTTTGTGCCTTAAAGTTGAGGGGGCCTCTTCAACGACTAAATGCACATTAGTACCACTTAGCCCAAACCCACTGATTCCCGCGCAGTAAGGACGCTGACCTTGACGTGGCCACGGCTCACAAGAAGAAGAGACACGTATCGGCAGCTCTTCTGTAGATCTACACAATGGATTCAACTGTTGGAAGTGAGCCGTAGGGAAAATCTGACCAGTGCGGAATTGAGCTATAATACGAACAAGCCCCGCCAACCCAGCCATACCACTTAAATGTCCAAAATTACTTTTTACAGAAGAGATGACACAAGACTCCTGTTGCACGTCATAAGCGGCAAATGTATCGACTAAACCTTGTACTTCTATCGGATCACCAATTTTAGTGCCCGTACCATGAGCTTCTATGTAACCAATATCAGTAGCTGTGACCCCTGCTTGATGCCATGCTGCCGTAATCACCTCGGTTTGTGCGATGCTGCTAGGTGCAGTGATACCATTGCTACGGCCACCGTCATGATTAATCGCACTCCCTCGTATGACAGCATGGATAACATCATGATCTTGATGTGCACGACTCAACCGTTTAAGCAGAACAAAACCGCCTCCTTCCCCAAATCCAGCACCATCAGCCATTGCATCGAAAGGACGGCATCGATCTGTCATTGACTCAACCCCTAACCCACTTGAGTTCTTACTACTCTGAGGCAAGGTACCTAAAACAAGTTCACAGCCTCCTACCAGAGCAAAATCAGCCTCCCCTGTCAGAATCTTGTTCCGTGCTTCGTGAAGTGCGACCAAAAATGATGAACATCCCGTATCTATGGCATAAACTGGGCCACGCAGATCAAGCAGATACGCAATGCGACCCGCCGAAAAAGCATGCAAGCTGCCGATGAAAGCGAACGGATTGGCTTTTCCCTGTACCGATAACGACTGAAAAAGATCTGGATGCGGCCCGCCGTGCGCAGCAACAAGTACTGCTGTACGCGCATCAGATAACTCTTTCAGAGTGTATCCCGCATTGACAATCGCTTCTGTAGCCAGTTGAAGCCCTATACGTTGTCTGGGATCGATATATTCGGCTTCACTTAGTGCAATACCAAAATAACGGTGATCGAACCCGGTAATTTCATCAAGCCATCCCCCCTCTTTCTCATTGCCTGTAAGAATTTGCCCCGTATTAGCCACCCGACTTTCAGGTATTGGGCGAATGCAGTCCCGACCGTCAGCCAAAATATCAATCAATTCACGCCAATTTGAGCATTGTGGTAACCGAAAAGAGACGCCAATTATGGCGACCGCATCATCTGAATATAGTGTCGTCACAACTGTACCACCTTAGTTTTATTGGGAGCTGTACTCTCGCCACCGAGCACTTTGGCTAAGGACCCAATGGATGGATATTTAAATAGTTGGGCAACAGTGAGATTTGGAAAATGACGACGTAATCGCCCAAAAACCACTAACGACTTGAATGAGTCACCTCCCGACTCCAGGAATTTAGCCTGCATATCAATATCATCACGCTTAAGCACTTCACGCCAAATATCTAAGATAAGCTTTTCTATGTCATTACGAGGAACGGTAACATCAGAAGAAATCGATTCAACAGTATTAACAGAAGCCTGCAAACGCGCTATATCAAGCTTTCCATTAGCATTAACAAGGATTTCATCAATGTTGTAGATTCTGGATGGAATATGACTGGCCGGTAATCGGGTAGCTAAGTTTGAAAGTAGTTCATTCTCTCTCGCAGTACCCACAACATAAGCAACCAGTTCATCAATCTGGTGAAACTCAGATTTTACACTGGTAACAACAACCTGCTTAATCCCAGGTTCAGCAAGCAAGGCATTCTCAATCTCTTTAGGCTGGATTCGATATCCACGGATTTTGAGCTGGCGATCCACGCGCCCGATAAATAAATAGTTGCCTTGCTCGTTTTGTTTAACCAAATCACCACTGGCATAAAACCTACGTCCAAAGATATCAACAAAGTGAATTTCTGTCAGATCTTGATCCCCATGATAGCCTCTGGCCAGCGCACGCCCTCCTATATATAGTTGCCCCACTTCCCCGGGGGAAACTGGTCGCCTGGCGTCGTCCAATACAGCTATTTCAACACCATTTAAGGGCTTACCGATTGGAATTGAGTCATTGCCTAGGCGTGTTCCATTTAGCTGATGCATTAATACACCAATAGTCGTTTCCGAAGGGCCATAGTGATTAAATATTCTCAGATTGGGGTTTGCTGCAAATAAAGTTTTAGCAAGTGCCGAAGTTAGTTCTTCCCCACCAATAATAAGTACTTTTTCAGGTAATAATTCCGAAAGGTTACCTTCTCTGGATAACATCTCTAATTGCGAAGGCGTGCATTTCAACATTTCAATTGAAAATTTACTGATATGCTTAGCAAGCTCGATTGAGTCCAGCATCATTTCTCGATTGATAAGCTCAAGGGTACGACCTGTTAGCAGAGCAACGAAAATAGACGTATTACCAAGATCCGAAGCAAAAGTTGTTGTACTCGCCAAACTGGAGGGTATTGGTGATACACGCTCAACAAATGCCGAGACGTAATTCATGATACTGCTGTGTTCAATTGCAACAAGTTTGGGAATTCCTGTTGAACCGGAAGTTGATACCAAATAAGCCAAATCACCGGCTTTGCGACCTGATACCGGAATATATTCCTGTGGATCTAATATTTGTCTATCAAGATTAATGTAAGAATGGTGTTCAATACGTCGGCAGTTCAAATCATCAGTTAATACTGTAACCCCGCCTGCACGCTCTATTAATTCATTAATTCTACTGTCGGGTTCGCTGACCTCTAACTGAATATATGCAGCGCCAACGGCCCAGATAGCCAATGCAGCTACAAGACTTGTAGCAGATCTTTCCATAAAAATTGCCACAACATCACCATTTACCACTCCTTGTGAAATGAGTAATTGAGCAATGGCACCAGCCTTCCCTGCCAATTCTTTATAAGTAAGTGCAATGTTGTCATGGCGTACAGCATATAATGAATCTGAAGTGGTTACTGAATTGGCAAAAAGATCTGCACAAGTTCTTGATTCTGTCAAAGTGTCCCATGTTTGCATCTCATGTCCTCATTTGGCAGGAAAAAATTGCAATGCATTGGTGAAGCCATGATCACATAGACTTTGCGTGCTCCACTAAACGGTTCCCTGCCGTGGGCAACGGCAAGGTTGTCAACAACCGCCACATCACCGTTCTTCCAATCCGGATACACTGTCTCCGCATCAATAGCGGCTCGAATTTCAATTAATGTGGATGCGCTGATAAGAGTACCATCGCCATATTTCGCCATTCGTGGAAATATCCCCACACCGAGTGCAGCTTCCAAAGCAAGCTGAACTTCTTCAGGCAAACTGGAAGGATGGAACAGATTCGCTTGATTAAACCAGCTTTCTTCCCCAGTGTAAGGATGAGTCACAACACCTTGTACAACCTGTCGTGTGATTAACTGCTCTTCATCTAACCACTCAAAGTCAACACCTTCAGATCTGAGTTTCTCTTCAACTATTCTCCTTTCCTCAGTCTGAAATACTTGCTGCCAAGTTAAGTCAAACCCAGTGTTATAACGTCGTTCATATAAAACACCTTTACTTTTAAATTCTTCGCGGGTTTCATTCGAGAGACGTTGGAGCACTTTTCTATAGTCTGCCAATGTTGTCTGACCACCAGAATCAGCAGCTTTTTGTGACCACAGCCATAAATATTTTGGCCAAGTACGCCGGTAAGACATTTCATTATGCAAAGGTATTCGTTGATCAGCAGGGTACTCTGTAGAAGTGAACAC
The DNA here is from genome assembly GCF_963887965.1 of Photorhabdus sp. RW14-46. NCBI lineage: Bacteria > Pseudomonadati > Pseudomonadota > Gammaproteobacteria > Enterobacterales > Morganellaceae > Photorhabdus > Photorhabdus sp. RW14-46. The sequence continues at coordinate 144,900 of NZ_CAWPHH010000010.1, read as the reverse complement.
CCGATCATTGACTTTAGTACGTGGTGTTGAGGGTTCTTCATAATCCAATATTTCAGGAGTTGCACTTAATACTGCTTCTCTGAATGCAATAACATCTTCAATGTTGAATCCACGAAAAAGTAAGGCACCATGATCATTAAGCTTTTTTTTACACTCGTTCCAGTTATTACTAAACCAGGAATACAGTGTGATCCCACTATTTGGAGAGCAAATCGTGTAAGGTAGCATATCATATTAATCCTATTTAAAATGGATTAGCTAAACTGCCTACGTCATTCATTTTCCAAAGTTATTAATTGAGTAAATTACCAAAACTAAAAAGAGCAGCACGAATTCGAAATATCTGGCACTATTTCGATACTCTTAAAATAGATTTAAACCGTATATCCAAGTAACTTGGATATGTATACCCGTTATCTTTCAAGTTGCCTCTTTGTTGGCTGCACTCGCTCACCCCGGTCACATCGTTATCTATGCTCCCGGGGATTCGCTCCCTTGCCGTCGCGATGCACCTCGAAATCCATAAGGTATAGGTTTTAGAATTTGTAAACGGTTAGTAATCCCAAATGCTAGTGAACGCTAACACTCTGGTAAAATTACATTTAGTAAATCGATCTATTGCTATTATGAACATCTTATTACATAAATCAGAAAGACTCAATACTCCCACATAATTGAGATGAATAAAATTGCCGTTTGTCTCAAATGCTTTATCTTTAACTTTTTTATAAGAGTAAATATATTCAGTTAAATAGTTAATAAGCTGTATGATTTGATAGATTGAAAAACTATTACTGACATTATTATCAGACTTATTTTTCATATTTTAGATAATATTTGATATGCCTAATAATGGTCGTTTTATAAATTTATCATACTTGAAAACCATGAGTGTACTCCAGTTCATATTAAAGCGTTTTCTCGCTGTTATTTTACGAAGAAAACCATGATAATTAAACTTAAAAAAATAGGCGTTTCTGCCCTAAAAAAGGGTAAATAAAAAGGTGAATGGTTTTAATACCGAATTTCTTTCCTAAAACATAGAAGCTTTTTTTATCTGTTTGAGTTAATAGTTTCGTTTATTAGAGATGGTTGGGATAATAGAATTTAAAGCATTTATTTTTTCATTTTCATACTTAAAGCCTCATTCCTATCTCGTCAGGTTAAATCACATTTAAGTGTGGAGCTTCGTTCTGTTACTCAGTTTTAAGCATTATAAAAATCCGAGCCTAAAGGGATTAAGTCTATGGTGTTATCCCATCAGAGGTGATTTTATCCATTATGATGCAGGAATATAATGGCTGATGCGTTGCGATTATCCAACATTTTGCTATTATGCAACCAATATGGCTTTTTTTTACACAACGATGTTATACTCAAATTGTAAACTCCATCCGTTAAATACCGATGTGATGATTTTTGATTTTAAGAATATTAAAGGAAATTTCACGATGACACATAAAAGATACAGCCCCTCTTGGGAAAGCTATATGGGCGATTTTCTAAGAGGTAACTCTGGGATTAATCATTTGAAACCTCAATATCAGCCCTTTGATGCTATTGGTCTTGAGAAACAGTTAAACGAGAATACAACGTATATTGCGTTACTATCCTTAGAGGAAGCGAAAGATGTTTTAGAGGATATTGATTCGCCAAAACCAAAAAGTCCATTTATAAAGAAAGTGTTTTCGATTACCGATCCTATATCACCCTATGCAGGTAATATACGTGATGCTTTTGACTTTGCAAATGTAGTAGGAGAATTTAAAAAATTAGGAATTAAAGCCACAGAGTATGTTGGTAAAAATGGGCAAAGATATATTAAAATTTCAGGTCATGCGGAGCTTAGAAAAATCATCAATGCTTCAAGATACAGTGCTTCTAACATGAAGATGATCTCTATGGGGATAGGGCAACAGGGAATAAATAGTAGCATAGTTAAGGGAGTTAAATTCAATATACTATTTTCCTCAGCTTATCGAGCGGTTGAATACATCTTTAAAGATGAATACACGCTGGCTGATTTCTTAGGCAATATTTCAGTAGATATGGCGCTAAAGCAGCAGTAGCGGCCTTTGCTTCTTGGGTTATTGGAACTTTTGCAGCAACTGCATTTGCTACTGGTGCTAGCGTAATTGCTGTGGCTGGCTCAATGCTTTTTGTAGGTGCTTTGACGACATATATACTTGATTCTATAGATAAAAATTTCAAAATTAGTGAAACTATAATTAATTTGATCAAAAAAGAATTAGAAAGAAAACCAAAAACACCAGAAGCTAATTTCAATCAATTTCTTCATAACTGGGGGAATTATGGTAAATAAAAAAAAGCTTTTGCATATTATAGGAGCTTTTTCTTTTATTATTCTAACGTTATTTACTTTTTTTTCTAGCGGAGAAAATTTAATTTCCTTAGTTAAAATGGAAGATAAAATAATATTCTCAGTCCCTGTTTTTATGCTATTTTTTGCTTTTCCTTTCCTTTCATACTTTATAGTTTCTGTTATTTTCCTTAATATAAAAAATCGCTGGCCAAAACATCACGATAGTTTTATTAACTGTTTTGAGGTGATTGCCATTGTTTCATTCTTTTTAAGTTTTCCCCTATCTTTTTATGTGGATTATAAATTAAAAAGTGAAAATTATTTAATATGTGAAAAAATATCCTGGAGGTCGCCTAATACCTATGTGAAAAACATTAAGCTATGTGATTAATATTATTGCGTTTAATTTCTTTATAACTGGAGGGGTTATGATAAATAAAAAAAAGATTATGCATATCATCGGCGCTTTTGCTATTTTTATTTTAGCACTATCAGGTTTCTTTTTGACTGGGGAAAATCTAATTTCCTTAATTAAAATGGAAGAGAAAATAACATTCTCAGGCCCTGTTTTTATAATATTTTTTTCTTTTCCTTTTCTTTCATACTTTATAGCTTCTGTTATTTTCCTTAATATAAAAAATCGCTGGCCAAAACATCACGATAGTTTTATTAACTGTTTTGGGGTGATTGCCATTGTTTCATTCTTTTTAAGTTTTCCCCTATCTTTTTATGTGGATTATAAATTAAAAAGTGAAAATTATTTAGTATGTAAAAGAATATCTTTAGCATCACCTAATACCTATGTAAAAGATATTAAGCTATGTGATTAATATTATTGCGTTTAATTTCTTTATAACTGGGGTGATTATGAAAAACAAGAAAAATATCTTACCAATAATCTGTGCCATTGCTATTTTTATTTTAGCACTATCAGGTTTATTGTTATCTGGGGAAAACTTAATTTCTTTAATTAAAATGGAAGAGAAAATAACATTCTCAGGTCATATTTTTATAATATTCTTCTCTTTTCCTTTGATTTCATATCATATGGTTTTAGTTATTATTGTTTATATAACTGGTCGTTATCCCAAGCATCATGATACCTATGTTAAATATTCAGCCGTAATAGCTTTTTATTCATTTATTTTAAGTTTTCCCCTATCTTTTTATGTAGATTATAAATTAAAAAGTGAGAATTATTTAGTATGTGAAAGAATATCTTTGGCATCACCTAATACTTATGTAAAAGATATTAAGCTATGTGATTAATATTATTGCGTTTAATTTCTTTATAACTGGAGGGATTATGATAAATAAAAAAAAGATTATGCATATCATCGGCGCTTTTGCTATTTTTATTTTAGCTCTATCAGGTTTCTTTTTTGCTGGGAAAAATCTAATTTCCTTAATTAAAATGGAAGATAAAATAACATTCTCAGGTCCTGTTTTTATAATATTTTTTTCTTTTCCTCTGCTTTCATATAGCATGATTTTTGTTATTTTCTTTAATATAACTGGCCGTTATCCAAAATATCACGATAATTTTATTAACTGTTTTGGGATGATAACTGTCATCTCATTTTTTTCGAGTTTCCCCCTATCTTTCTATGTAGATTATAAATTAAAAAGTGAGAATTATTTAGTATGTGAAAGAATATCTTTGGCATCACCTAATACCTATGTAAAAGATATTAAGCTATGTGATTAATATTATCGGATTTAATTTCTTCATAACTGGGAAATTATGGTAAATAAAAGAATAACCTGCACACACCAAATTAAACTTGCTTTACACTGTTTTAATCGGTCTGGTTTACGAAATATGGCCTGATACTAAAATCAATGACGACAACCTGATAACTCTTTGGGCTGTTTGCTATCCATCTCCCCCCGAATACTAAAAGCTCGCTTTGCTCTCAATTAGCATTCAGGAAGGAGAATTCCGCCGATTTGTTAAACTCAGATAATCCGATGTTTCTCTAATTGAACCTGCCGCGCAGCTTCACGCGCCATACGTTTTTTACGGGCATCACAAGGTTCTGGGCAATCACATACTTTTTCCACCCCAATACTGCTTAAACCACCGCAGCTCCCTTGTATGCTCTTACGTTTAATCATATAGCCTAACGACATTCCCGCAAAAGCCAGCAGGAAAAAGACGAAGGCAGCAATAAATACTTTCAGCATTTCCTTCCGCTTCTCATTGATTTTTCTGTAGGTATGGCTCAAAGGCTTTACTGTAACGCTCTTCAAAACCATTTTTCGTTTTTATAATCATAAAAACCGGGATATTCAAATTTTCCGCAACTTCCATTCCTTTTTCCGGCCCTAAAACATTCAATCCAGTAGAAAGCCCATCAGCACTCATACAAACTGGAGCAATCACCGTAATAGAGACTAAATTATGAGAAATAGGGTTCCCCGTTTTTGGATCAATGGTATGTGAATAGCGCACGCCATTTTGTTCAAAGTAATTACGGTAATCACCCGAAGTCGCTATCGACATATTCCCAGGCATTATCACTTCCTGAGCATTTTGTGCCATGCCAGTGTCAGATGGCTTTTCAATCGCAATCCGCCACAGCAGATCTTTACCATTATGACCTGATGTACGAACTTCACCGCCAATGTCAACCATATAGTCTTTGATATTCTGTGATTCCAGATATTCAGCAACAACATCTACGCCATAACCTTTAGCGATAGATGATAAATCGATATACAGCTCTGGAACGGTTTTAATCAGGCTATTACCTTCTACCACCAGTTTATCAATCCCAGTCCATTCACGGCGTTTTTCCAGTTCACTCGCAGAAGGTGCTTTCGTCACGTGCCCTTCGGGACCAAACCCCCATAAATTAACCAATGGGCCAACCGTCACATCCAATGCGCCATCGGTCAATTTATTAATGTAGATCGCTTCTTTAACCACTTTGGCTGTCGCAGGTGATACCGGGAATGGCCGATCAATTTGGCGACTTTGATTAAAACGACTTAATTCAGAATCAGGGCGATATGTCGACATCTGACCGTTAACCTCCTCCAGCAAGCGATCAATCTCTTTTTGCAGAGCTTCTGGCGAAGGAGCCGATGAACCCGTGACAAATTTAATGGAATAGTAAGTCCCCATTGTTTGCCCATGAATATTTTTCTGCTCCAGACCATCGCATGCCGCCAGCAGCAATACTGCAAATATTAACGCTATCCAGCTACTTATCTTTTTACGCACAGTTAATTACTCTTTCCGAATTGTTAGCGCCCACAAATTTGTGGGCGCGCCGGTCATTAAAATCAAACTATTTATGGTGTATCAGCCGCCAAAATCATCTAACATGATGTTTTCATCCTCAACACCGAGATCTTTCAACATTTTGATCACCGCGGCATTCATAACCGGAGGCCCACACATGTAAAACTCACAATCTTCAGGAGCCGGATGATCCCTCAAATAATTCTCATACAGAACATTATGGATAAAACCGGTGTAACCATCCCAGTTGTCTTCAGGCAGTGCATCTGATAGGGCTACGTTCCAGGTAAAGTTTTCATTTTCAGCCGCTAGCTGATCGAAATCCTCTGTATAGAACATTTCACGTTTAGAACGAGCACCATACCAGAAGCTAATCTTACGTTTGGAATTCAATCGATTAAGCTGATCAAAGATATGAGAACGCATTGGTGCCATACCTGCACCACCACCGATGAAGATCATTTCCGCATCAGTATCTTTTGCGAAAAATTCACCGAACGGACCCGAAATAGTCACTTTATCACCGGGTTTTAGTGACCAAATATAAGAAGACATAATTCCCGGAGGTGCTTCCGAATTTTTTGGCGGCGGCGTCGCAATACGAACGTTAAGCATGATAATTCCGTGTTCTTCTGGGTAGTTTGCCATTGAGTAAGCACGAACTGTTGGCTCTTTCACCTCAGAGACAAAACGGAACAAATTAAATTTATCCCAGTCCTCACGGTATTCTTTCGGCACATCATAATCCTCGTAACGAGCAATATGTGGCTGAGCTTCAATCTGAATATAGCCACCTGCGCGGAAAGGTACAACATCCCCATCAGGGATCTTCAATTTTAGCTCTTTAATGAAAGTTGCTTTGTTATCGTTGGAGATAACTTCACATTCCCATTTCTTAACACCGAATATCTCTTCCGGTAACTTAATTTTCAGGTTCTGTTTTACATTGACCTGACAAGCCAGACGACACCCCTCTTTTGCTTCACGCTTACTAATGTGAGAAAGCTCTGTTGGCAGAATGTCACCACCACCATCTTTAATCTTTACGCGGCACTGACCACAAGAGCCACCACCACCACAAGCAGAAGAGACAAAAATCCCCTGGCTTGACAACATATTTAGCAATTTATCACCGGCAGGAGCGGTAAAGCTCTTTTCCGGATCACCATTAACTTCAACCCTAATATTTCCAGTGTTAACTAACTTTGATTTTGCGAACAAAATCAGCGCCGTCAGTACCAACACAATTAGGGTAAACATCACTACGCCTAAAATTATTATATCCATGAACGCTTCTCGCCTTTATAACTGGACACCAGAGAAGGACATAAAACCCAATGCCATCAAACCCGTAGTGACAAAGGTGATCCCCAATCCTTTCAGACCCGCTGGAACATCAGCATATTTCATTTTTTCACGGATAGAAGCCAGCAGAACAATTGCCAACATCCAACCTATACCTGAGCCAAAACCATACACGATGGATTCAGAAAAGTTATAGTCACGCTGCGCCATGAAAGAGACACCACCAAAAATCGCACAGTTAACCGTAATCAGTGGTAAAAAAATGCCAAGCGCGTTATAGAGTGAAGGGAAATAACGATCAAGGATCATTTCAAGAATCTGCACTAATGCAGCAATCACGCCAATAAATGTAATAAAGTTCAGAAAGCTGAGATCAACCCCTTCAACCAATGCACCGTCACGCAATACCAAGTTATACACCAGGTTATTAGCAGGAACCGAGATCCCTAAAACCACCGTGACGGCAATACCCAGACCAAACGCTGTTGTGACATTTTTCGATACGGCCAAAAAGGTGCACATACCGAGGAAGAAAGCCAACGCCATGTTCTCAATAAAGACAGCGCGGACAAACAGGCTTATAAAATGTTCCATGTTGTCAGTTACTCCTTCTCAACCTGCGCCGGTTTCAACGTCCTCAGACCCCAAATCAGCATACCAATAATGAAAAACGCGCTTGGGGCTAACAGGAACAAACCATTAGGTTGATACCAGCCACCATTCTGTACCGATTCCATCACGGTAATCCCAAACAGTTTGCCGGAACCAAACAACTCACGCAGGAAACCAACCAATACCAGAATAACCCCGTAACCTAAACCATTACCGATACCATCCATAAAGCTCTCAATGGGTGGAGACTTCATCGCATAGGCTTCCGCACGTCCCATCACGATACAGTTAGTAATGATAAGACCAACAAATACCGACAACTGCTTGGAAATCTCATAAGCATAAGCCTGTAAAATCTGATCTACCACGATAACCAGTGATGCAATAATAGCCATCTGGACAATGATCCGCACACTGCCGGGGATGTAATGACGAATCAACGAGATAAAAAAGCTGGAAAAGGCAGTCACCAATGTTACCGCTATTGTCATGACCAACGCTGTTTCCAGCTTGGTTGTTACCGCCAGCGCTGAGCAAATCCCCAAAACCTGCAATGCAATCGGGTTATTATCCAAGAGTGGCCCAAGAAGGACTCGTTTTATTTCTTTACTATCAGCCATCTTTCAACGCTCCTTCGCGTACTTTTTTCAGGAACGGACCAAAACCGTTATCCCCTAACCAGAAATTAAACATATTCTGGACACCAGCAGAGGTGAGAGTCGCACCAGACAAGCCATCAACACCATAAGAGTCATCGGCAGCAGCACCGCCACGAACAATTTTAATCGCCGGGTTGCCTTCATCGTTATACAGTTTTTTACCTATCCACTTTTTACGCCACTGCGGGTTATCCACTTCTCCTCCCAACCCCGGCGTTTCGCCATGCGAATAATAAGTGATACCGCGAGCCGTTTTGCCGTCCACATCAACGGAGATAAAAGCATACATAACAGACCACAAGCCAGAACCATAGATAGGCAGAACGATTTCACGAGTTTTACCCTGTTCATTCTTCACCAGATAGACCTCGGCCATATTGGCGCGACGGCGAATTTTCGCCAGATCCTTTTCAGGTGGTAATGCAATACTGGTATCATCACTACGCAACGCATCGTTCAGGTTAAACTTGCCCTGACTGCTTTCAAGCGTTGCCGTCTCCAGATTCAATAACTCAGTTTTAATGCGGCTTTTGAACGCTTCTTTAACCTCATCGGCACTCATCTGTGGATTAAGTAACCCCGCAACATCGAGGATATTACGCTGTTTATCCAGCAATTTTTGTTCCTGTTGCTGAGATTTCAGCCCTACCGCAGAACCTGCTACCACAATTGAGCAAACGAGACATAGCACAAAAACAACGATAAATGTTCTGCCGATGCTGTCATTATTTTTTGGTTTATCATTAGCCACGGGCTTTTCTCCGCTTAATATTGGCCTGCACTACCAGATAATCAAACAATGGCGCAAACAGGTTTGCGAACAGAATCGCCAGCATCATACCTTCCGGGTATGCCGGGTTAACAACCCTGATCAGAACGCACATTACACCAATCAGAACGCCGTACCACCATTTACCTTTATCGGTAAATGAAGCAGACACTGGATCGGTCGCCATAAAAATCATACCAAAAGCAAAACCACCCAGAACCATATGCCAATACCACGGCATAGCAAACAACGGGTTAGTCTCTGAACCGATAGCATTAAATAGGTAGGAAGTTGCAACCATACCCAACATCACCCCGGCGACAATGCGCCATGAAGCAATGCGGGTAAACAGGATAATTGCCCCACCGATGAAAATCATCAGCGTAGATACTTCTCCGATAGAACCAGGAATATTACCAATGAAAGCATCCATCCAGGTAACAGGCTGACCGGTAACGGTATTCACTAATCCCTGACTACCACCAGCCGCCCATTGAGATAACGGGGTCGCACCAGAGAAACCATCAGCCGCAGTCCATACCAAATCACCTGAAATCTGTGCAGGGTAAGCAAAGAATAGAAAAGCACGGCCAGCCAGTGCCGGGTTCAGGAAGTTACGACCTGTACCACCGAAGACTTCTTTCGCAATGACAACACCGAATGTAATACCCAGCGCCGCCTGCCACAGAGGAATCGTTGGTGGAACAATCAACGCAAATAAAATAGAAGTAACGAAAAATCCTTCGTTAATTTCATGCTTACGGATAAGGGCAAACAGCACTTCCCAGAAGCCACCCACCACAAATACAACGATGTAAACAGGCAAAAAGTAAGTTGCACCAAGCAACATTTTACTGCCCCAACCCGCATCCGGTGTCAGTGATGCCCCCAAAAACTGAGCAACGCAATAGTGCCAGTCAGATACCAAAAGTTGTTGTAATTCTGCGCCACTGTATAAATGATACAACGCAGGGATCGCCTGCTGACCAACGTTATACATTCCCCAGAACATTGCCGGGAATACGGCCAGCCATACCATGATCATCATACGCTTTAGATCGATAGCATCACGGACATGGGCACCGCCAGAAGTTACTGTACCTGGTGTATAGAAAATCGTCGTTACCGCTTCATACAACGGATAATATTTTTCTAATTTGCCCCCGGGCTCAAAGTGGTGCTCAATTTTTTCAAAATAGTTTTTCAGGCCCATGAAATCATCCTTCCTGCTCAATCTTAGTCAGCACTTCACGCAGTACCGGACCATATTCATATTTGCCAGGACAGACATAGGTACAAAGCGCTAAGTCTTCCTCATCTAACTCCAGACAACCCAGTGCCTGAGCACTATCGGTATCACCCGCCAGCAGATCCCGCAGCAAATGCGTTGCCATAATATCCAAAGGCATAACACGCTCATAGTTACCAATTGGTACCATAGAACGTTCACCACCATTCATTGTGGTTGAAAAAGCAAAGCGCTTATTTTTCAGGAAATGACCAATGGTGGTGCGGGTGATAGAAAATTTATCGATGCCCGGCATGATCCAACCAAATAGCTCTTTTTCGCGACCTTCACGCAAAACGGAAACCAAAGTGTGGAAACGACCAAGATAGTGATGAACCTCATCTGACTGAGTACCGCACAATACGGAACCTGAAATAATACGGTTTTCACCCTCTTTAAGCTGACCCTGAGTTAACTCAAGCAGATCGGCCCCTAAGCAAGTACGTATGAGACGGGGTTTCTCAACCTGTGGACCGGCCAGTGCAATGACACGATCAGTATAAAGTGTACCGGTAGTGAATAATTTACCGATCGCAATCACATCCTGATATCCCAGGTGCCATACCGTTTTAGTCGCACTGACGGGTTCAATAAAGTGAATATGAGTTCCAGCTAATCCCGCAGGGTGCGGACCAGAGAACTGATTATAAGTGATTTGTGCATTATTACCGACATTCGGCAAGCTTCCTGCACTATGGCAAACATGGACTTTACCTTCGGTCAGTTTAGTCAGTACATTCAGACCATCAACAAAAGCCTCTTTATCGGTAGCAATAATCACCTGTGAATTTGCAGCCAGAGGCTGAGTATCCATCGCGGTTACAAAAATTGCTTTTGGCGAGGAGCCGGGAGCAGGACTTCGGCTGTAAGGACGGGTACGTAGTGCAGTCCATAACCCGGAATCAATCAGATTCTTTTCCACTTGTTCTCGGGATAATTGAGTAAATTGGGCACGATCATAACGGTCAAAATTAACCTGTTCGTCTCCCGTTATCTCAATCACAATTGACTGCAAAATACGTTGTTCACCACGATTAATCGCTACAACCTGCCCACAGGCTGGGCTGGTGAAAACCACACCTGGATTCTTTTTATCTTCAAAAAGAATCTGGCCCTTCTTAACATGCTCACCTTCCTTCACCAACATAGAAGGACGCATTCCAACATACTCTTCACCCAACAGTGCTACATGGCGAATCGTCGGACCGTCTTCTATTACTTGAGCAGGCGCTCCTGCAATCGGGAGGTCGAGTCCTTTTTTAATTTTAATCATAAGATTTGCACAAGTTTATCAATTAAATCATATGCTACAGATTACCTGGTGGTAATATAGCCACTCTATAAAAAACCCCTTAAGTCACGAATCGTGCCCAGGTTATAATTCTCCGATAATTGTTACGATTTTCTGTTAATCTCCGGGCGGCAATTTTAACATCTCCCTTCTTAGACTGTCTGACTAATCAAGTGATTTAGTTCAAGCAAACAGGAATAATTTTGGCATTGAACGATTAACCGATCGCAAAAAACGAATGATTATATCACCTTTACCGACAACTGATTGTATTTTAACCTAACAATCACTTTGTAGTGATAAAGTTACCGTCATCATTTTCTATTCACAAAGTCGATGACTCATGGCAATCTTAAGCTAAATTTTTAGTTAGTTCGCGACATCGCTATTACGGTAGTCACATGAAAAAAACTGCGGCTTTTCCTGCAATAATTACAATAATATTGTTGTTATTTAGTTCATTTACTCCTGTCTATACTCAGGATACTTTAGTGCAATTGCAGCAAAATTTCCCTGTGCAGCCTGGCTCTCCTGTCTTTATCCAAATATTCAAAGAAGAGCGGATATTGGAGCTTTATACTAAAAATAGTCATGGAAGCTACCAACTGTCTAAAAGCTACCCCATCTGTAATTACTCTGGCGGCCTTGGTCCCAAAACCACAGAAGGTGATCTGAAAAGCCCGGAAGGCTTCTATCGTGTAAAAACCCATCAACTTAATCCAAATAGTCGGTATTACCGATCTATTAATCTCGGCTTTCCAAATGAATACGATAAATTCAGAGGCTATTCCGGCAACTATTTAATGATCCACGGAGAGTGTAAATCTGTCGGTTGCTATGCGATGACTAATGGTTATATGGATGAGATCTACCATTATGTAGAAAGTGCATTATTGCGCGGGCAATATGAAATTAATATCAGTATTTATCCATTCAGAATGACACCACAGAATATGCTACGCCATCGTTCATCCTCCCACTATATGTTTTGGTTACAATTACAGCCGGCTTATGAATATTTTGCAAAAAATCACCAGCCAGCAACGGTCAGCATCATTAACGGCCAATATGTGGTTAATGCTACACCTGAAAAATCACCACTTTTGCAGCATCAATCACAATATGCGTTCACCAAGATGAAATAGTGCATAGCGACCCGGCTCAATACGATTCCAAGCTTCATTACCCGTTAAAGGTTGAGTAACAATGACAGAAACAACATCATCCGGCTGTGTATGTTGTTGAAAATCAATTTCAATATCTTGATCCAGAAGTTTCGCTTTTCCAAACGGCGCCCGACGGGTAATCCAATAAAGGTTGGTTGAACAATATGCCATCATAAAACGCCCATCTGACAACAACATATTAAATACGCCTTTTTTGCTGAGCTCATCTGCTAGTGAAGCGATAAAACGAAAAACCTTAGGCCAATTGGAGGGGGTTCTTGGGTATTTTTGTGAAAGTTGCTGCAAAATCCAGCAAAAAGCATGTTCGCTATCAGTTTGCCCAACGGGACGATACTGACCCGTTTCAAGCTGCCGATAGCCCCGAAGCTGCCCATTATGGGCATAAGTCCAGTTGCGCCCCCACATCTCACGGATGAAAGGATGAGTATTTTCCAACGTAACATTACCGCGATTAGCCTGCCGGATATGAGAAACCACCACTCTAGATTTAATCGGATACTCTTGTACAAAGCGGGCAACGGGTGAATTGTAACTTGGTTGATGATCTTTAAATGTGCGACAGCCCCGCCCCTCATAAAAAGTGATCCCCCAACCATCTTTATGGGGCCCAGTATGACCACCTCGCTGAATCAAGCCACCTAAACTAAAGCAGATATCTGTTGGCACATTTGCACTCATGCCAAGTAACTCACACATTGCCCACCTCTGTAGCCTGTATACCCGTCATCTTTCAAGTTGCCTCTTTGTTGGCTGCACTCACTCACCCCGGTCACATCGTTACCTATGCTCCCAGGGATTCGCTCCCTTGCCGTCGCGATCCATCTTGAAATCCATAGGGTATAAAATCAAGCTTTAACCATCTCTTTTTCAATAAGTTGAATCAGGATATGAATAACTTTGATATGAATTTCCTGAATACGATCTGCATAACCAAAATGCGGGACACGAATTTCCACATCAGCGGTTCCTGCCATTTTACCGCCATCCTTGCCTGTCAACGTAATGACTTTCATGCCTTTTAAGCGGGCAGCTTCAACTGCTTTGATAATATTACCGGAATTACCGGAAGTAGAGATACCCAGTAATACATCGCCCTCTTTCCCTACCGCTTCTATATAACGAGAAAAAACAAATTCATACCCGAAATCATTACTGACGCAGGAAAGATGACTGACATCAGAAATCGCAATCGCTGGATAGCCAGGACGATTCTCGCGGTAACGACCTGTTAATTCTTCGGCAAAATGCATCGCATCACAATGCGAACCCCCATTACCGCAGGACAGTACCTTGCCACCCACTTTAAATGAATCAGCCAGCAATACTGCTGCTTTTTGAATTGCTTCAATATTTGCATCGTCACTTAAAAACTTTGCCAGCGTATCCGCGGCTTCGTTCAATTCACTACGGATCAAGTCTTGATACATAGGCTCCTCACTTCGGTCAGGTAATCTTTAATGTTGTGCCGGATGGCAGTTTACCGGATCAAGAGAATTGAAAGAAGACAACATCACATTTCTGGAGAATTAATCCGTTCCTGATCACTGCGAGTTTGTGAGCTACATTGTAATTAAGATGTAAAGATATTGCTAAAAGCAATTTCCTGGTCTAAAAAGAGAAGAACACCACAACAGGTCCGACCTCTGATGACTTACCTGACCCTGAGATTAACCAGGAGCTTTTATTATGACCACATTGAGTATTATTCTATTCTTAGTATTGATTGGGATACTTTGCTATCACAAAGTCAATCTCAGTCTCAGCAGCCTACTGCTCCTTGTCTATACCGTCCTGATGGGCGCTATTGATGCATGGAGCTACTGGATGTTGTTACCAATGGCCATTATTCTGTTCCCGCTGAATTTTGCGCCAATGCGCCACTCCTTACTGACTGTTCCGGCCTTAAAAGCCTTCCGTAAAGTAATGCCAAGTCTATCTCGCACGGAAAAAGAAGCTCTTGATGCAGGAACTACCTGGTGGGAAGGCGAGCTGTTCCGCGGTAAACCCGACTGGAAAAAATTGCATGACTATCCTAAGCCTCAGTTAACCGCTGAAGAACAAGCATTTCTGGATGGCCCGGTAGAAGAAGCTTGCCGCATGACCAATGATTTCCAGATAAGCCATGAACTTGCTGATTTACCACCTGAGTTATGGCGTTACCTGAAAGAACACCGCTTCTTTGCCATGATCATTAAAAAAGAGTATGGCGGTCTGGAATTCTCAGCCTATGCACAGGCACGAGTCCTGCAAAAATTGGCGGGGGCATCCGGCATTTTGGCAATCACCGTAGGTGTACCTAACTCTCTCGGCCCAGGTGAATTGTTACAGCATTATGGCACCGAAGAGCAGAAAAACCGCTATCTACCCGGGCTTGCCCGTGGTGAAGAGATCCCATGTTTCGCACTGACCAGCCCGGAAGCTGGCTCTGATGCCGGATCAATCCCAGATACAGGCGTAGTCTGTATGGGAGAATGGCAAGGTGAACAAATTCTCGGTATGCGCCTGACCTGGAACAAACGTTATATCACACTTGCACCTATCGCCACCGTACTCGGTCTGGCTTTCAAACTGTCCGACCCTGACCATTTATTGGGTGATACAGAAGAATTGGGCATTACCTGTGCATTGATCCCGACCAATGTACCAGGAGTAGAAATTGGTCATCGCCATTTCCCACTGAATATTCCATTCCAGAATGGCCCGACTCGCGGTAAAGATATCTTTGTTCCGATCGACTATATTATTGGCGGGCCAAAAATGGCCGGACAAGGCTGGCGTATGCTGGTTGAGTGTCTGTCTGTTGGCCGCGGTATCACTCTGCCATCAAATGCAACCGGCGGTTTGAAAAGCGTTGCGATGGCAATTGGTGCATACTCTTATATCCGCCGCCAATTTAAAATGCCAATTGGTAAAATGGAAGGGATTGAAGAACCACTAGCACGCATTGCCGGTAACACCTATTTGATGGATGCCGCTTCAACACTTGCAACAACCGGTATCATGCTAGGTGAAAAACCCTCTGTGTTATCCGCTATCGTGAAATATCACTGTACTCACCGAGGCCAACGCTCAATTATTGACGCAATGGATATTGCCGGTGGTAAAGGTATCTGCCTTGGTCCATCCAACTTCCTTGCTCGCGCTTATCAAGGTGCACCTATCGCCATTACCGTTGAAGGTGCCAATATTCTGACCCGTAACATGATTATCTACGGTCAGGGAGCTATCCGCTGCCATCCTTATGTACTTGACGAAATGGCCGCGGTTGAAAATAACCGTATTAAAGATTTTGATAAGGCACTGTTTAGCCACCTTGGTCACGTTGCTAGTAACACGTTACGCAGCTTCTGGCTTGGCTTAACCAATGGCCGCACCAGCAGCACACCGGTCAATGATGCAACACGCCGTTACTATCAGCAATTAAACCGCCTGAGCACCAACCTTGCGCTATTATCAGATGTGGCAATGGGGGTATTAGGTGGTAGCCTGAAACGCCGTGAACGTGTCTCCGCCCGTCTTGGAGATGTTTTGAGTCAAACCTATCTGGCTTCCGCGACATTAAAACGCTATGAAGATGAAGGTCGTCAAAAAGAAGATTTGCCGCTAGTTCAGTGGGCCGTTCAAGATAGTTTGTATCAGGCAGAACAGGCGATAGATAACTTACTGAGTAACTTCCCGAATCGTCTGGTTGCCGGTCTGATGCGTGTTATTGTCTTCCCTCTAGGGCGTGTACACTCAGCACCATCTGACCATCTGGATCACAAACTGGCCCAGATCTTACAGCAACCTTCGGCTACCCGTGATCGCATTGGCCGAGGTCAATATCTGACACCAAACGAGCACAATCCTCACGGATTATTGGAAGAAGCGCTGCACGATATTATTGCCGCAGAACCGATCCACACCCGTTTGAGTCGCGAAGCAGGTAAGCGTCTTGGCTTTACTCGCCTGGATAAACTGGCAGAACAGGCACTCGCAGAACGTAAGATCACGCCAGACGAGGCCGCAATTCTAAAACGTGCGGAAGCAAGCCGTCTGCGTTCTATTAATGTCGATGAGTTTGAACCAGAAGCGCTGGCTGTTCCTGCCCGCGTTGAAAAACTGAGAACAGAAGCCGCCTGAAACTGACGACTAAAGAGAGTTAAGCACTAAATTAATCACGGGGCGATATCTTAACAAATATCGCCCCGTATTTTATGACGTAGAGGCACAAGATACTTCTTCCAATGCTAACAACTCTTCAATCGTTTGACGGCGACGAATTAATTGAGGCTTACCATTAACAAACAACACTTCAGAGATAAGCGGACGGCTATTGTAATTGGAAGACATTGACGCACCATAGGCACCAGTGTCATGAAAAACTAAATAGTCGCCAACTTGAACAGGTGGCAATGCTCTTGGCGCAATTCCACCGCCCTCAACCTGCGTAAAGATATCACCGGATTCACATAACGGCCCCGCAACTAACGTTTCCCGCAATGGCAATTGCTCAATCTTACGTCCATCAGCAGGCAAAACCGAGATATGGTGATAACTGCCATACATTACTGGACGCATTAAGTCATTGAACCCCGCATCCACCAGAACATAATTACGGTTCCCCATCTGCTTAACCGCCCGAACTTCTGTCATCAAAACGCCAGATTCCGCAACCAAAAAACGCCCCGGTTCAATTTCCAACTCAATTTTATGACCCAAATGCTGCTCAATTCTTTTACGAGCATCATCCCACAACCCAAAATAATGAGCGATATTGATTCGTTCATCTCCCTGATGATAAGGAGTCGATAAACCTCCACCGGCTGAAATTGCCTGAATATCTTCACCACAAAGAATAACCTGTTCAACCATCGCATTACATACACTGGCAAGGTGATGATAATCAACACCAGAGCCAATATGCATATGTAAACCAAGCAATTTCAATCCATAGTGGCGGATTTTTTCAATTGCCTGAGGAAGATTCTGGTACCAAATACCATGTTTACTGTTTTCACCCCCGGTATTCGTCTTCTGGCTATGACCATGACCAAACCCAGGATTAATCCGCAACCACACCGGATGCCCTTTTTTATATTGACCAATCTGTTCCAACATATCGATAGAACCCGCATTAACCGGAATATCCAATTCGGTTACTCTTTGCAGCGTCGACACATCGATTAAATCAGCAGTGAAAACGATATCTGACACTTCTTGCCCTGGACAAAACCCGGCCCGTAAAGCACGTTCAATTTCCCCTAGCGAAACGGCATCAACTTTCACACCATACTCACGCATCAGGCGTAAAATGTGAGTATTAGAACACGCTTTCTGAGCAAACCTGACCACATCAAATTGACATAACAAATTGATTTTTTGGATAATTGTTTCACTATCGTAAACCCATAATGGAGTACCATACGTTTCTGGCAGACGACCCAAACTCTCCGGTATCAGATTAGGACAATTATTACGGGTAAAATTGGGAGTAAAAGTAGTACTCATCAGGGTTTCTCTCACAAAGTCAGCAGATAACCCATTATTGGCAGTAAAAAACAGGAATAAAAATATCCATTTCGTTATAGTCTATTCATCTGTGATATAGAATTATCCTTTGAAGGAACAAACAATTTATGCCTTCTTGTTCATGGCGCCATATTGAAATCTTCCATGCAGTAATGACGACAAAAAATCTGACAGAAGCGGCTATTTTATTACAAACATCACAACCAACCGTCAGTCGTGAATTAGCACGATTCGAGCATCTAATAAAATTCAAACTATTTGACCGAGTAAAAGGCCGCCTGCATCCGACAGCACAAGGATTACGCCTTTTTGAAGAAGTTCAGCGCTCTTATTATGGACTCGAAAGAATAATGAATGCGGCTGACAATATACGTAAATTTCAACATGCTCAGCTTTCCATTGCCTGCCTGCCAGTATTTTCTCAATCACTATTACCGAAAGTTTGCCATCACTTCATCCGTCAATATCCTGAGACTAATTTAACAATCATTCCACAGGAATCACCGCTACTGGAAGAGTGGCTTTCAGCTCAACGCCATGATCTGGGTTTGACAGAACATTTGCAGACACCACCGGGTACACAGAGAGAAACACTGATCACGCTGAATGAAATTTGCGTATTGCCCTCTGCTCACCCTCTCAGTCATAAGCCGCTATTGACTCCAGAAGATTTCAGCGAACAAAATTTCATCAGCCTTTCAATAACGGATAGCTACCGTCAGCTCATTGATGGAATATTCGCAGAACACCATATTCGCCGTCGCATGATTATGGAAACTCACAGTGCTGCATCAGTATGTGCAATGGTGCGCGAAGGCATTGGTATTTCGATTGTCAACCCACTGACCGTACTCGATTATCTAGAGAGTCACGGCAAATCTGAAATATGCGCTCGCCCATTTAGTATTAACATTCCTTTTACTGTCAGCCTGATAAAACCCATTCACCGCCCTTCTTCTGCCCCAGTTGATACTTTTATTGAACACCTAAAAGCACAAATTGCTCTGTTTCCTCAGAAACTAAAGTCAGCTTTTCAGCATTAGGGCTTGCCAGTACGGAGAAGAAGCAAACCATTGAACCAGAAAATCCAGTAATGCCCTCAGCGTTGCTGGCATATTTTGACGGCTGGCATAAATACCATAAATTCCCATCGCTTGAGGTCGATATTCTGGCAACAACTGAATCAATTTTCCTGACGCCAAATGCGAAGCAACAGAATAATAAGGTTGCATAGCGATTCCCGCACCTTGCAATGTTGCTTCCATTAACACCATCGATTCATTGGCACTCAAAGTACCGCTAACAGGAACAGAATATTTTTCCCCTCGATGTTCAAATAACCAAAGACTTTTACCAAAAAAGTTATAAGTCATACAGTTATGCAAGGCTAAATCCGCAGGCTTTTGCGGGAGCATTTTTCCCGCCAGATAACAAGGGGCGGCACAAACCACAGAATGACATGTCGATAACGGTCTGGCGATCAAATTGGGTTCCAGATTATTCGTGATGCGTAACGCTAAATCTATCCGCTCCTCGACCAAATTTATTGCCTTATTGCTTATTTGCATATCAATCGCTATCTGAGGATAAATCTGCATAAACTCAGGAATCGCCACAGACAACGCGCTTACTGCCAGAGATTGAGAACTGCTTATCCGCAAAAGACCACTCAGCTCCTGCGCTTCTACTGGTTGATGAACTGGTATCTCTTCCGACAATTGCAATAACTTACGGCTGCGCTGATAGGCGATCTCTCCTGCTGATGTCAGGCTGATCTTTCTCGTTGTACGATGTAACAGACGTACCCCCGCCCATTTTTCCATTTCAGCCAAATAACGGGATACCATTGCCCGCGACATATCTAACCGTTCCGATGCAGCAATCATGCTGCCTTGTTCTACAATTATAGTGAACACTTGCGCAGCAGTGATTCTATCCATCAATTAGCTCGATTTATGCAACAAATAATTACCCATTATGCGGTTTTTCCATCGAAAAACGCAACTTATTATGAACCTCGTTCACACAACATCAGGAATTCAATCATGACTCGCAAAACAACACTCAATATTGCGCTGGCAGGTATCCTTTCCTTGGGTACCATTTCTCTGGCACAAGCCGCTGATCTCAAACTGGATGTTTATAATCCGGGTGAGAAAAGCCTATTTCCCGTCTCTTCTGAAATCATCAGTGGAGATAAAGAAGTTGTCCTGATCGATGCTCAGTTTCAAAAAAATGATGCTGAAGCACTGGTCAAAAGAATTAAAGATACCGGCAAAAAGCTGACAACCATTTATATCAGTCAGTCCGATCCTGATTTCTATTTCGGCCTTGAAGTACTGACCAAAGCATTCCCTGATGCCAAAGTCATTGCATCACCAGAAACAATTAAAGAAATCAACAAGACCAAAGATGGCAAATTGGCTTATTGGGGAGGTGTCCTGAAAGAACAGGCACCCAAAAAAGTCATCGTGCCGCAACCACTGGAAGGTCACTCTTTTACAGTTGATGGTGAAAAACTGATCGTCGAAGGTCTTGATGGCCCAGCGGCTGATCGTACTTTTGTTTGGATACCAAAACTAAAATCGGTAGTAGGTGGCGTCACCGTTTCAAGCAACATTCATGTCTGGATGGCGGATACACAGACTAAAGAGTCGCGTAAAAACTGGATGCAGACACTAGATCGTATAAAAGAGCTGAAACCGACAATTGTGGTTCCAGGGCATTTCATTGGTAACACACCAATGACATTGGAATCCGTTCATTTCACGCAAAAATATCTGACCATTTTTGAGAAAGAGCTGGCAAAAGCGAAAGATTCAAAAGCGCTAATCGCCGCAATGGAAAAACACTATCCAAAACTTGGAGACAAATCCAGTCTCGAATTAAGTGCTAAGGTGCTGAAAGGCGAAATGAAGTGGCCCCAATAAGTAAATTAACTCTTTTTCAGGAATAAGTAATATGCCCGGAATGACTCTGCATTATATCTATGATCCACTATGTGGCTGGTGTTATGGCGTTTCCTCTCTGATACAAGCCGCAAAAGAGGTCGCAAATGTGAAAATTGAATTGCATGGCGGCGGAATGCTGACAGGTGATAATAGACGTCAAATAGACAACACATGGCGTGATTATGTCCTTAGTCAGGATAAACGGATCGCAAGCCTTACCGGGCAAATTTTCAGTGAGCAATATGTCGCACTGTTAAATGATAAATCACTGATTATGGATTCATTACCACCAATATCAGCCATTCTTGCAGCAGAAAAATTGGCTGGTAAAGGTGTCGAAATGTTATTAGCAGTACAAAAAGCGCATTATGTTCGTGGATTAAAAATCAGCGAAACTGAAACATTATTGAATTTAGCAAATGAACTACAGCTTGATTCAGAACAGTTCCAGCAGGAGCTGATATTGAATAATGAATCAGAAAGTCTCCAACATATTAGGAAAAGCCGTGAATTATTGGCAAAAGTTGGCGGCTCAGGTTTCCCTACATTTATTTTAGAAAATGACAGAAATGAGCTATCTATTATTTCTCTTGATAAATACTTGGGACAACCTAAACGTTGGCAAGATGCGCTGATTCATTATCAATTTTAATCCCACAGTTCTAATACCACAATTTTAACTACTGGTGCCCATACGTTTTCAGCTATCGGGCACCATCCACGATATCCCATCCATTCCCAATAAATTCAAATAGATCATTATGACCGCAGAAATGGCTATATATGGGCCAAAAGCAACAGGCTCTTGGCAATTTTCTCGTATTCTCCACATCCATAAGCACCCAATAAGACCAAACAGTGAGGATAAGAGCATTAATAAAGGAATTGCACCAATCCCCAACCAAGCACTAACCGCCGCCATTAACTTAAAATCACCATATCCTAACCCTTCTTTATGACAAATTATTCTAAATAACCAATAGAGCGACCATAAAATCAAATAACCCACAATCGCACCTGTCACAGCTTGTTCAATAGGCACAAAAGTTTGATTCAAATTCAATAATAATCCTAACCATAACAGTGGATAATTTATTATGTCTGGCAATAACTTAATTTTTATATCAATAAAAGACAATATAATTAACACCCAAACAAATATCAAAACAACATATAAATGGAAATTTAATGGAAAATAAATCATAAAGAAAGCTGTTATAAACAGTGTCACTAATTCAACCTGAAAATAACCAAAAACTATTTTTTCATAGCCATAAATAATTTTAATAAATACGGCTATCACTTTATTCAAAATCATTCCTGATACTATTCCAATACAAATAGCTAAAACAATAACCTTAATATTAAAATCCATTTAATAAAACATCTCCAATAAATAAAAAAACAAATATTCATTATGTTTTTGGCATAAAAAGATAATAATAAACACCACTACATTAAAACAACAAAATAAATATAAAATAGTCAAATAAGATATAAATATGCGAGCAGACTCGCAACATTTATTCAGAGATAACAATCTGCATCGAGATAGCTTGATAATTGGATTAAGCCTCCTTTATCATACCCACCATTATTTATTGCTTTATGTATACCCGCAGGAAGGAAAGAAAAACATGCGTATACCCCGCGTATATCACCCGGAATTACTCTCATCGAATACTGAAATTTATCTGAGTGATGAGGCGGCTAACCATGTTGGGCGGGTACTCAGAATGAGCCACGGTCAGCAGTTGCAACTGTTTGATGGCAGCAATCAGATTTTCAACGCTCAAATTACCGAAGCTAGCAAAAAATCTGTCAAAGTACATATCAGCAATAGCGAACTTGCCGATAATGAATCACCACTTAATCTCCATCTGGGGCAAGTCATATCCCGCGGTGAGAAAATGGAATTCACCATTCAAAAATCTGTAGAATTAGGGGTAAATGTTATTACGCCTTTAATTTCTGAACGCTGTGGTGTAAAGCTGGATGGAGAACGGCTGGCTAAAAAGCTTCAACAGTGGCAGAAAATTGCTATTGCTGCCTGTGAGCAATGCTGTCGTAACCGTGTCCCTGAAATTCGCCCAGTGATGCAACTTGAGCACTGGTGTGCAGAAAATGATGGCAGTTTAAAATTAAATCTACATCCACGAGCCAGCCAAAGCATCAATACCCTGCCTTTACCTGTAGAAAAAGTGCGTTTACTGATCGGCCCGGAAGGGGGATTATCGATAGATGAAATTGCTATGACAGCTAATTACCAATTTACTGATATCCTATTAGGACCACGGGTACTGAGAACAGAAACGACAGCGCTCACCGCAATTACTGCATTACAAGTGCGTTTCGGCGATTTGGGTTAAGGAGAAAGAATGATCAAACTCGGCATCGTGATGGACCCCATTTCATCCATCAACATCAAGAAAGACACCAGTTTTGCCATGCTATTAGAAGCGCAACGTCGCGGCTGGGAACTCCATTATATGGAGATGAGTGATCTTTATCTGCACCAAGGGGAAGCCCGCGCACGTACCCGCTTATTGCAGGTAGAAAACCATCCACAACAATGGTATCAATTCGATAGAGAACAAGATCTGGCACTGGAAACATTGGATGTCATCCTGATGCGTAAAGATCCACCATTTGATACCGAATACATTTACGCCACTTATATTTTAGAACGCGCGGAAGAGAAAGGCACTCTCATTGTCAATAAACCACAAAGCCTACGCGATTGTAACGAAAAACTCTTCACAGCCTGGTTCCCTGAATTAACACCAGATACATTAGTGACTCGCAATGCCGCTCACTTACGTGAATTTCACCAGAAACATGGTGATGTCATCTTTAAACCACTAGATGGTATGGGCGGTGCATCGATATTCCGCCTGAAAAAAGATGACCCAAACGTCGGGGTTATTATTGAAACCCTGACGGAACATGGCAATCGCTTCTGCATGGCACAGAATTTCTTACCGGCCATCAAAGAAGGTGATAAGCGGGTATTAATTGTCGATGGCGAACCCGTTCCTTATTGCCTGGCTCGTATCCCAGCCCAAGGTGAAACCCGTGGTAATCTTGCTGCGGGTGGCCGTGGTGAAGCTCGCCCGCTTTCAGAAAGTGACTGGGCTATCGCCAGAGCTGTTGCTCCAACGTTGCAAGAAAAAGGGTTAATCTTTGTTGGCCTGGACATCATTGGTGACAAACTGACTGAAATTAATGTCACCAGTCCAACCTGTGCACGCGAGATAGAAGCCGCTTTCCCTGATATTTCAATTACTGGCATGTTAATGAATGCAATTGAAGAACGATTAGAGAAATAAAAAATTCTTTTTACGAATTTGCCTGTCAAGGTTTGTCATTTATACTTTTAGCCCACATACTGTTGGGCTAAATAATCCTTACATAGCCAGGTTAATTACTAGAAAAAAAATGAATCTACAGCACCATTTTCTTATCGCCATGCCTTCATTATCTGATCCCTATTTCAAACGCTCAGTTGTTTACATATGTGAACACAATGCAAATGGGGCAATGGGATTGGTGATAAATAAACCTATTGAGCAAATCTCCGTTCGGAAAGTTTTACAAAAGCTGAAAATATCACCAGAAGATCGGGATGAAAGTGTCAATCTAAACAAGCCTGTCATGACTGGTGGCCCACTTGCTGAAGATCATGGTTTTATATTGCACACACCAAAACCCGGTTTCAGTTCAAGTATCAAAATTTCCGATGACACAATGATCACCACCTCCAAAGATGTCCTTGAAACCTTGGGTACACCACGCCAACCAAAACAGATATTGGTCACGTTGGGGTATACCAGTTGGGAAAAAGGCCAACTTGAAAAAGAGATAATGGAGAATAGTTGGCTAACAACAAACGCTGATCCACACATTATTTTCAACTCACCTATTGCGGACCGCTGGCGTGAAGCCGCATCTTTGCTCGGAATCAATATCTATAATATTGCGCCACAGGCGGGACATGCATAGATGAATAATCGTACAATAATGGCCTTCGATTTTGGCACCCGCAGCATCGGCGCAGCTATTGGACAAGAAATCACGGGCACCGCCAGAGCATTAACCTCGTTTAAAGCCACAGATGGTATCCCCAATTGGGGGCAAATCGAAAAATTACTTAAAGAATGGCAACCTGATCTGGTTATCGTTGGTCTTCCCCTCAATATGGATGGCACTGAGCAATTCGTCACAGTGCAAGCACGTAAATTTGCAAACCGGCTACATGGCCGGTTTGGCGTACAAGTGCAACTCCAAGATGAACGCCTGACAACGGTTGAAGCCCGTGCTCATCTGTTTGACCGAGGTGGTTATAAGGCTTTAAATAAAGGAAAAGTAGATGCTACTTCCGCTGTTATTATTCTGGAAAGCTGGTTTGAACAGCGCTATTAATAGCAATCAACCAACAGTAACAGCAATCAATTAACAGCAACCATATAACCGCGATTAACTGATAGCATTTTCTTTAATCTTCCTTTCCGTTTGCTCTGCCAGTAATCCCTGCAATTTACGCTGCTGCCAGCCTTGTTCATAGGTTTGCATCCCACTGGCAGCGCCCGTCTGCATAAGCGTTGTTATTTGATGATTTTTTCCTTCTCGTATCAGATGACTCACTGCCTGATTAACTACCAATACTTCATATATAGCAACTCGTCCCCCTCCCTGGGCAGAGACTAATTGCTGTGCTATCACAGCTTTCAGGCTGCCTGCTAGCTGGCTACGTACCCACCCTTTTTCTTCAGCGGAAAAAATATCCACCAGCCGGTCAATTGCCTGTACAGCACCTCGGGTATGCAAAGTCGACAATACCAAATGCCCAGTCTCTGCCGCGGTTAACGCCAAGCGTATTGTCTCTTTATCCCGCAGCTCACCCAACAACAATACATCAGGATCTTGCCGGAGAGCCCCTTTTAACGCAGCCTGATAACTGGGAGAATCCAACCCAATTTGCCGTTGTTGTATCAAACAATTGCGACTATGGTGGATAAATTCCACAGGATCTTCCAATGTAATAATGTGCTGACAACAGTGGCTGTTCAGCATATCCACAATGGCAGTTAACGTTGTCGACTTTCCGCTGCCTGTAGCGCCGGTTACCAAGATCAACCCACTCTCTTCCCGCAAAGCCATTTCACGGATAATTTCAGGTGCTTTTAGCTGTTCCAGAGTTGAACACTGAGAGTGAATTAAACGCAAAACGGCTGACAACCCGGAGTGCTGACGAAAGATGTTGCCTCTCAATCGTTGGCCATTTTCTGTTTCCAACGCAAAATCCACATGTCCACTAGTTAATAGCTGTTGTCGCTGATTTTCTGATAAAAACTGCCTACTCCACTCTTCCAGCAATAGATTATTTACAGATGGCAGTTGAGTTTGCGGACAAAGCACTCCATTTATACGTAATACAGGAACTTGCCCAATACAAAGATGCAGATCTGAAGCATTATGCTTTACACTAAGGGCCACTAGCTTATCCATATTCATTTTTTAATCTCCTGAGTCACCATGAACAATATTGAACAAAATTTACAAGATGTCAGGACCCACATAGCCATTGCCGCACAGAAATGCGAACGCGCTCCAGAAGAAATTACCTTGCTTGCAGTCAGTAAAACCAAACCTGTGGAAGATATCGAAAAAGCAATCGCTGCCGGGCAACGCCAGTTTGGTGAAAATTATGTGCAGGAAGGTGTAGAAAAAATTGCTTATTTTGCAAATTGTAATGATTTGATATGGCACTTTATCGGTCCGTTACAGTCTAATAAAAGCCGTTTGGTGGCAGAAAATTTTAACTGGTGCCATACCATAGACCGCTTAAAAATAGCACAACGCCTGAACGAACAACGCCCGGAGGGAATGGAACCGCTGAATATTCTTATTCAAATAAATATCAGTGATGAACGGAGCAAATCAGGTATTCAACTTGATGAACTATCAACGCTGGCAGCCGAAATGAACAAACTGCCGAATGTAAGGCTCCGTGGTTTAATGGCAATCCCGGCACCAGAACCTGACTATGCACATCAATTAGCGGTTTTCAGGAGAATGGAACAAGCCTTCCTTAACCTGAAAACGAAATATCCCCAAATAGATACTCTTTCAATGGGGATGACTGATGATATGGCTGCCGCTATTAATTGTGGTTCCACATTAGTACGAATTGGAACAGCAATTTTCGGTGCACGTCAGTATCACAATTAACCATTTCAATGCTACGAGGTATTCAATGGAGAGACGTAAAATTACCTTGATTGGTGCAGGTAATATGGCTCACGCCATCATAGCTGGATTAGTAAAAGGAGGGTACCCTGCTGAGCTGATTAATGTCTGCGCACCAAGTCATACTCGCCGTGATGCACTCGCAACAGAGTATGGCGTTAACAGCGGTAGTGACAATATTCGCTACGCACAGGAAGCGGACGTTGTTGTTCTGGCGGTAAAACCGCAAGTGATGGCAGATGTCTGCCAGCCTCTGAAAGAAAATGTAGATTTCAGTAACAAGCTGGTTCTGTCTATTGCCTCAGGTATTTCCGTTGCACGTTTTGATGCTTTATTACAAGACAAACTCAATATTGTTCGTATCATGCCAAACACGCCGGCATTAATTGGTCAAGGGGTGAGTGGATTATTCGCATCTGAGCAAGTCAGTCAGTCTGACCGTGATTTCACTCAAGCATTAATGAACAGTGTTGGTAAAACTTACTGGGTAAAAGATGAAAACGGCATCAATGACGTTATCGCCGCAGCAGGCAGTGCGCCCGCTTATTTCTTCCTATTTATGGAATCAATGCAACAGGAAGCAGAACGTTTAGGTTTTGATAACCAAACAGCCCGTGAAATTATTTTGCAAACGGCAATAGGTTCTGCGGCACTGGCCGCATCAAATGTAGATCTCCCTTTTGCAACCCTGCGTGAACAGGTAACATCTAAAGGCGGTACTACTGCGGAAGCATTACGTATTTTTTATGAAGGCAAATTACCGGAAACCATATCCAACGCGATGCAGGCGGCTATTCGCCGGGCACAGGAAATGGAAAAACAATTTTAATTTTATCAAGGCTGCTAAATGCAATTTTTAACCTTTATTCTGTTCACAGTTCTGGATTTATACATCGCTGTTTTATTACTTCGTGTATGGATGCAATGGGCCCGTTGTGATTTTTATAACCCATTTGCCCAATTTATTGTGAAAATGACCCAACCGATCATTCGGCCATTGCGCCGAGTTATACCATCTATTGGTTCGCTCGATACTGCCTCCATTGTTATCGCTTACGTTCTGGTATTGTTTAAATTAATCATGCAACTTTGGTTCAGTACCGGTACGGTTGCTTTCCTCACACTTTTCATCCCTATCGGGTTAATCGAATTGCTAACAGCAACAGGTAAACTGGTATTTTGGTTAGTGCTGGCACGCGCTCTACTAAGCTGGATAAGCCAAGGGCGCAATCCGATTGACTATGTTCTGATGCAACTAACAGAGCCATTGATGGCACCTATCCGCCGTATTATCCCAACAATGGGCGGCCTTGATTTTTCAGCAATGATCGTCATTTTGATCCTCTACGCATTGAACTATCTTCGCGCTGATGTTCTCTCATGGCTGATACAGTAAATAAGAATTAAATTGGGTTCAAAATAATGCAAAAAGTCGTTCTGGCAACCGGCAACCCCGGAAAAGTTCGTGAACTGGCACAATTACTGGCTGATTTTGGTCTGGATATTGTTGCTCAAACTGAGTTAGGCGTAGATTCAGCCGAAGAGACCGGGCTGACATTTATTGAAAATGCCATTCTTAAAGCTCGCCACGCCGCACAAGTTACCGGCCTGCCCGCAATTGCTGATGATTCTGGCCTATCCGTAGACATCCTTGGTGGAGCTCCGGGTATCTATTCAGCTCGCTATGCAGGAGAAAATGCCACTGACCAGCAAAATTTGGAAAAATTGCTGGATACGATGAAAGATATTCCTGACGATCAACGTCAAGCTCAGTTTAACTGTGTGCTGGTTTATATACGCCATGCAGAAGATCCAACACCTCTGGTATTTCATGGCCGCTGGCCGGGGTTCATCGCACATAAATCTGCCGGTAATGGTGGGTTCGGTTATGATCCCATCTTTTACATACCGGAATTAGGCTGTACTGCGGCTGAATTAACTGGTGAACAAAAAAATGCTGTTTCACATCGTGGTCAGGCACTAAAGATGATGTTGGATACACTACGTAATGCTTAAGCTCCCACCACTAAGTCTTTATATCCATATTCCGTGGTGTGTACAAAAGTGCCCTTACTGTGATTTCAACTCTCATGCCTTGAAAGGTGATGTTCCACACCAAGAGTATGTTGACCATTTATTGGCAGATCTGAAAACGGATCTGCCAATGGTCAATGGTCGGGAAGTTACCACTATCTTTATTGGTGGTGGAACCCCTAGCCTGCTTAGCTCACAAGCAATGCAACAATTGCTGGATGGTGTCCGTGCCCTCCTGCCGGTATCGCCACAAGCTGAAATTACTATGGAAGCCAATCCGGGTACTGTGGAAGCCGACCGCTTTAGTGGTTATCAGCAAGCGGGTATTAACCGAATATCCATTGGCGTGCAAAGTTTCAGTCCAGATAAACTGGTACGCCTTGGCCGTATTCACGGACCGGATGAAGCCAAACGGGCAGCACATTTAGCCGCTAGTCTGGGGCTACGCAGTTTTAATCTGGATTTGATGCATGGTTTGCCGAACCAAAGCCTTGATGAGGCGCTAGATGATTTACGTCAGGCAATCGAGTTATCACCACCGCATCTTTCATGGTATCAGTTGACTATTGAACCTAATACCAGCTTTGGTTCCCGCCCTCCGGTTCTGCCCGACGATGATGCGTTGTGGGATATTTTTTCACAAGGTCACCAATTGCTGACAGCAGCGGGTTATCAGCAATACGAAACTTCTGCTTATGCCAAACCAGGTTACCAATGCCAGCATAATCTCAACTACTGGCGCTTTGGCGATTACCTTGGTATTGGCTGTGGTGCTCATGGAAAAATCACATTTGAAGATGGCCGTATTCTGCGTACAGTGAAAACCAAACATCCCCGTGGATATATGCAGGGGCGCTATCTGGATAAACAGCATCAGGTAGAAAATGAAGATCGGCCATTTGAATTTTTTATGAACCGATTCCGTTTACTAGAAGCAATGCCAAAACAAGATTTCAGTGATTTCACCGGGTTATCTGAAACCTCAATTCGTACTCAAATTAAACAAGCCTTAGCCGCAGGTTATCTCTCTGAAACAGCAACACACTGGCAAATTACGCAGAAAGGCAAACTGTTCCTAAATTCATTATTGGAACTATTTCTCTAGCACAAAAATTGCTTTTGGAAAATTCAGTTTCACAAAGGTTATCTTTACATAAAATTGATACCGCCATTGGTTTTGGTGCTATTCATAATCATTCCCCCTACTGAACTTCAGTGGGGGTACTCATTAGACAATAGCAACTGATTGTCCAGTGTTGAATTCCTTCTCTTTTCGGAGGGCTGATTATCCCTCCCAATTTAAATAAAATATAAATTACAAATTAACCAAGGTATTAATATTAAAATAATAATCCATATTTTAATTTTCAATAACAGAAAATCAATATTTATAAAAGAAAATCAACAAATAATAGTGTAAAAACAAATTAAAAATTCACAAATCTCTCCTGTAAATATACTTACCATGTAGATAATAGTTAATGTCGATCATTAATAAGTGTATTAATTAATAATTTAATAAAAACACGTTCTACACAATATTAATTTTAACATATGTGAATTACGACACAATAATATCATTTAAATTATCTCAAATACGACTATATTTAATTTGTGCTTGGTTATATTTCTATTAACAAGCACGAACATTTAAAAAAAACATTTTTAATTTCACTTTGCTTGGAGTAAAAAATGAATATTGAAAATAAAGAAATGTTATATACCTTGTCCAAAGAAGACCTCGCCACAGAACTAACTCCGTATTATCAAGATTTTTATGATCAACTTTCCGATCATCAAAAGGAAAATATTAGCTTTGACATGGTTGTAAATGATGCTTACAAGAGATTACATTTTAATAACTCAGAGCCAACTGACACTGATGGAAGATTAAAATTAATAGAGTACGCAGGTGAATCTCCATGCATTCATGCAATTGGTATAGTTGTCGCAGATGCTTTTAAACTTGCATTTAAATTCATGGGCATACATAAACCTGAAAGAGAATCAGCCACACAGATATTATTGAAAAAATTAGGTCATGATGCTATACATGAGCTACTTACTATAGTTCATAACCTTAAGAATTCGAATTCTATTACTGATAAATCAAAGCATACCTGGTCATTAATTTCCGCAGTTGAAAGTATTTTAGGTATTTCTGGAATAACTGATTGCTTAAAAGAGACAATGCATTGGTACAATTGGATGATTACTGGAATAACTGCAATCGCACAATTAACCATATGGTTTGCTACAGGTGGAGCTGCATTTATTGCAGAAATAGCACTGGCGGGTCCTGCTATAGCCAGATTAGCCCTTGACTCTGTAGACGCGGCTAATACTTGTTCATAAAACCTTTATCTGTAATCTCATTTAATTATCAAGGAACTTATTATTTATTATAAGTTCCTTTCAATATAAGTATCATTACCCATATTATAAACTCGAATAAATCAGACACTAAAATGTAAAATAAATAATAATTTCACCTTGTAAAACCAATATATAAATTACTATTAATATTTTTAAATAATTATTTTTTCACAGAAAGAAAATTACCATCCGAAAAAATATTTAGATCAATTCCCGTTATTTAAAAATGACCAATTTAAATAATTTTATAGCTTACTTACATATGAAATAAATATGTTTATTAATAACAATATTAGTTTTCACACTATATATCATGACACATTAACATTATATTTTATGAATAAATAAAGCATTATTTCGAATATAAAAATTATCTATATTTTCGCTGGAAATACGCATAATAAGCTAATTATTCATATACCCGTTATCTTTCAAGTTGCCTCTTTGTTGGCTGCACTCACTCACCTAGGTCACATAGTTACCCTATGCTCCCGGAGATTCGCTCCCTTGTCGTCGCGATCCATCTTGAAATCCATAGGGTATAGCTCAGACCAAACCTGACAGCCACCAGCATAAAATAACCGATAACTGTCAGACCAAATCTAAAACAATCCATTGTGAAACTTCAACAACTATTCAAATTCAAAATGGCGCATGACCTGATTAAAGGGCATCAGCTACAGCATTAACTTGTGCTGACAGGCTCTCCAAACCACCGCCAGACAAATACCACAGATCAGACTTCAGATAAGTAATTTTGCCATTCTTGTACGCTGAAGTAGATTTCACTTTATCATCTTCAAACTTCGCTTTATCTAGCTTACCAGCACCAATTGCTTCACTGCGGTCAATAATTAAAATTACATCTGGATTAGCTTGAGCAATCATGTCAGAAGTCACTACAACGCGTTTGGTTTTATCTTCACCAGCAGGAATAGCTAATTCCGCTTTCTGTGCTTTAACCACGTCATACACGACACTCTGGTTATTCAGCATTAGTTTATCTGCGTTATGTAACAATACTAAAACTTTTGCATCAGCAGATTTAGCTTTATCCTGAGCTTTAACAATGGTTTTCTCCAACTCAACAATTTGGTCTTTCACTTCACTCTGTTTACTAAATAATTCACCTAATAATGTTATGTTACTTTCAACCGAAACCAGATAATTTTTGCTATCAGTTCCCAAATTAATTGTCGGTGCTATTTTTGACAGATTTTCATAGAAAGAACCTTGACGGCCGGTAATAACGATCAAATCAGGTTTAAGCTGCGCCAGTTTTTCCAGATTAGGCTCTTTCATTCCTCCTGCATTTTCTACCTCTTTAGGTAAGCTATTACGGAGATATTCAGGCGTATTACCTGTAGGTAATGCCACAACCCTATCTGATAAACCTAATTTAACTAATGAATCATAAGTGCCGAAATCAAATGAAACAACTTTCTGAGGATTTTTTTTGACCTCAGTTTCACCGGAAAGGTGCTTAACTATAACCTTATCATCAGCCTGAACTGTAACAACATTTGGTGTAAATACAGCAGATTTCTGACTAAATGCGGAATGGCTTGCAACAGCAAATAACGATACCAGAACGACAGGGATTATCTTTTTCATATATTGCACTCCAAGAAAGAATATTTAGTAAGCATTTGCATTCTAGGTAGCGAAAAAAATATGTCAATCTAAATAAGAATCAATTTCAAATTGATTCTTATTTGTGATTATTAGCAACTATTTAATAGAATTCAGTAATTCAATTCGTTGTTGCTCAAGGCCACTGACCTTACCGCAAACCTCTTTGCCAAAACGCTGGAAATCTTCCTCCTGAGTCCGCCATTCAGCTTTCAAATTATTCTGCAATCCCCCCAAACTACCAAGCAAAGATTGTAGTGCCTGATTATTATCACCATTCAGGCTAAATTGTTTATTGCCAATCTCATTAATACTGTCCTGTAATACTCCACCAAGACTTTGCTCAATTAAGCTACGGCTATCTTTTTCAACCAGCTTAATCGCTTGATGGTGGAATGCCATACCATCAGAACGAGTTTCAATAATTCGGTTTATTTGCTGATTAAGCCCTGACTCAAGATCGGACAACCGATGACGCACATTGCTATCCTTGCCGATAGTCTCTACTACTACTTTATCCAAGGATTTACGCGCCGTTATCAGATGTTTTCCGGTTTCTTGTTTAATCCAAGGCAAATCCTGCCGCAAAGCCCGCTGATATCGCTGTGCTTTCTGACGCTGTTCTGTATTTAAACTTAAGTTCTTACCATCACGAATTACTGAACCATCAGGTGAAATCTGGAGATTGCCACTTGCCCCCACAACTTGAACTGATTGAGAAGTAATAATAATGTCATTCTGTGGATTTACCTGGCATTCATAACCAGCTTGAGTCTGAGCAACAAATAGCAAAGATGCAGCAATGATAATTTTGCGTAACATGTTTTCTCCTAAGAAAATCACCTGAGAATTAAAAAATGGATTGAGAGTTAAAAAACGGATCGCCCAACACGATCAGCTAACAATTCTAGGGCAGCACAACCGGCCAAAGAGTTCCCCGATCGATCCAATTCCGGTGACCAAACAGTAACAGTAAACTCTCCCGGCACGACACACACGATCCCACCACCAACGCCCGATTTTCCTGGCATACCAATCCTGAATGCAAATTCACCGGAACCATCATACATACCACAGGTCATCATCAGTGCATTAATCTGCCGGGCCTGACGAGGACTAAGGATTTGCTGCTCAGAACCTATCGTACTCCCTTGATTCGCCAAATAAATGAAACATTTAGCAAGCTCAATACAGTTCATTTTCAAAGCGCAATAATGAAAATAAGTTTGCAGTACCGCGAGCACATCGTTATCGAAATTACCGAAGGATTTCATCAGATAGGCAATCGCTGCATTGCGGTGAGAATGTTCCATTTCAGAACGGGCAACTTTGCTGTCGTAACAAATATCAGGACAACCAGCAAGTTTGCGCACCACTTCCAGCATACGCTGTTTAGGTGCACTCAATCGCGACTGCAACATGTCACAGACAATTAATGCACCCGCGTTAATAAAAGGGTTACGGGGTTTGCCTTTTTCCAGTTCCAACTGAACTAATGAGTTAAATGGCTGACCAGAAGGTTCCTGCCCGACCCGCTGCCAGATCTCTTGTTCCTGATAACGTGTCATGGCTAAAGTCAGACTTAATATTTTAGAAATAGATTGAATCGAAAAACGCTTCTCAGCATCTCCTGCATGAAATATCTGCCCATCAATAGTACAGATAGCTATTGCCAAGTTATCAGCAGGAACCTCCGCCAGTGCAGGAATATAATTTGCCACTTTCCCTTGGCCAATCAGGGGACGAACTTGTCGCAAAATATCCGACAATAACGTATTAGAGAACGTTGTACTCACTGATTTTACTCCAGACAGGGGCACTAATTAATCACCAGCTACCCCTGTTGTGATTCATGCAAGATATTTTATAGATTAATCAATCCCACCAAACATCAAACAATTCAGAGGTCATGACATCTTCCATACCGCGATCTTTCAGCCATTTTTCAACCAATTGGCGGTGTTCTTCTGTACACATACCAATTTTTTGCAAACAGATTAAGCCTTCCCAATCCAGATAACCGCTGGCATCCAATGCTAAGCCATTGGATTCAATCAGCTCATCAATAAATGCATCAACAGTGCTATCGATAACATCTATCGGTGTATTAGACGGGAAATTCCACTTAACAGAAAAACCCAACTCTTTAAATTCATCAATATGCATCTTTTTACGCAAACGACGACTGCGGTTTTTAGCCATTACTTAATCCTCTTAAACATGATGTCCCATACGCCATGCCCCAACCGCTGACCGCGCAATTCAAATTTCGTTATCGGGCGTGAAGATGGACGCGGCACATAATCACCATTTTCGGACAAATTAAGGTAATTATCTACGCCATTCATCACTTCCAACATATGCTCAGCATATGGCTGCCAGTCAGTCGCCATATGGAATACGCCCCCTACTTTCAACTTGCTTTTTATCAGTTCCGCAAATGGTGGCTGTACAATCCTGCGTTTATTATGACGTACTTTATGCCACGGATCCGGAAAGAAAAGCTGGACCATTTCCAAACGATTATCCGGGATCATGTTTTCCAGTACTTCAATCGCATCATGGCACATCACCCGCAAGTTACCGATATTTTCATCTTCAGCGGAAGCCAGACAAGCACCGACACCAGGCACATGAACTTCAATTCCAAGAAAGTCTTTTTCTGGATTCTGACTTGCCATTGTGACAAGTGATGCCCCCATACCAAAGCCAATTTCCAGCACCACAGGGGCTTCTCGCCCAAAAAGTGCTCCCAGCTCCAGTTTTTCTGCCTGATACTCAACACCTATTTTTGACCAGAGATTATCAAGCGCTTGTTGCTGACGATTAGTTAACCGGCCCTGACGACGAACAAAACTCCTAACACGGCGCAACGCCCTGCCATTTTCATCAAATTCCGGCGAAATTACGTTATTTATCATGGTATTTCTGTCAGTTTTAAAGGCATTTATTCAGCCGTTCATGGCTGCTTTACCAGCAAACCACCTATCCCCGTCATCTTTCAAGTTGCCTATTTTTGTTGGCTGCATTCACTCACCCCGGTCACATCGTTATCCATGCTCCCGGGGGTTCGTTCCCTTGCCGTCGCAATGCATCTTGAAATCCATAGGGTATAAAAGAGAGCGCATTATCCAAAGATGGGCGATTTTAGCAAGTCCGATAGTGATAAGTACAATTTTAATACTAAATTGCGTAGCACTGCGAAAACAAAGTTCCGGTTTACAGCGAGGTTACACTATGTTGCAATCCTATTCACGAAACACTGATTTTCCCTAAAGACAATTATCCAAATGATGGAAGCAAAGCAATTCTCCACAGTGGTACTGGATTGGTACCATCGTTACGGTCGTAAAACCCTGCCTTGGCAATTGGAAAAGACCTCATACCACGTCTGGCTTTCAGAAGTGATGTTGCAACAAACTCAGGTTGCGACGGTCATTCCCTATTTTCAGCGCTTTATTTCACGTTTTCCCGATATAACTTCACTTGCCGCAGCCCCCCTTGATGAAGTCCTTCATTTATGGACCGGCCTTGGTTACTACGCTCGCGCTCGTAATTTACATAAAGCAGCACAGCAGGTTGTGGAGCGGCACCAAGGTAAATTCCCGACAACTTTTGAAGATGTTGTCGCCCTACCTGGCGTTGGTCGTTCGACAGCAGGTGCAATCCTTTCACTTTCTCAAGGTAAACATTTCCCAATTCTTGATGGCAACGTTAAACGGGTATTGGCCCGCTGTTATGCCGTGGAAGGTTGGCCGGGTAAAAAAGAGGTTGAAAGCTGCCTCTGGCAAATCAGCACCAATGTAACGCCGGCGCAAGAGGTAGAATATTTTAATCAGGCGATGATGGACTTAGGCGCAATGGTTTG
The DNA here is from genome assembly GCF_963887965.1 of Photorhabdus sp. RW14-46. Lineage (NCBI taxonomy): Bacteria > Pseudomonadati > Pseudomonadota > Gammaproteobacteria > Enterobacterales > Morganellaceae > Photorhabdus > Photorhabdus sp. RW14-46. The sequence continues at coordinate 107,595 of NZ_CAWPHH010000010.1, read as the reverse complement.
CACTCGCAGCAAGCCGAAATGTGAAATCTGCCCATTAAATCAAGGATGTATCGCTTACGCTAACCATAGCTGGACAAAATATCCCGGTAAAAAACCTAAACAGAGCATTCCTGAAAAAACAGCTTATTTCTTGCTGATGCAAAATAATGATTCTGTCTGGCTAGAACAGCGCCCACCAACGGGGATCTGGGGTGGTTTGTTTGCGTTTCCTCAGTTTGAGAGCATGGATTTGCTAAATGGCTGGTTAGAACAATCAGGCATTTCTCACAGTAAACACGAACAACTCACCGCATTCCGCCACACATTTAGCCATTTTCATCTAGATATTGTGCCGATAAAAATAAATATTTTATCTTTCACTACCTGCATGGATGAAAATAAAGGACTTTGGTATAACTTACAGCAACCCGCAACTGTTGGGCTGGCAGCACCAGTTGAATATCTATTACAACAACTGGGCTGAATCCCCCACCCACTATTTTGAGGATTTATTATGAACAGAACTGTTTTTTGTACTTTCTTACAACGCGAAGCCGAAGGGCTGGATTTTCAGCTTTATCCGGGCGAATTGGGCAAACGCATTTTCAATGAAATTTCCAAAGAAGCGTGGAGACAATGGATGAGCAAACAAACCATGCTGATCAATGAGAAAAAACTCAGCACCATGAACCCGGAAGATCGTAAATTGCTTGAACAGGAAATGACTAAATTCCTGTTCGAAGGTCATGATATTCAAATTGATGGATATACCCCACCAGAAAAATAATATTTAGCTTTCATCAGAGCCCGTGGCTCTGATGTTGTATTCAACACCAGATGGCAATGTAAGATGAAAAAACTGTTAGCGTTGTTTGTTATTGCCCCAATTCTTATTTCCTGTACCAGCAACAAAAATAGTGAATACCGCGAAGAATATATAAAAGATACCAATGGTTTTGATATTTTGATGGGCCAGTTTGCTCATAACATTGAGAAAATTTGGGGGTTGCATGAAGTATTAATTGCAGGCCCGAAGGATTACGTTAAATATACCGATCAATACCGGACCCGCAGCCATATCAATTTTGAAGCTGGAACGATCACAATTGAAACAATTTCTCCAATTGACCCTACAACCTATTTACGCAAGGCCATTATCACGACCTTATTAATGGGTGATGATCCAGGTTCAGTTGATCTTTATTCTGATACTAACGATATTCAGATCAGTAAAGAACCTTTCCTTTATGGACAAGTTATGGACAATAATGGCCAACCGATTCGTTGGGAATGGCGAGCAACACACTTTGCAGATTATCTGATTGCCAATAAATTACAAAAACGCCAATCCGGTTTACATGTCATTTGGTCTGTCACTATACAACTGGTACCAAACCATTTGGACAAACGTGCTCATAAATATCTGCCACTGATTCGTCAAGCTTCCATTAAATATGGCATAGACGAATCCCTGATTTTGGCCATTATGCAAATAGAATCCAGCTTCAACCCCTATGCAGTCAGCCGTTCTGATGCACTTGGATTGATGCAAGTTGTACAACATACTGCTGGCCGTGATGTTTTTAAAATGAAAGGTAAATCAGGGCAACCGAGCCGTAGTTATCTATTTGATCCAGAAAATAACATCGATGCCGGCACTGCATATTTATCGATATTACAAAACAGTTATCTGGTTGACATCACTAATGCAACATCTCGCCGCTACGCAGTAATAACGGCTTACAACGGTGGTGCAGGTAGTGTATTACGGGTATTTTCCAGCGATAAGAAAAAAGCGGCTCAAATTATTAATAAAATGGCTCCGGGTGATGTTTATGAAACCCTGACAACCAAACATCCATCGGCAGAATCACGTCGTTATCTGATGAAAGTCAATACTGCCCAGAAAGGCTATCATCATTAAGACATTAAAATATTAAGAAAATAACGGAGAGCAACTTTTCTACTCTCCGTTATTATTTTGCTTATATTTCTAGCTAATCGAATAATTTCAAAGCATAAATCACTATTTCCAAAGAAATCTATTGACGGGCTCTACCGAATACGGTTTAATGCGCCCCGTTGCCCGGATAGCTCAGTCGGTAGAGCAGAGGATTGAAAATCCTCGTGTCGGTGGTTCGATTCCGCCTCCGGGCACCAATTTAAAGCGCGTTGATTGAGAGATGAAAGCTCGACGGGCGTTCGATATCAGAACCTGGAATGCATAATTGTAGATTGATCAGTTTTGCGCCACTTAGATATAAATATAAAGGTTCTAGGATTAGGATATCTGAGAAATCAGATGTCCTTTTTCCGTCTGAGCGCAATACTTACAAGTTCTATTGCAACTGTCAAGCCATCCAAACTAAAATCAATGAATTAATTAACACGATGTTGTATGTTGGTTACTCAACTTTCCTCATTGATCAGAAGAAAGTTAATTATGGGTGATTGTATCAGCTCAAAAAAATTCCCTATCTTGCAACAGGGAATTTGTACAGAAAAAACAAGTCCAGGCAACAGCGAAGAGATTTTGTTTTATCCGATTAACATTTCTCCTTTTTCTGGCTCAGCATCGATATAAAGCATTAATTCACGCTCCAGCGCACGCCCGGCAGTATCCAGATTGATATCAATATATTCCATCGTCGTGGCAATACTGCGATGCCCCAGTAATCCGCGCACCATTTGCAAATTACGATCAGGCGCTTTCATCAGTTCAGTTGCCAGGGTATGCCGGAAACGGTGTGGACCCACATCAAATCCACACTCTTTTGATAAGCGCCGAAAGAATGATTTTATCGTCTGTAACTGGTCGGTTTCACTTCCTCTGTCTATTTTGGCGGTAAAATAGTTCACACAGAACAGAGGATCACTCAGTTTTGCCCCAGCCGCCAGGGCACGTTCCAGCAAAACTTCCAGTCGCGGATACAACCATTTCACCACCGGCACCAAGTGTTCATAATGGTTCTTACTCCCCTCGGAGCAAAGAATAATCCGGCGTTCTTTCAGATCAACATCTCCAAGCCGAATATGTAATAGCTGATTTTGCCGCATCCCGGTATAACGCAATGTATCCAGTACCGTCAGCCAATACCAGGTCGGATATAATGCACAGCGGGCACGATGGTTATCCCCTGCCTGTCGCTCCCGCTCTTCAAATTGCCCCATCGTGAGATACAGGGCTGTCAGCTGTTTTTTGGTTAATGTTTTCTTTTTCTTCTTGTTTGCATTAACCACGACACCATTAAATGGGTTTTCCGTTTGAGGCAGTATTTTTTCTTTTATCGCAAAATTAAACAACGCCCGCATATGCGCAATCTTACTGTTCCAGGTCACACCTTTCCGTCCGGACTGATGCAACACATATCTGCGCCACGCCAGCACCTGTTGTCGGGTCACTTGAGCAGGCCGATTGTCCACACCTGCAAACACCAGGAAGGTATTCACCACCTTGCGATAACTTGACTCCGTATCCGGCCGCAACATTTTGGCAAAGAAATACTCATCCAGCAGGTTATCCCAGGTCATACTGTCCATCTCTACTTCCTCACTTCATCAATTTAAAAACCCATTGCGGGGCGCAGAAAATAACATATTGTTATTAAAGATGCTTTCTCATGAAATCATGAGAAAAGGGCTATCCTCTGGTACAGAACGGTCACGATAAAGCAACGTGTTTTTGATTAAGTAGCCATGAATACGTTGATAGGAGCCAGTCCGATCAGCCGAATCATAAAGATGACAACAACAAAAACACTTTCCACCACTGACTCGATGTCGTCCCAACCGCTCAAATGCGGTTTGTACCCGTTTCCATTTTTCGCTAACCTCTTTGCCATCCACCTGTTTCTTCTCACTGAGAAACTGGAAGAAAATGGCCGGCGCACTCACAAACACAAAACCACTGACCAGATGTATCCGGGCTTTCGGCGTATTAATGGTCATCACCCCATGCCTTAATCCAGCGGACAGCCAGTCCCAAAATTGCTCTCCAATACAGGATGTCTCAATCGCATTTTCGTTCTGCAATGTTGCCTGAACCGAGTGTTGTGAAGGCACCGGCGTGTCTGGAGGTACGATTTCTGCTTCACTCGCCATAACCTGTTCTGTCACTGTGCCTGCGACATTCATCCCCATTAATGACAATAGCTGTTGCGTGCTCCCATCCACCGGTACCCCCTTCTCCGGTGCGACTGTCATGACGGCAGAAGAGCTCTCATCAACTGGCCTCACGGCTGATGAAACAATGTCAGTCATCGGGTTATCTTCCTGCCGGCTCTGAGAAGGCAGAACACTTTCCATTGCGGTTGATAAAGGCGTAGCAGAGACATCAGGATTTCCTGAAACAATCATTTGCGGTGATGCCGCCGTGACAGAGAATATTTCTGATATTGTCGGTGCGCCCGCTTTATTCAAAGCTTCTGTCATTATCTGATTTATTACGTCATCTTCCTTCATGTCACCGGATAAAATACAGAACAGCGCAGGCAAGGCATGAGGTACTGACGCCAGCCAGGTCAACGCCTTAGCCGGCAGCAATCGTCCGGCGAGTAACCCCCCGAAATGACAGGCAACCCTCGTCTCCACGGGAGGAATTTTGAACCGGAAACGATACGGTCCCTGCGGCACAACCAATCCCGGGTACCAAGGTTGGCCTTCATCCAGTTCCCCGTCAAACTGGGCCAAAACAGGTAAAAAATGAAATAACGCAGCGTAAAACACCACCGTGTTCCATATCACACTTTGTTCTGCCTGTGTTTCAGGGGACACCCCCGGCGGTAACATCTGCCCTTTCGCCAGACGTACGGCAGAGGCAGTACATTGCAGAGTCACATCTATCAAGCCGCCTGGGTGGGCATAAGGCCCCTGCGGTGCTGCCGGAAGTTGTTGCATCAATGCTACACACTCATGTAACGGAGCCAGCCACAATGCCTGATAGTGTGTTTTAGGTAATGCACTGTTGTCCCACAGACACTGTAAACACTGCCGTCGCCGGGAAATATCCAGCAAGAGCCTAGACTCAGACGGCAAAAAGTAGCCTGCTTTGACCGTTTCTGGGATGGAGGTGGGTTGTGGAAGTGACTTTTTTCCTGCGGAGGTTCCCGCCAGCAGGACTCTAATTTTTTTCAACACGATTAATCTCCTCTCTTTTCCCAAAACCCTAATACATCCTCTGACAGGGACAAGGCAAAACTCTTTTCCGGGAATAAAAATTAATCGATGAAAACCGCACGCAATGATTCAAACGTTTCCAATTCCGTCACGGGTAAACGCAGCGTGTATCCGGTCATTTCGTTGAATCAGTCATGATAAGTACAAAAGGCAAATGACGGCTCATGTAAGAAAGGATTAAGGGAAATAGAATGTGTCCAGTGCCTCTGGGAAGCACTACCGATTCAGACCAAAACGTGTCAGGGATAAACAAAACAACTTCAATCGATTTATTTTTCATCTCCGTCCTGTTGGATAAAACTCCGGCCCAAGAGCCGGAATTGGCTTAATCCAGTGTCTCAAACCGTTTGAACTTCATGCTGCTTACGATTTTTCCTGAGACGACACGACCAGTTCCCCAGCCAGTGTACCGGAGTATACATGACCCGATGACGTTCATTTGTCAGCGCATTACCTATCACCAGCTCGCCGGGGATCGCCTTTATGATTAATCAATACAGACAAAACGTGTTCCTGAGAAAAGGGGGGAACACGCCCCCTCAGAGGAAATATTCCCCAATGGGTAAATCGCCGGCGTCATATCCGCCGGCAATAGCGTTATCAGACGCTCAGGTAAACCTGAACCTGTTTTTTTATGTCAATTCACCACAAGAAATTGCCCTGCGGGATAACATTGTCAGTGCACTAACCGTCATGTGAAATATTGCCGAGAATGTAGTCCGGTCCGACCACTTTACGGGTACCGTCCTCATCTTCCTCACCAAATTCCAGTTCATCAATAATACCCGCTTCCCACTGCCCATTCCGGTATTTGTCGTAACCACAACAGCCACAGACCTCCTTAAAATAATGGGTGATACGGCAGTGATATTGCCTGGATAAAGGAACTATGATTTTTTCATACCACGGCTCCCTGAGTGTTTTGTCAAAATGCCCGGTCAGACTGCCATCATCATGGTGCTTCCAGGCTATATCATAACCTCGCGGCCGTGTCATACCGTATAATCGGAAATACAACTCATGAGTCGTCTCGTGATCCTTTAACAATCCGCCGTAAAATCCATTGATTTCACTCGCAAGACGGGTCGGTATCAGCAGAAACAAGTCACAAGGAACCGTCTCTGTCAGCCTGTCATCAAGATGAAACCATAGCATTTCCGTGTCACGTTCTCCGTTCCAATCAACCAGACCGAACCAGTCGCAGGACTTTTGGTTAAACAACGCCATGATGGTTTCCTGCTCTACCGGGAACAACGCCTCCCATTTTCGCGCGGCCAGACCACTTTGTTGGTATAGCCTGTCAATCTGTTGGCTGGTGACTTCATCAAGCGCAACATTCTCTTTTAACAAGGCCAGCCATTGCTCAAACGCCCGGTTTTCCGGTGAGTCTACCCTGTTCCTTTCGCTACCAGAGCCGGATAAAGTGGGTAATCTGTCGTTTCAGTGGGTCGCAGGAGACCGGCACAGTCCGCGACAAACAGCTTAATACTTTGATGGATAGCCTGCCCGTAATTGGGAATTTTGTCTCCCAATCCCCATTGTTGCAGAGCATCCAGTTGGTCAGGTTGACCCGTGATATGCAAACGATTAGCGTACCCCTTCGGCATAGTAAAAAATCCTCTTTTTTTACCTGAAATAGGGCATACCCTGTGGAGGTAATGCCCCCACAGGCCAGTGATAAGTTCAGCGATGTGAAAAAAGGCTATCCCGCTTTCGGATAGCCCTATCCAAATTATTTATAGCCGGACAGCCGGTCTCCACAATTTTGTGGCCTGTACATCAGGGCGCCTTCTTTTCCAAACGCCGCGATAATCCTGCCCATCATAACCCGATATAAATCAGGCCGGAAACGCCTGCCATGACGATGGGCAGCTTTGTTCTTGCGGACAGTTTTTGGGAATGTTTTGGTCTTAATCTTTTTCATCGGTAACGCTCCGAAAATAAAAACGGGCGTTATCCCCTGACGGGAAATAACGCCCGTCAGGGTAAAAAAACAACCACCGACTTACCCGCAAATCAGGGTTAACTCTCAATCAAGCCGCTAACTTTCGTATGGGGGTAATAGTGCTCTCCCGGTGGGTTTTCCGCACAAACTGCCCATCTACCCAGGTGATTGCCTCATCCACCACATCCCGATAATCTCTGACTGTTGGGTTGTTAACATCTTCAATGTCTACATCTGATCGAAAACTCGCTATCACACGATCATTTTTGTATACCACATCAACCCGAAACTGGACGGGTGTCATCAATCCATCGGAGACTGCATCGATATAGTCTTCGAGATACCCTGACTCAAATTCCTCTGCCTCAATATTGTGCAAATCCTGTGGCCCCATTAATACATCGATGTAACCGATAGCGAAGGAAAAACGCCGTATTAAACGGGGTTCAACCTGTAAGTAACGAAGAAATTGACCCAAACGTTCAAAACAATACCGACACGTTTCTGTCAACTGCTTATCCAAATAGTCCATAAAACGTGTCCAGTATTGTTGTGTTTTGCTGAACTGTTCCAGCCCCATTTGCTCATCTTCCGGCAGGCTGTCCTGCGCCGTCAGACGCAAAAACTGCTCTGCCGTCAGATTCAGTAACACGGCGGTATCCGGCCGGATAAGCGCATCCACACGACCACTGCTTTCCGGATGGGTATAAGGCATCAGCATCGGATCCTGATAAACATGAGATATCGCCTCCATTCCCCGTATCCACAACGTCAGGATACGCTCACTATTTCTGCATCTGGCCCGGTTTGCCGGATCCTCAGACAAACTGTCCAAAAGATGAGTCATGATGGGCAAAAGTAACTCTTTGGTAAACTTTATATGGGTATTGACGTAATCTCCCTGGCTCTCATGAAACAGATAGAAAATCGCGTCGTCATCCAGCGCCAGCCCCATTCGCTCTGCGAATTGATGCCGGATATAAAAACGTAATAAAGACATAAGGGAAATCTCGTGATTGACGGGGTTCCCCCTGTATATAATTCGTGATTGAGCGAAAGGCTTCTCTAAAATCTGAATATCCTTCTTCAGGAACCCATTCACTTTTTAAGCTCCTGAAAAAGCGCTCCATTGGGCTATTATCCCAGCAATTACCTCGGCGGCTCAGGCTTTGTTTGATACCATAACGCCACAATAACCGTCTGAACGCTTTGCGGGTATAGTGGCTACCTTGATCACGGTGAAACATGACACCTTGTGGCTTCCTCCTTGATTCAAACGCCATTTCCAACGCTCTCTTTGTCAACTCAGAGTCGGCAGAGAAAGACATCGCCCAACCAATGGGCTTACGAGCAAACAGGTCAAGCACGACGGCCAGATAGGCCCAACATTTACCTGTCCAGATATAGGTCACATCACCACACCAAACTTGATTGGGCTCGGTGACCGTGAACTGACGGTCAAGATGGTTAGGAATATCAAGATGTTCTTGTTCCTGATGTGAATAGCGGTGTTTTGGCTGCTGACGACTGACCAGCCCCAGTTCAGCCATTAATTTTCCTGCCCGCCATCGGCCTAATGGTATGCCTTTGGCGGTCACCATGGCGGCAATCGTTCGTGCGCCAGCTGAGCCCTTGCCCTCGTTAAACGCTTCCCGGACTAAACTTTTTAACCTGATGCGCTCAGTATCGGGCTTTTTCACTCGATGGTGCCAGGCCTGATAGCTGCTACGATAAACCCCGAACAGTTGGCAAAGGAAAGCCACTGGATAATGCACTCTGAATTGCTCAATTAACGAGAACTGTTCAAGTAGTCCGACATCAAGAGTGCAGAAGCTTTTTTTAATACTTCATTTTCCATTTCAATACGTTGCAGTTTCTTTTTCAGCTCACGTATTTCAATTTGCTCCGGCGTGATGGGCATGGCTTTAGAAGATTTACCTTGCCGCTCCTGTCTCAACTGACGAACCCAGCTCCCTAAGGCTGATTTGCTGACATTCATCGCTTTAGCGGCTTCCATAACACTGTAATTTTGATCAAGGACTAACTGGGCGGATTCCAGTTTGAATTCAGGGCTAAAACTTCTTTTCATCATGTCACCTGTTTGATTGTTGAAGTAAAAATATCACCTTTATTACGGTGACCAAAATTACTGTGCCACATCAGGCAGTGTCTGGCTGAGAGGTTGGTGCATTTTGTTATTGTCGGCAATCCAGTCACGGAAAGAGGAAAAACTCAGCTGATGCTGTTCGCAATACTGTTTTCGGGTCAGGTCACTGTGGCGCCATTGGGTCACATGTTGCTGTTTTTGCTCCGGGGTATATCGGCTACGGCTCATGGTGTTAGTCTCCAAATAGAAAATAAGGAAGCAGTAGCGTGCATGGGCCAGAGGGGGAGAACAAGGTGAGGTAACCGAACGTTTAGTACGCCAGGCAAGCTGGCGATAGAACAGAGGGTGAAAGTCCCTTCCGGGTAAGAGCTAGCCACTCACCTGGTCCTTTAGCTATGCGCGACTGTGGGTAACTCCTGTCGTGAAGTGTTAGCGAAGGCACTCACAGGCCAGGTATTGAGCCACGAAATCGGTAAATCGGAGGTGGTGATGCAGTTAAGGTAAGCAGAAACCCACAATGGTCAGGTTGTATTGGCGAAACCTGACCATACCTCCCGGGGTCGGAGACCCTGTGCATGTGAGGAAGTTCGTCGCGCGGAACCTGGGAGATCCTGAACGGTTTCCCATCGTGAGCAGTTGGGACGATAAGGTCTAAGTGTCAAAGCAGAAGCCTTAGGGAGTTCAGGAAGTCGGACGGGAGTATAGTACCGGAGAAATCAGTGAACAAAACAGAAAACAATGTGGCGGAATTGATGGAGGGAAGGCTCCCGACCAAGGGGAACAGCCAACAGTGCGCCCGTATCCGGACACAGAGCCGGGGAAATACGACGTTACGCCTGCTGGCTGTGCGAAAAGCAGCAAAGAGGGATAGGAAACAACAGTTTACTCACCTTTTTCATCACATCAGTGAAGAACTTTTATGTCAGAGTTTTCAGCAACTTAAACGTCAGTCTGCCCCGGGCTGCGAGGGTATCACATGGGAAAACTAGGCAGAAAATCTGCAAAACAACCTCCATGCGCTCCACGGCAGACTTCATCGGGGGCAATACAGGCCCCAGCCGGCAAGGCAGGTGATGATCCTGAAAGAAGACGGGACAGAAAGGCCATTGAGTATCCTGTGTCTGGAGGACAAAATCGTGCAGCAGGCGGCTGTCACGGTCTTAAATCAAATCTACGAGACCGATTTTCTCGGCTTCTCGTATGGGTTCAGACCGGGCAGAGGGCAGCACGATGCTCTGGACGCGCTGAATGTGGCCGTTATGGAGAGGAAAGTCAATTGGGTGCTGGATCTGGACATCAGTCGGTTCTTCGATACCGTGGAACATGACTGGCTCATCCGGTTTATTCAGCACAGGATAAGGGACGGTCGGATGGTGCGATTAATCAGGCAGTGGGTTACGGTGGGGATAGTTGATGAACACGGTCACCGACAGAAGTCGCATTGCGGCACGCCGCAAGGTGCTGTCATATCGCCACTGCTGGCGAATATCTATTTGCACTACAGCTTTGATCTCTGGCTCAACGCATGGCGAAAGCGGGTGCAAGGAGAGGTGGTGATGATCCGATACGCCGATGATGCAGTCCTGGGCTTCCAGAAACATCAGGATGCTCGGGCGTGCCAATCCCTGCTACAACGACGTCTGATGCAGTTTGGGCTGAAGGTACACCCAGCGAAAACCCGGCTGGTACGATTTGGCCGCTTTGCGTTAAAGCAATATGAGGAGCGACCGGAGAGGGGCAAGCCGGGGACGTTCGATTTTCTGGGATTTACGCATTATATAGGACGATTACACACGGGCAAGGATGCGGTGATGCGCAAAACCCAACGAAAACGGCGTCAAATACAACTGAAGCGAATAAAACAGGGGCTGCGGCAACGGCTGCAAACCGCCCGGAAGAAACGGGCCGGTGGCTGAAACGAGTGGTAGAAGGACACATCAATTACTATGGCGTCCCCTTCAACAGTAGAGCATTGTGTCAATTTGTGGAAGAAGTGAAGCGGATGTGGCTGAAGTCACTGAGACGGCGAAGCCAGCGGCACAAAATGACGTGGGCTCGTTACAGTCAGCTGGTGAAAATGGATACCGTCCCCCCGAACTGTGCATCCTTATCCTTTGCAGCGCTTTTACGCCAAACACCCGAGGTAGGAGCCGAATGCGTTAGTAGCGCACGTCCGGATCTGTGCGGGGGGTAGCCGGTAACGGCTATTCCTACCGCGACCATAACCACTCACAAAATACCCAGGCCCATACACCAAAAGAAACTTTTACCGGGCCTCATGCCCGGTTTACCCTTATGTTAAAAAATGGTCTTCTGATTACTTTAACTCCTCATTAATGGCCTGCCGGACAATCAACTTTGCGGCCCAACTCGTTAAGTTGATGATGTCATCATTTTCTAAACCAAAAGTGTCTTTCAGAATAGTCATAGCCTCTGTACCATATAAAACTGAAATCAACATAATAATCTTATGTATTGTGTCATCTTTAAGCTGACCTTTTAGCGGCGCTAACGCCGTAGAAAGTGTCTCTTTGCGGTTACTTTTTTTCTTCAAAACAGGTCGTTTGTGGTTATCTTCACCGGATAAAAATTCCTGCCAGCGTAACTGAGAAATACGTAAAGCATCCCTCATCAGTGCCTCATTGGCTTCTATTTCTTCATAACCCCATCTTAATAATTTCTCGATATTTTCCTCTGCATCATCGCCCATAGGGGGGATAACGAATGATCCAATGACTTGTTTTACAACATATTCGACAAAATCACTGTGGGTTGAAAAGTAGCTGCGCAACGTGGCCTTCGCATATTCAGCTTCATTAGCAATCTCTTCAGGAGACGGAAATTTTTTTTCACGATATAACTTCAGAGCTGAATGAGTGATACGTTCCAGGGTACGACGCCGGACTGGCGACAGATTTTCTTCATCAAACAGAATCATTTAATCCCCTTAAAATTTTAACCGTATAGCATTAACAGTAATAAATATCACTAATGATAAAAAATAACTTGCATGTTGTAAAATATTACAATAGGTTTACATTAGCCTTTGAACTAAGTATGCCACATGGGGTGAACACTATGACGCGATTTGTAGTTGTCGTTGGCACAGCAGACACAAAACTGCACGAGCTGGTCTGGTTGAAATGTTGTTTACACCTCGCAGGAGTTAATTCAATCATCATTGATGTGTCTACATCAATTCCTGAGAAAAATCATCAGAATAAAAAGATAGATATTCATTCACTTCAGGTGGCTGAGTATCATCCCGCTGGTGCTGATCCCGTTTTTTGTGGCGTACGGAATAAGGCGATAACAGCAATGTCTGTCGCCCTCACGAATTTCCTGAACAGTTCAATCGACGATATCGCGGGAGTGATTGGTATCGGAGGCTCAGGCGGAACAGCACTGATTACTCCGGCTATGCAAAGCCTGCCGATCGGGTTGCCTAAAATCATGGTATCAACGATGGCATCGGGGAATGTCTCAGCCTACGTCAGGGACAGCGATATTGCCATGCTTTATACGGTAACCGATCTCAACGGACTCAACCGTATTTCCCGTTCAGTCTTGTCTAATGCTGCAAATATGATGGCGGGCTCTGTCAATTATTTTACGCCATTGGCTGATATTCATAAACCCGCTTTAGGGTTGACGATGTTTGGTATGACGACTCCGTGCATTAATCAGATTAACATTAAAGATTATTTGGCTGTTGTTTGGATTATTGCCTGTGAGTTAAGTTTGATTGTTGAACCTAAATTAATAAGAAATAAAGTGTGGAAACAAGCTGAACGCACTTTTTAATATGAATTCCCTTTAATGAAATTTACGATTTTTTTTAATTAAAATGGAAATAAAAATATCCATTCAAGAATAAGGGTTTTAATGATTTAATATGTCAGATAATCAGAAAGAAATTTTAAAACGGCTCAGGCTAGAGCCATTGATGAAACCATCGGAATTAGCTGATATCTTTGGGATCAGATGTTCATGTACTCCAGGGCATAAAGACATTGTTCACTTTGAACAAGAATGCTCAGCTTTAGTCTTGTCCTTAAAATTCACCAATAATCCCAGCTTATCTCATAATAAAGTGAAAAATTTTTTGGAATCAAAATGAAAATTATTTTGGCAGGGTAATAACGCAAAACATTACTTGCAACAGTAATGGTCATGAATGAACAAGGACGTTTTTTAGTAATAGTAATTTGATAAATAACTAGGAATCATGGTCCTGTGTTCATGGACATTGGTAAGAAATTTTTTGCCGATATGTCTGTTATTAGCCTTTTCATGGCGGTTCTGGTGGGAGAGGTTTTGGTTTTACTCGCCGGAAATGAACACTGATTCATGCATCCTATTTGAATAGCCACCATAAATCAATTAGGGGAAGTAAACAGAGATGATAACGACTCAAAATGACTGGCATCCGGCAGATATTATTGCTGCATTGCGTAAACGCGGCACCACACTTGCCGCATTATCAAGGGAATCGGGACTGAGTCCATCGACACTATCTAATGCATTAATACGCCGGTGGCCTAAAGGGGAGAGGATTATTGCGGACAGACTAGGAGTACATCCTTCAGAAATTTGGCCCAGTCGGTATTTTAATCAGAACGGGGATCTCATTAAGTAAAATTTTCGAAATTATTTGAATAACAGCACTAATGATAATAGTCGATATGCTATCCAATTCTAATTTAAATTCACCATGATTTTTGTGTATTCAGAGGGGGTACTATAAAAAAATAGGTTTCATTAGATCAAGCTATGCATATATCAGGTCTGGCAACTTCTTTATATGAGGTGATCCTTGAAAAAATAACTAAAGAATGTTCATAACCCTTATCGGGTCTTATTACACTGGCGTGTGATATAAATCAAGAAGTTTATCGTACTCTTGTCGCATATAATGAGGAAAGAGATGCTAATGTTATTAATAATCCAGGGTTGGTTAAAACTCTTTTAAAAATTTACATGAGAAAGTTGTAAATATAATTTAAGCGCTACCTTTGAACCTTTATTTATATCTCTTAATCAAGGTCGGTAGCGCTTTCTTTGGTAATAACTCTGATTTATTGATAGTGATGAATATTCAAATACTCCCGCTCCCCTATGTAAGCAGCACATTCAAACCATATTGACGGTGGCTAAGAAGTGAGATCGACCCGTTCATGCATCCGGTTTGCAGGCCAGTCCGCAATATGACTAATGACATGGCGTAACCAGACCTCGGGATCCACTTTCTTTAGCCGACAGGTACCGATAAGATGTACAGAAGGGCCGCTCGTTCTCCATCTTTGTCAGCGCCGGCGAAGAGCCAGATGGTATGACCTTTATATCATCACTTTAATTTTCTTGGTCGAAAACTCTGTTTTTCGAACAGGCATTGAGTTCAATTTTTTTATCCAGAACTCAGATTATATCTAATCAGAGGATTGGTAACAGAAATTATCGGCACCAAAAGAAACTTTTACCGGGCCTCATGCCCGGTTTACCCTTTATGTTAAAAAATGATCTTCTGATTATTTTAGCTCCTCATTAATGGCCTGCCGGATAATCAACTTTGCGGCCCAACTCGTTAAGTTGATGATGTCATCATTTTCTAAACCAAAAGTGTCTTTCAGAATAGTCATAGCCTCTGTACCATATAAAACTGAAATCAACATAATAATCTTATGTATTGTGTCATCTTTAAGCTGACCTTTTAGCGGCGCTAACGCCGTAGAAAGTGTCTCTTTGCGGTTACTTTTTTTCTTCAAAACAGGTCGTTTGTGGTTATCTTCACCAGATAAAGATTCCTGCCAGCGTAACTGAGAAATGCGTAAAGCATCCCTCATCAGTGCCTCATTGGCTTCTATTTCTTCATAACCCCATCTTAATAATTTCTCGATATTTTCCTCTGCATCATCGCCCATAGGGGGGATAACGAATGATCCAATGACTTGTTTTACAACATATTCGACAAAATCACTGTGGGTTGAAAAGTAGCTGCGCAACGTGACCTTCGCATACTCAGCTTCATTGGCAATCTCTTCAGGAGACGGAAATTTTTTTTCACGATATAACTTCAGAGCTGAATGAGTGATACGTTCCAGGGTACGACGCCGGACTGGTGACAGATTTTTTTCATCAAACAGAATCATTTAATCCCCTTAAAATTTTAACTGTGTAGCATTCACAGTAATAAATATCACTAATGATAAAAAATAACTTGCATGTTGTAAAATATTACAATAGGTTTACATTTGTCTTTGAACTGGGTATGTCACATAGGGTGAACACTATGACGCGATTTGTGGTTGTCGTTGGCACAGCAGACACAAAACTGGACGAGCTGGTCTGGTTGAAATATTGTTTACGCCTCGCAGGCGTGGATTCAATCATCATTGATGTGTCTACATCAATTCCTGGGAAAAATCATCAGAATAAAAAGATAGATATTCATTCACTTCAGGTGGCTGAGTATCATCCCGCTGGTGCTGATCCCGTTTTTTGTGGCGTACGGAATAAGGCGATAACAGCAATGTCTGTCGCCCTCACGAATTTCCTGAACAGTTCAATCGACGATATCGCGGGAGTGATTGGTATAGGAGGCTCAGGCGGAACAGCACTGATTACTCCGGCTATGCAAAGCCTGCCGATCGGGTTGCCTAAAATCATGGTATCAACGATGGCATCGGGGAATGTCTCAGCCTACGTCAGGGACAGCGATATTGCCATGCTTTATACGGTAACCGATCTCAACGGACTCAACCGTATTTCTCGTTCAGTCTTGTCTAATGCTGCAAACATGATGGCGGGCTCTGTCAATTATTTTACGCCATTGGCTGATATTCATAAACCCGCTTTAGGGTTGACGATGTTTGGTATAACGACTCCATGCATTAATCAGCTCACTACTGAGTTAAATGCTCAATACGATTGCCTAGCTTTTCATGCTACCGGCAATGGTGGAACAAGCATGGAGAAATTGGCTAAGGACGGCGAATTGGTTTGTGTTTTAGATATTACATTAACAGAAATTGCCGATCTGTTATTTGGGGGTGTTTTGGGTTGTCCTGACACACGGTTAGACGTCATTGCAAAAAAAAATATTCCGTGGATCGGCAGTGCTGGTGCTTTGGACATGGTTAACTTTGGTGCAAAGGACACAGTTCCAGAACGCTACAGCAACAGGCTGTTTATTGAGCATAATTCTCAGGTGACATTGATGCGAACCACACCTGAAGAAAACTATCAGCTTGGTATCTGGATAGGGAATAAACTTAATAAGTGTGATGGACCTATTCGATTCATTATTCCGGAAGGCGGATTCTCTGCGCTAGATTGCCCTGAACAACCTTTTTATTTACCTGCATCAACACAGGCTTTCTGTCATGGATTAAAAAAAACAATAAAACAAACAGAATTGCGAAAAGTTATAAAAACACCTTTTCACATCAATTCACCACAATTTTGTGCTCTTGTAATACAACAATTCAAGGAAATTATAGGACTCCAGGGAATTCCTCATGAAGAAAAAATATAATCAGATTATTGAAACTCTAAAACAAAAAGTCGAACGTAACGAAACTATTATTGGGGCGAGTGCAGGTAGTGGTCTTTCGGCGCGTTGCGAGGAAGCAGGAGGGGCAGACCTCATTATCGTATATAATTCTGGACGCTTCAGAATGGCTGGCAGAGGATCATTGGCCGGATTAATGCCATACGGTAATGCAAATGAAATTGTCAGAGAAATGGGTAATGAAATATTACCGATAGTTAAGGAAACACCTGTATTGGCGGGTGTCTGTGGTACTGATCCATTCTGTAATTTATCTCTTTTCCTGGATGAACTGAAGGCACAAGGTTTTGCTGGTATTCAGAACTTCCCAACGGTAGGACTTATTGATGGAAAGTTCAGAAAAAACCTGGAAGAAACAGGCATGGGCTATGCACTGGAGGTGAAGCTAATCCGCCTGGCGCATGAAAAAGGAATGATGACCACGCCTTATGTTTTCAATGAAAAAGAGGCTGAGGCTATGGCACAAGCAGGTGCTGATATCATCGTCGTACATCTGGGGCTAACCACTGGCGGTGATATTAGTGCTAATACATCATATGATCTGAAATCTTGTATACCAATCATTAATGCTTGTGCTTCGGCAGCTAAAACTATCCGAAATGACATTATTACTTTGTGTCACGGTGGCCCAATTTCGGAACCGGAAGATGTCGCTTATATTTTGGCTCATTGTCCCAATTGTCATGGGTTCTATGGAGCGAGTTCAATGGAGCGTTTGCCAACAGAACAAGCCATCAAACACACTATCCAGAAATTTAAAGAAATTAATCGGAGTTAATGAGAATTATACTTAAGCTATGTGGAAACTTAGTACTGCAACCGTAATATCTGTTACGGTATGACGACGCATTGTTTTCTTTTCCTCAAAAATACGGGAAGATGCCCAATATGTCATCCTACCGGTCCGCAACAACTCAGTCTCGCTTGTCTCCGGGGGCTTACTCAGCGATTTTAATGAAAAAATGGCGGGCAACTGGCCGGACAGAAGCCCCTACACCAGATGGCATTCAATACTTTTTTGAACGTGCTGATCGAGGCAAAAACAGCCCTCAATATTCTACGTCTAGTGCGTGCTGATGCCGGGCAAAGTGCACGGTGACGACATCTCGGTGCCAGTTCAGACCTCGGGAAAGGGAAAAATCAGCTCTGATGAGTATCGAACACCCTGTCGGCGATAGTTTATGCCTTTAAACCGGAAAACCATCCAAAAATTTTCCGGTTTCATTTGACAAAGCTATTTTATCTCGTTTTTCGAAGTTCTACGACGATATTCACCACTCGCTTTTTCATGCATGGTAAACAGCATCGGTAATAGAGAACTCAGCGCTGATAGGCTATGCCCGAGCCGACACAAACTCTCTGGAGTAAATTCATGGATATTATTACTGGCAAACGACAACATTGAGTCACCAAGAAAAGTTATTCCATGACAAATGCCCATAGTATTTTCTTTGGATGATTCAATTAGCTGACACAGTACAGTATCACTAACACATGAGAGATCCAGTGATGCAATCGCATCCGACATGCCAGACCATAGGATATTCACATCATATTGCTTCCCAATTGGTTTACAAAAAATTAAAACCAAAGAAAAGCCTGTAAGCACGGTATGTGCTTCGGTTTCTACATTAGATTGCGCAAATGTATAACGCTTTGAGTATGAGGATATGTTACTATTCACATTAGCCATACATTAGTTCCTGTAATGTTGTGGTTAGACGCTCTGATTGTGTTGCAGCACTTTCAGAGCGTTGCTTTTATGGTTCCTATAACTGTCACCATATTCTTTCGCCTGGAGATCAATATCTCTTCCTCCTTTTCTGGTAACGGGAAGGCCAGATTTCATCAGGCTTCTGTCCCAGTGTGTTTGCAATAATTGTTTCACCTTTACACCAGGGTCTTTGCAAGGCATTAGATAACGTTGACGATGCCAGCCCTGCTTCTCTAGAAACAGCCGCCAATGACATTCCTTTCTTTTTTAACGCAGCGATAATATCTGCCGAATGCCAATCTTTTTTCTCCACAATAATTCTCCAATCAGGTATAACTATTTAATAACGTTGTAAAACAGCAAGTAACTTCGCTGCTTGAAGCTCTGCTAATGGTATGTTTCACTTCAATCTATATTTCAATTACCCTAAAAAGATGTCAGTGCAGATAATCCTTCAAGGATCATTCACTGCTGTAGATATTTATGATCTTTAAATAGAAGATTTCGTAAAAAGGAAGATATAAACAATAAGACTCACGAGGATTCTTTCCTTGAAGAAGGAAAAGAAACCTTTAAAAACAGGTTAAAACAAAATCGTCGTTCAGGCGTCCATTCATCACTATCAACAGAGAAAACCTTTTCGTTTTCAGGTAATAAACCGCGTTCCACCCATTCACATCTCCATCGTGGTAATACTCAGTCAGGATGTACACAGCAAAAACAGATTCATCATAACCGTTTATAGTACCGCGGTCTTATCCCTTGACTTCAATGATGAAAAAACAAACCGGTGCTGACTATGGGAAGCCCTTATAGTGCTTTAAATTCCGTTCTCTGAAGCGACCAGATTTTTAGAAACGCGCCTTTGGCACATAACCAAAGGCGTGTCCTTAACAGTTCGTATTAGTTGTAGTTTACCCAGCAGTCATAGGACGAAATGTACGGCGGCTGATACAACCCGCCCGTGATATTTCCGACTTTCATTTGCAAGGTAATCCTGCAATCTGCTGGAACATTCGATCCAGCCGCATTGACAGTGGCCGAGTCGCTGGCTACATCCAGAAATGCTTCCCATGCAGCAGAATTATTCGGGGTGGTGATGAGAAGACGCAACGTGATTTGATTTTGCCAGCCAGCCCAATTGAGTCGGTCATAGTTACACAGAATGGTGCTCACAATTCCTACTGGAGGCGTCTGTCCGGGAGCCAGGGTTGTACCAGAAACATACACCCCGCCTTGAGTTGGTTTAGGACCTAAACCAGAGCGATACCAACGTGGTCCGGCTAGTTGCGCGAGACTGTCCTCGGCTTCAATTTGCTGTTGTAGTAACTCCAGCAGAGATGAATCTTCTTTAGTTAGATCTACCTGGGTCAACGAAACAGTTTGTCCCTCTTTCAACAACATATCAGAGGGAAGAATCAGCTTACTCATTCATATTCTCCTAATTTATATCGAAAAAATAGTTACGGACATTAAAACATCACTTGCAAATGCAACACAATCAATGCGGCTCATTAAAAATTAGAGGAGTAGGATTGAATCCTATTGGTATAAGAGGAACCAATCGTGAGAACTACTCAGCAAATGAGTATTACCCTCCCCAACAACATGGCGGACGTGGTCAAGTCTAAAGTACGCACTAGTGAATACGCGAACGAAAGCGAGGTGATTCGTGATGGGTTATGGGCACTGATGGCGCGGGATCGTACTGTGGAAAGCTGGCGGCACAATCAACTTGGATCAGCGGGGCATTTGACGGTTTCGCACTGATAGAAACAACCTGAACCGTAAATTAATTCTTTCCAGCACTCCCCCTCAACAAAATAGGTCCCGTTTAGCAGTACGTGTTTGTAAGGCAGCAGAGATATGCACCAAGGTATCGTCGATCACGCTCTCTCCCTATTTTCTCAACTCATCCACAATATTGCTGATTTTATAGGTATTCCAGTACTGTATGACGTTAGACACTAGGCTGAAAGCGCTGGCCTTATTCATAATTTCCTCATAATCACCAGTAGTAAATTCCCCCTAGTTGGCAAAGTGTTGTAGTCAATAAAAATTGGTCACTAGCTTAGAATTTTCCTAAAATAATCCGCCTGTCATCAAACAACGTCCACGATGATATTTCAGGAACTCGGGAACAGGAGAAGTGATATACCAATGCCAGTATTGAAATCTTTAGGGTATAGTGGATAATATGTTGATTTATAGAAAATCTCCTCAATCGAGTAAAATAATAAAATTGATAATATAACATGATATTATCAAGTTAGACTTTTTTAAAACACCATATTTCATCAAGTTTAATCTATATAAATAAAATATAATTTATGATGAAAATGTTTTAATTTTTTTATTATTTAATACCATGAGTAAACTAAGTAATGAAATAGATGCAATAGCAGATGGAATGAATAAAGTCATAAGTACCCCTCGATAGCCTAATCCTAATTGCACTAGCCATGCTCCAAACATCGCACCTAATATCCCTCCTGCACGACCAATACCAAGCATCCACGATACACCTGTAGCTCTGGAGGTTGTAGGGTAATGAAGTGTAGCTATTGTTCCCATAGATGCTTGTGCACTGTTCATTGTCGTTCCGGCTAAGAGAATTAATATTCCTAAACTGATTATATTATCAACATACCCTATAGAGAAGAGCAAAATACCCGTTATGAGATAGTTAAATGATACTATCTTATGAGGAGATAGCTTATCCATGATAATTCCTGATATTATCGTCCCAATTCCACCACCTAAAGGAAATAAAGCAGTTAAAATAGTTGCATAACTTAATTCAAAACCAGAGTCTTTGATAAGTATAGGCATCCAATTTGTGACAACATAGAATATTAATAATCCCATAAAATATGCGTTCCAAAGAAGCAAAGTTGATGATAAGTGTCCATGGGATAAAATTTCATTAATAGGTTTAATTTTTTGCTTTTCGATAAATTTTAATCTTGAAAAATCTATTTTATTATAATTTTCACCAACTATTTTCTTGCAAATTCTCTTTATTTTATCTTCTGATTTGTTTTTATTAATCAAGAATAAAACTGATTCTGGAAGAATGAAAATAAGTGGGACAACTAAAAGTATAGGGATAATTCCGCCAATAACTAGCATACTCTCCCAACCAAACTTGGGAATCATGAAGGAGCCAAGAATACCGCCCATAGCTGCTCCGAAGGGAAATCCACAAAATACAGAGTTCACCATAAGTGACTTTCTATTTTCTGGTGCATATTCAGAAATCAATGTCAAGGCATTAGACATAGCAGCTCCAATACCTATTCCGGTTAATAAACGCCAGAATGATAATTGGTAAACAGTTGTAGAAAATATCGTTGCAATACTACAAATTCCAAACATGAAAACAGAAATTACAATAACAGGTTTACGTCCTAGTTTGTCTGATATAGGACCTGATGTTACAGCTCCCACAGATAAACCAACCAATGCTGAACTCATAGCAATTCCAAGGTCTGTTTTTGAAATCCCCCAACTATCAACAATAGCAGGAGCAATATAGCCGATCAGAGCAGTATCGAAACCATCTAAAATAAGAATGCTCAAACATAAAAATAATATTTTGATATGCAAAGATGATATCTTTGCAAATCTAATTGTGTCTTGGATACTCAACTTTATTGTAGAATTCATTTTATTAACCAATGCATCAGGTGAAAAGCAAAAAGGGACTTTAAGCGTCCCTTTGTTAAGTTAGCACTAACTTTCAATCTCGAATTGACGTTTAGCACGGCGTGAATCGTCATGGTTATATGCTGGTACTTTAAATTTACGCAATTGTTCAGGGCTTGCAGGTTCCGACTCACTAATTGGTTGATCACCTCCAATAGTCACCCGCTCCATATATCGGCGATTTGGATAGTAATCATGAACAGCAGCATGCTGTACAGAGCGATTATCCCACATTACTAACATGTTTGGTTTCCAATGGTGCCTATATTGATATTCAAGTACTGATGTTGTATTAAATAATTGTGCCAGTAGTGCATCACTATCTCGTTGATCCATATTTTTTATATAACGAGTGTAATTTGGGTTAACAAATAGGGTTTTCTTTCTCGTTTTTGGATGAATTCGAACAACTGGATGGGCGATTGGAGGATATTCCAACTCTTTCTTTTGCAATAATTTTTTACCTTCTTCTGTGTCTGGAAAAAGATATTTATACGATGAAAAGTCATGTATAGCTTCCAATCCTCGAATGAAATCTTGAGTTTTTATTGAAAGAAAATCATAAGCAGTTGTCATACTGCTAAAACAAGTATCACCACCTATTTCAGGAACAATTCTTGAATAGAGCATTGTAGCCATAGGGGGGCAAAGTTTATATGTTTCATCCGAATGCCAGCGATCGGTTAATACAGGTGGATTACCACTCTTATAATCAAATACTATTAACTCTGGATTTTTTTCACTGTTCTCTGCAAAAGGGTGTACAGTTAACTGGCCAAAATATCTCCCTATACGCATTAAATCTTCTGATGTGATATCTTGATCTGGAAATACCAATACTTCATGCTCTTCAAGATCTGATTCAATGGTTTTTATTATATCTTTATTTAATGGCTGATTTAGTTTGATATCACGTATTTCTGCACAAAAGTATGGAGTTAGTTTACGTATGGTATATTCAATTTTATCACTCATTTTGTTTTCTCTCCAAAATTATCACCGACAGATTTTAAATTTTATTTTTTATGACTTTGTTTACTATTGGTTTTTTTATTGCTGAAATAAGCAGGATGACTGAACATATCATCATAGGAAGAAATACATAACTTGGATTTCCTGAAATATCCCATGATAAACCACTAATTACTGGTGTTATAACTGCACAAGTATAACCAACTGTCAACATTAGTGAAGTAGATCTATGTACCTCGTGTGGCTCGCTAATCATACTAGGTAGTCCTAACATTAGTATTAAAACGATAGCAGAAAAAAAACCGATGAATGCTGAACTAATAACTATATATTCAGTACCAAAGTACATAATGCTGCTAAAAGATGCAATTAATCCTATTCCTGATATCAAATATGGATATCGTAGTTTTGCTACAGTGGCGCTTGTCATCATAAGAATAATAGAAGCAGGGACTTGTCCTAAATTTAAAGCAACCAAAGAAATAGATGTTAAATCCTCAAAATTAGTTTCATGTAAGTAACGTGGAATAAAAAAATTGGTTGCAAAATATGTTGCATTTACACATCCCATCATTAATCCTAACTTCCATAATATAATGTTATTCCATTCTGGCACCCACTTTATATTTTTATTTATCGATATTATTTCATGTTTATTTTTAGGTGCTAATTTGTATATAAAAACTGCAATTATTAATGTTATCGCAGCCCAAAAAACATATGTAAGTCGCCAAGATCCCAACATAGGTAATAAAATAGATTTTGTCACTGCAACAGGAATAACTTCTCCCCCAAGAAGAAGGCCATTAACATAAATAGCCGTTGCAATCACAATATGTTTTGGAAACCAATCCTTCACAATAGAAGGTAATGCAGGTTGCATAAAAGCAACTCCCAACCCTGTTATCATTGTCGCCATATACATGATAATTATATCATCGGCGGCTCCACGGAATGCAGAACCTAAACTGGTAATCAGCAAACCAAGGATAAGAGTCTTTATTGCGCTCGTTCTTGCAATTAATAGAGAGCCTAGAATTGCGGTACCTGCAAATAATACTGCTGGCAAGCCAGAAATAATCCCAACTTGAGTTTCAGTTAAATTTAGATCATGATGAATGTCAGAAATGATGGGTGGGGTAGCCAATATTGTCAAACGCGTTCCTGCACCAGCTAGCCATAATAAAAATAGCCTTATAAAAGATTTTATTGACCAAAAATTATATATTTCAGTGTACGGTGCATTCATTGTCTTATCCCTATTAATTAAATATATTTATACCCGTCATCTTTCAAGTTTCCTCTTTGTTGGCTGCGCTCTCTCACCCCGGTCGCATCGTTATCTATGCTCCCGGGGATTCGTTCCCTTGCCGCCGCGATCCATCTTGAAATCCATTGGGTATATTATCTTATTGCTTCTAAATAATTTCTATTTTGCGAAACAATGCAATTTCATCACTATCAAAACCAAGGAAATTTTTTAATAAATTTTCTGTGTGCTGCCCATGCTCTGGAGCAGGATTACGTACTGTATCAAAGTCAGAGAAAGCGCTTAGATGCATGGGTTGACCTACCAGAGTCAAATCGCCTAATAATGGGTGCTTAATAGAACATTTCATCTTCAAATACTGAATTTGCGGATCGGACATAGCTTGTGCTATATCATAGATGTAACCACTTGGTATCCCATTCTCGTTTAGAATTTGTATTAGCTGTTTACTCTCGAATTTCCGTGTTACAGCTTGAATTTCATCCATAAGCTGCTTTCTGTTTTTTGAACGATTATAAATATCTGAATATTGAGGATTCAAATAAACTTCCTCTATATCAAGTAGATGACATAATTTTCGGAATTTTTCATCTTCTGCTGCCGCAATATTTATTTCACCATCCTTAGTTCTTACGACACCAGTAGGCATTAATGTCGGGTGGTCATTTCCCATAAGCTCAGGTGTTTTGCCATCTGCAAGCCATCGAGCGACTTGGAAATCCATGATAGCTAAAGTTGATTCAAGAAGTGAAGTATATACCCACTGTCCTTCACCTGTTTTTTCTCGATGATATAGTGCCAGTAAAACTGCCTGAGCTAGATTCATGCCTGAGCTAATATCAGCAATAGCAACACCAGTCCTGAGTGCACCGCTTTCTTGAGTACCTGTCACAGACATAAGTCCTGACATGCCTTGTACTATTTGATCAACAGCTGGTCGAGAACTATAAGGGCCATTTTGCCCAAAGCCACTAATGCTGCCACATATAATACGAGGATTAATTTTTTTCAAAGATTCATAATCGACACCTAAACGAAACTTAACTTCGGGCCTAAAATTTTCAAGCACGATATCAGCCTTACAAACCAAACGCTGGAGAATCTCCTGTCCTTGCTTTGTTTTCAAATTAACTGATAAGCTTTTTTTATTTCTATGAAGGTTTTGGTAATCAAAACTTTCACGAGTGCCCCCCATACTGTCACCTTTATCGGTAGGTTCCTCAATCTTGATAATTTCGGCTCCCCAGTCACCCAGTAGTCGTGATGTGACTGGGCCCGCCCTATGCCGCGTTAAATCAACAACAACAATTCCTGATAATGGTAAGGCCGTCATTTCGCACCTCATTATTGTGATTTAAATCACAATCAATGTAATTAAATTTAGTAATTTCAATGTGCTTTATAGTCAATACCAACTGTTAATCTGATATTTCCCTTTCCAGGATCACAACAAATTTTCACTATAGAAATAATACCTATTTCTTTGATGGTGTGAATATTTTTTATCAAAAAAAACCTCACTTCTCAAAGAAACCCAAAAACCAAAAATGGTCTTGCTCATGTCTACATCTTTCGGAGAAAGAATTCCCAAAATTAATGCAAAATGTAGGATAAAAAATTCATTCTCATTTAATTATATAGAATGCAACTTAGATCGGATACACAATTGAATCTGTAATAATATCTGCTGTGCAAATACAGAGACGCTCTTTAAATAAAGCAGTACCACTTTTGTATTCGATAATATCCTTAGTTATACCACTTATTAGCAACTTATTTTCTTGACCACATATGCTTTCATGAATTGTAAATATTGTTTCTGTATTGGCTAATATTTTCTCTCCACAGTGTTCGAGCTTTGTCAATAATATATTAGATGTTATCCTTTGTTGTACTCTGTCTCTAAAGTAAATTGACCCAGATAACGCGGATGCACGGTCTATGAGCATTTTCTTTCCTTCACAAAAAACAAAGCATAGATCCCATCCATTATCTATATTCTGTTTTGAAGTAATTCGGTATATACAATCATCTGTAAAATATGATGCCCAATTATCTAATATTTTTGAGTCTAAATTTTTGTTGTATAAGCTATACAACCTATTGATAGTAAACCAAATTTTATAATCATCCAAGATTCATAACTCCTCGGTAATATTTATAAAATCCACGGATAGCCGCTTCTGTCATCATGTGGTCTTCACTCGACTCACCAACACTAGCTTCTAAAATGATTTCGGAGTCTGGCATGCTTTTAGCCCCTTCTTGGGTTACAGCCAAAATCTCATTATCATCTATGGTAACCAATCCTGAAGGACCGAGTAGGTTTGCTTGAAATAATCTCCGTTTCGTCAACGCCTCAGATTCATTTTCATAGCCAAAAAAAGTCCAAATTTTAATACAACTATCTGTACCATCAGGAATAACATGACGCATAGCTAAGCAATTGAGTTGTTGCAGCAGGATAAGATTTGGAAAAACAGTCATAATTGCGCCTGTACCATGGTCATATTCACGCTGATGGTCGATAATTCTCGGATCTAAAAGTGATAACTCTGTTTTTGTCTCTGCATTTTTTTTAATTTCAGCTTTGGTGAAAGATGCTGTTGACACTAATACACTGCTTTTGCCAGAAGAACAAACTTTTACACTAGTTTTTTGATCTGAACGCCAAATACCGAAGTTTTTAAAAAATGAATGCAGAAGTGCTGCATGAAATGGATCTTTTACATTTTCAATTTGAAGTTTCCAATTACAATTAACTCTATGCTGCATTTTCCCAATAACTTTTAGTTTCCTACCATCACAAACACGATCAAAGTATGAAAGCATGACAGGGTCTAAATATGTTTCAAATGGTTCAATATCATATGAAAAACTAGTAAATACAACACCATGTCTCTCAGTCACATTAAGAGCTTGCAAACCATGTTCTTCAGGATGAAAAAATTCAGACATTCCACCTTTTCCATTAATCCCTTTTCTAAAAGGCATCCCAGCTAAGTTACCCTCTAAACTAAATGCCCACTCATGATAAGGACATACAAGTAACTTAGTATTACCCTGAGGGTTATGGCAGATCTTTGCTCCTCTATGGGGACAACGGTTTACAAATACGCGCAATATTCCTTTTCTATCACGGATTAAAATGACAGGAATATTTCCCACAAATGTTTGTATATAGTCACCAAAATTTTCAACTTCTGAAGAAAGCCCAACATAATTCCATGTGTTTCCCAGAAAAATATTTTTAATTTCTTGTTCATATATCTGGTTACAGATATAAATTTTGGAGGGCACCCTTCGGGTGCCTTCTTTAGCCCATTGAAGGTTCATTAACCAACTCCTAGGATTCATTTCCTATTGCACTACTTTCGTATACTGTTAAATCAGCGATACGTGACATTACAGTCATTAACATAGCCCAGCCTTTATTTTGGATCTCAAATAAAGGTTTTCCATCTGCAATATTGTAGTTAGATATGAATTCATAGCCCATACGTACATGTTCATCATCTAGAATACTATGAACGTCAAAGTGAGCTTTAGGAGTCGTATCATCCATTACAGGTTTAATATGTTTGTAGAAGAAAATAGCTGAGGCTTCAACTACCAAATGGACTAAAACAACTTTTTCCAATTCAGTTGCTGTTGTCATTTTATAAGCAAACCATGAACTTGCGGCTTCAAGAACTGGATCAAATACAGGTTCAAAATCTACACGGTTATTTTTGAGAGCACGATTATGTCCGAGTTCTTCTTCTAGATGGGACATTGTAATCTCTTCAAAAACAGCGTTGTGTAATGTTGCAGCACGAGTTAACACCATTTTCTGAAAATGGTCAGACCAAACTTGGAAACAATCGAGAAATCTTTTCTTTGCTTGTGTTTTTTTTAATATTCCACGATTTACTAAGGCAAAAAGTTTATGTTTATCGAAACGTTCCATATAAATCTCATTACGAGAAAATAATTGTTCCGCAATTGTAGTAGCTAAATTTTTATTAACTTGCTCAGGAAGGAAAGTTGCCCAAGGGTCAGTAAAATCCTCGTAAAGGCCACGAGAATCAAATTGAATGGATAATCCCCAGAAACCATCGGGATAACCACCTTTAAAACCGTGGAGATGACCAGGTGGAACTAAAAGCGCATCACCTGCTTCCATAGCTGTTTGTATATCCCCTGTTGATTCAGCAGAGCCTTCACAGAGCAAAATCATTGATTCTACTGGATGAATATGTGGTACTAATTCTTCACCTGCTTCAAGACGAACCCATGCCATGGATATACGGTTATCATCTGGTAAAAAATCGCTCAATTGGTTGTTTTTCATGAAATCTTTTACGTGTCCTAACCAATGTTCCACACCATTCACTTCAATAGTGCGAATCGATGGAATATGATCTCGTTTTACTAATGTGACTTTAGATAGTTTTTTCATTTTTCATTCTCGATAATTGTCAAGGCGAGAGCATGAATGCTTATTTATCATCCAACAATTAGGTTCACATTTTTATAAAAAACTTAGTTTAAAAATAGCTCAGAATAAAATGTCATTTCAAAAAAATAAATGATCATTATATCTACACTGCTTAATTATAATTATACTTTACTATAAGTTAGGTGATAATTCCCCCATCTTGCAATAACAGTTTTTTATATTTTTAACGCCCAAATTAAGAGTAGTTAAATAAATTTTAATTGTTAACCATTTTATGGTAAAAAATATTTATTTTTTTGACACTAGTCACATTTGTCATCAAATGAAAATTAATCACTTGTTTTTCACAATACTATTTTCACCACTATTTTTTATGTTTCTTACTATTAACTTTGAATTATAGTTTACGTAATTTATTTTATAAATTAATAAAAAAATAAAATAATTTCATTAATTTATTTTTGAAATTTAATGAATATTTATATCCAATGGATTTCAAGATGGATCGCGACGGCAAGGGAGAGAATCCCCGGGAGCATAGATAACTATATGACTGGGGAATAGTGTAGGCCTTCCCAATCAGCGCCTAGTCCCGACACAGACGCATTATTGACAATACATCCTTTGCTTTTCAGCAAATAAGGCAAAGCAAAATAGCTACTCGGAGGAAAACAGCGTAAATACTTCCCCCATACTCCACCAGATTTGACTGTGGGAAATGGCGTTATGTAATCGCTATCATCATTTCCTATGGATAATAAACAGGCCCCTGATGATATTTCAGCAATTAGGATAATCATCGTGTAGTGAAAAAATAATATCTGTTGAAATAACAACATTGCCGCTGAAAGAAGCTAACAAAAAATATGTCCATTGTCAGCAATATAACCAAAACAGAATTGTGTTACCTCTACCTGATAGAACACCTTTATGTCCCATCACTACAACTCAGGTATCTGGAAAATTAGCCTTATTAACCTCAATACCTTCCATGACTTAATTTTTCATTACGTGACTTACTACTATTTCGATATTAGCACACTAAATGTCCACATCAGATAACAGGGGTTGACATCTGTTAACACAGTTGTTCCAGCCCGATTAATTTCTTCTCTGACTAAAACTGTGATTAATAATTTTGATGATGAAATATACAGACACATCGATAGCAACAGAATATCCGAATTAATAATAAGACAAAAATGAATCAATTTGTCTAATTTATATAATGATGAAAAATAAGACATTAAATAAACATCATTATTATTTCTTGATTGAATTAACTCAATCAATCGATTAATTTAATCTTATAACACAATGAAATAAAAAGAAATTTTTATTAATTGTAAAAAAAATACAATTTTTTTGTTGAAGTTGTTGAAAAAGATCATATTTTAGTTAATACTATTTTCCGTCGAGTGAGAATAAAACTAAAGCAAAAACGAAACTCTGAATTGGAATTCAACTTAAAATCCGAAGAAAAATAAGAAGAAATTTTCGTTATCTTAATCGCGGTTAAGATGGCAATTTACCCGATCGTATTAATATCGTTAATACGATGGCATTATATATTACGATTTGCCCAATCAGAATATTCACTTTCTTTGAGTAAGATACTAGTGTGTTGAGTAGCTATAGATTACTATTGTTAATATCGTTATTGAATCTCCATTTCAATAAAAATAGTGAAGATAAGTTTATCCATATGTGATATACACTTTACCTATAAGAGTTTTTCACTGTTATTAGCAGTACTTTACAAGAATTTTGCTATCAATATGGTACTTATCATGCTATAGCATTACAAGCATTTAAATAGAAATAAGAATCATTATTAACAACACGAATAAGCTTACAATAATAGATGATATCTCAGAGAAAAAACCATTCTTTTCTATATCAAAAATCAATATCAGAAATTTATTATCAACAATATGAATATAAATACACAGACTATAACATGGTGAGAAACAATGACTAAATTAGGATAAACTAAAGATATATGAAAAAAATGGTTAAATATGCGATTGCATTCTATACCCTATGGATTTCAAGTTGCATCGCGACGGCAAGGGAACGAATCCCCGGGAGCATAGATAACTATGTGACCGGGGTGAGTGAGTGCAGCCAACAAAGAGGCAGCTTGAAAGATGACGGGTATATACCATGATAAAAATGACTTCAATGATATTATCAACCATTAAACTATCCTAATGGTCAGATATATATCTTTATTGTATAGACAAGACTAAAAAACATATTTATTAAGGTAAGGTATTTTTAAATGAAAAAGAATTTTATTTTGGCTTCTTTAGTGACGGTATTAGCAGTTTTCAGTAGTTTCAGTGCGTTATCTTATGATGGAACAATTAAATTCCGAGGTACGATTATTAATGAAGGGTGTACGATAACTACCAAAGATGTTGCAGTAGACTTCGGTAAGTTGTCAAAAAACGCATTTGGAGGAAAGGCAAATATAGTTGGTATAAGTAAAGATTTTTCTATCTCCTTAACATCCTGTGATGTGACAGGAGCTCTAGGTATCTCATTTGACGGCGGACCTGACGCTGATAATAAAAATGTTTACAGTTCAGGACTTGCCGGCGTAGGTATTCAAATACTCAAAGGAAGTGATGGAAACAACATAGCACCAGGAACAAATGTCCCTGGGATTGCAACAATTGCAAGTAACACCGCCACTATGAATTTCAGAGCAGGACTAATTTCAACAAAAAATAATGTTTCGATTGGCTCTATAGATAAAACTTTCAATTTCACAATCATATATCCATAATCATCGAATAAACATCTTTAATATAATTAAACATTTTTATAACCAAAGGAGTAAAAATGCTTCGCTTTATTACTCCCTTTTTGCTTGTCTTTTTTATGGGACAAGTACAAGCAGGGATTACTTTAGGCGGAACTCGCCTGATCTATAATGGCTCACAAAAAGAAGCCACGATTTCTATCACCAACTCGGATACAGAAAGACCTTATCTTGTACAGTCGTGGGTAGATAATATCGATAACAATCAAAATAAAGTACCGTTCGTTATTACTCCACCATTGTTTAAGATGTCGAAAGAGAGCGAACACCAGATCCGTGTTTCATATATCGGCAATCATCTGCCTGTGGATCGGGAATCGATATTTTTACTTAATGTCAATGCGATCCCGGCCGTTGAAAAAAATGACAATAGCAAGATGATCATCACGATAAAAAATATTATCAAATTGATTTATCGTCCATCCGGGTTATCTGATAACGAGGCTAATGATGCCATTAATCGTTTGGCAGCATCACGTAATGCCCATGGTGTTCAATTAACTAACCCCACAGCTTATTACGTTAATCTTAATGAGATGAAAATTAACGGAACATTAATACCTAAACCCGGATTTATTCCCCCTTTTAGTCATAAGGTATTTTCAACCAAAAATGGCATAAAAAGCGTAACTCTGACTGCTATCAACGATTACGGTGGCACAACAGAAGAGCGCCAGTTTAATTTCTGATAATATTGTCTGATGAGTGTATTGTGAAAAAAATAATTAGCTTTGCTTTAATGATTTGTTGTTTATCGTTGCCAGCATATGCAGAGCTGTATTTCGATATCAATGCATTACAATTATCAGACGAAGATAGAGAAAATATTAATCTGGAGAGCCTGGCAAAAACGGACGCCCATATTCCAGGTATCTATAAAGTTAACGTTATCGTCAATAAAAGGGATATTGGCATTAAAAGCCTGTCCTTTATTGACTGTGGTGAGAAACTTTGTCCTGAATTATCTATCCGTTTACTGAAAGAAATCGGGGTAAAAATAGCAAGCTTCCCAGAATTAGCATCCCTTGCTGAACAAGAGATCATTTCTCAACCTGAGAAATATATTAAACAAGCGTCAGCAGAGCTGGATTTAAGTGCTCTTACGCTGATGTTGAATTTTCCGCAAGCGGCCATGCAATCGCAAATCAGGGGAGATATCTCCCCTGAGCAGTGGGATGATGGTCTGCCTATGTTTTTCACCAATTATCATCTGACAGGAATGCAATCCTGGAATAAAAATCAAAGTGAACAGAATCAATATCTGAATTTACGTAGTGGCTTTAATTTAGGTCCGTGGCGAATTCGTCATAATAGTTACTACAACCATACGGGTACAACATCTGAATGGCAATCGCTTAAAGCCTATGCTGAACGGGATATTCGCCCATTAAGATCTCGTCTGGTATTGGGTGAAACATCCACCGATAGCATGGTATTCGATAGTTTCACTTTTAATGGCATTAAATTGATGTCGGATAGCCAAATGTTGCCAGATAGCCAGCAAGGGTTTGCGCCTGTTGTCCGCGGTATTGCTATGACTCACGCAAGAGTAGAAGTGCACCAAAAAGATAATATTATTTATCAGACTTTTGTTCCACCAGGCGCGT
This sequence comes from Photorhabdus sp. RW14-46, assembly GCF_963887965.1. Lineage (NCBI taxonomy): Bacteria > Pseudomonadati > Pseudomonadota > Gammaproteobacteria > Enterobacterales > Morganellaceae > Photorhabdus > Photorhabdus sp. RW14-46. Next base: position 74,277 of record NZ_CAWPHH010000010.1, on the reverse strand, counting down.
TTGAAATTACTGATATTTACCCCAGTAACCTGAATGGTGATCTGGAAATATCTATTTATGAAGAAAATGGCAATATCAGAAAATTTACTCAGCCCTTTGCTGCCTCACCATTAATGATCCGTGCCGGCCAAATGAAATATTTTGCTAATATCGGTAAATTCAGCGGTGGTAAACAGGCCAGTAAAAAAAGATTTATTCAAACAGAAGCTATTTATGGGTTATGGGATAGCACCACCATTTATGGTGGAGTGATTATTTCCTCTGACTATCAAAGCCATGCATTAGGTTTAGGGCATAATCTGGGAAAAATTGGTGCGGTATCAATCGATGTCACCAATGCAGCAACCCATTTCCCAAACGGAGAAAAGAAAAGCGGGCAATCTTATCAGATACGCTACAGTAAAGGTTTTACTGAAACTAATACAACGGTGACATTAGCCGGTTATCGCTACAATACCAATGGTTATTACAGCTTTAGCGATGCCAATAATAACTATTCCAATAATAACTATTCCAATAATAACGACCCATTTGCTGATCATAGCAGAAATAGTGCGCCTAAAAACCGGATGCAAATAACGATGGGCCAAAACTTAGGACAATATGGTAATCTTTCATTATCAGCCTGGCAGCAAGATTATTGGCAAGATAAAACCCGTAAGAATCAGTCATATTCTATGTCCTATAACACTAATATTCATGATATCTCTTTATCATTAAGCTACAATTATCATCGTAATCGCTCAAGTATTAATAATGATCAAGTTTTTTCATTCAATATCAGTATTCCTCTGGATAAATGGCTGCCATCAGATAATCATAGCGCATCGGTAGATTATGATACCGCTTATAACACCAACGGTAGCAGCCAGCATTCAATGACATTATCCGGCTCGTTACTGGAACAACAAAATCTGAACTATATGATTTCTCAAGATTACAGCTACGAAAAATCAGAGAAAGAAAAACAATCAGGTAATGCCGCCAGTCTATATTACCGAGGCTCATATGGTTCAATTAATGTAGGTTATACCACCGATCATAGAAAAAATCAGCGGATTAATTATGGATTAGAAGGAGCTATTATTGCCCATCCCTATGGCGTTACTCTGGCACAAAATATTAGCGAAAGCGGTGCCAGCGCCTTAATTCGTGCCCCCGGGGCAACCAATGCCAAGGTACTGAATAATACCTCTATCAGTACAGATTGGCGGGGATATACCATTGTGCCTTATATATCGCAATATCGGGAAAATATGTTATCCCTTGATACCAATACATTCGGTGATGACGTAGATATTGATAATCCAACCACTAAGGTTATTCCAACCAAAGGCGCTTTGGTATTGGCGGATTATTCTATTCGTGTTGGTCATCGAGTATTTTTAACTTTACAACATAACGGTAAGAAACTCCCATTCGGCACGATAATTACAGGCCCAAATAGTGTCAATGGCATGGTGAATGAAAAGGGCGAAGTTTTCCTCAGTGGTGTGAGTGACACAGCAAAATTAACCGCCGATTTAGGCGATAAACAGAGCTGTCATATTCAATTCGATAGTAAATTATATCAAAAAATTAATGGTATTATTTTGACTTCATTGCGTTGTCAGTAATTAAGATAGTATTTATCTAGGGAAAGTATGAAAAATAAATTAATTATATTAGCAATATTATTACTAATACTACTCAACATGACAAAATCAATTGCCACATGTAAATTGAACAATAAATTTAAAGCGATTGATTTAAATGTTGATATAAATGAAATTATCAATGCAGACCATAATATTCGAAGACCTATTATCATCGCTGAATACGGTCCTATGGAGCTGGCTAACAAAATAGGAATTAAAGCCGATTCACCCATTGCTAGCTGTGATAATAATGAAAATATATCTTTCAAAATGACATCAGGAAGAATAGAACTCGCCAAAGAAAGTGGTTGGATAAAAACCAGTGTAGATAATTTATATTTTTTCATCTCTTATGATGGAGATGGGAAGGGTAGCTCTCATGATGGCATCAATAGAAAAATAACGTTAAGAGATATCGGTAAAATAACAATTAATCTTATTCAAACAAGTGATATAAAATCAGGCTCCATACTAAGAAGAGGGTTGATATCTTCTTTATCAACAAGTGATGGTAAAAAATTAATAAATATCAAATATAACAAAGACAATATAATTGGTAGTCAAAGCTGTATGACATCCACACCCTATAAAGAAATAAAACTTGGAAGGATTAATACTTCTTCATTTAAAGGGAAAGGCTCTACTGCTGGCCGTAATAACTTCCATATTCTCATTCAATGTAAAGATAAAAATATCCCCACTATTAAGTTCACAGGAGATGTAGTAAGCCCAAGTCTAAATAGCATTGTTAAACTACATCAATACAGCGAGGGAAAAACAGCCAAAGGTATTGGTGTTCAATTGTTACATAACAATAACCCTGTTGATATGGATACATCTCTTGCTATAACTGAATGGCGAGGTGAAAAAGATCTTTATTATTTACCGCTTACTGCCCACTACTACCAAATAGACGATAAAGTAACCGGCGGAAAAGCTAATGCAACAATACACTTCACAATTGAATACAAATAGCTTTACAAACCATCCAATTTGACTTAAATTATTAACATCACGATAACATGAGAAAAAAGAGAAATTTTCCTCAGTGGTGTTAATAATACAGCAGAATTAAAACCTGACTTAGACGATAAATAGATCTGCCATATTAATTCCACTGATAACTTATACCGAAAAGATAGTGGTGCCGCGCCACTCTCACTTCATTATTTTATTAATAAATAGTGTTATTAATGAGTGATGTTATTAATAATTCATGTTGTCAGTAATTAAGAATAAATCTCAATAGGCATAGATATGAAATATTATTTACGGTTATTAATTTCTGCTGTTTTACTTTTCAATATCAATAAAATACATGCTGCTTGTATTTCAGAATCCACAACGGGTAACGGCACTGTATATTTTGATTTAAATTCACTTAAATTAAACTTAAACACATCAAACACTAAAAGTATTCATGTTGTCAGATTCAGTGCTGAACAATTAGCTAGCAGCATGGGGCTCAATATAAATGATCCTATTTTTTCATGTGATGACAACGGATATTTGGTTTTTGGTGAAAGTGTTTATCCCAGCATGGCCGGTAATACGGAGCATGGGACAGGAAAGTTAACAACAGGTATAGATAACCTCTATTTATATTTTGTTGCTGCTACTGGAAATCTAAATAATATGAAATATCCCACAATTGATGGTAGAAGTTATATCTATTACCCGCCAGAAAAGAAAAAAATTACCTGGAAAGATATCGGTGATATTGATGTTTATCTCTATAAAGAGGGTGAAATTAAATCAGGAAAATCATTACACGCTGGAATAATTTCCCTATTACAAACATCGAACGGCATCCGTCTAATAACAATAAGAAACAAAACAAGATATCATGTTACTGCTCAAGGTTGCATGGCGCTATCTGGCGATCAAACCGTTAGATTTCATGATGTTTACAGCTCTTCGTTTAAAGGAAAAGGAACAACTGCCGGCCATGCTGATTTTAATATCAACATTGAATGTACAGAAAGAATCAAACCTACAATTACATTTTCCGCAAGAACAATCAGTGATGCCCCAGAGAGTATTATTCAATTAAACAGAACTAATGCAACAAATACAGCCAAAGGGGTTGGTGTGCAAATTTTATATATGGGAACGCCCGTTCCTATTGGGAAACCATTTGCTGTAGGCTATTCTGACAGGAATTCTCGTTATAATTTACCTTTCACCGCCCGTTATTATCAAACCGATGATAGAATAACAGGTGGAAAAGCTAACGCAATAGCACATTTTACCGTTCAATATGAGTGATATTCAGTATAAACTGGGCAGCATTTCCTTATCTGGATAATTAACATGGAACAGACAGTTATACACACCAATCAAGCATCACTGCCAGAATATGACAACGGATTTATCACTCAAATCGAGTATGGAACGGTTGTTAAACACCACCAAGTGCATTTCTGGCATGCCCGCTTTGATCTTTCACATTATCACGATGAACTCTTCAATCAATTAAACCTCCCCTTTCCTGCTACCTTAACTAAAGCAGTCAAAAAGCGGCGGGCTGAATATCTGGCAGCACGTTATTGTGCCAGACAACTTTTAGCACAATTAGGACAACCAGCATTTAATTTAATCTCTGGTCATGATCGCGCGCCAATCTGGCCGCAGAATATTTGTGGTTCTGTTTCTCATTCATCTCATTGTGCAATTGTGCTGGCTGCACCGCAAACTCATAACCGATTAATTGGTGTTGATATAGAAGCTATCGTCGATCGTCAAAATATAGATGAAATCACAAAAATAATTGTGAATGACAAGGAAATTCAACTTCTGAAACATTGCCATTTACCACTTGAACAAGCATTTACCCTTGCCTTTTCTGTAAAAGAGAGTTTGTATAAAGCACTCTATCCACAAGTAAAACGGTTCTTTGGCTTTGAAGCGGCTGAAATTATTGCCCTATCCCTAGAAGATAATGAAATAACATTAGCGCTGCGGGAAACACTCACCCCTCATTATCCGGCAGGTACACTATTTCGTGGGCAATTTATTATCTACCCACAGGAAATATTAACGTTAATTATTCAATAACCAAAATCGATAATTGCTGATTCTGCTCAGCAATTTCACGATTATTCATTACCATCGTTTTCAATAAAAATGCTATTTATTTAATATCCTTTCCTGTATTTATCAGTGAGTTCTTACCAACAGCAATTAATTCCTCCAACAATACTGAAAGCTGAACCATCTTCTCCGGCGAAAAGGCTTTTTCAATCGCCTGATATCCCTGTTCCACCTGCTCTTTCGCCTTTTCATAAAGTTTCTGACCATCCTGCGTCAAAGAAACATAAAGTTTGCGCTGGTCATTCATCGGTTTAAGACGAAAGATCAAGCCATCACGTTCCATGCGAGTCAATATCCCGGTCAGACTTGGACGAAGAATACAGGTCTGGCAGGATAAATCATAAAAATCAATCGACCGATTATCAGACAGTACACGGATAATACGCCACTGCTGTTCAGTCAAATTATGACTTTTAAGGATTGGGCGAAAAAAACCCATCGCGGTTTCTCGCGCTTGAAGTAATGCAATTGTCAGAGATTCATGCATGGGTAATGAAGGCTCTTATTTTAGTTAATCACTGATTTACTCTCTGTTGAAAGTACTATCTCACTCTATAACCACAATAAAAAAGACTAGCACGTCCCTCAGTCAACCACAAAGAAAAAATCATAAAAATATTAATAAGTAAACAAAAATTAACCCTAAAAATAAAGTTAATAAAAAGTTAATGCAAGAGTAACGCCTTTATCCGAAAAAAGATTAATATCTTGATTAATAATGATAAAAAACAAATTTAGTGGAGATATTGTTACTGAGATCACAATTAAAATTAACAAACACATTAACATATTGCAACAACGCGCCCCGTAGCTTATTAATATATTAATAAATGCATCTTAAAACCGCCCGTTTAAGTTTATGAGGAATCGTTAATGAAAGGCACTGTCTTCGCCGTAGCCCTCAACCACCAGAGCCAGGTAGATTTCTGGCATGGCTCATTTCAGCAAACACCTTATAACACTCTGCCTAAAACACCAGTATGGTTCATTAAACCCCGCAATACCGTTATCACCTCCGGTGAAGCAATTCCCCACCCGGTAGGTGAAGAGGTTCAAAGCGGTGCAACGCTGGCATTAATAATAGGTAAAACCGCCCGCAAAGTTGCCATTGAAAATGCGGCCGAATATATCGCAGGTTATGCATTAGCTAATGAAGTCAGCCTGCCTGAAACCGCTTTCTATCGTCCGGCAATTAAAGCTAAGTGTCGCGATGGTTTTTGCCCCATAGGCCAAATGACTCATCCTGAATCCATTGATGCGTTAGATATCATTACCGAAATCAATGGTCAGGAAGTCGATCGCTGGTCAACAGCCGATCTGGTGCGTTCAGCCACGGAATTAGTTGCAGCATTGAGTGATTTCGCAACCCTCAAAGAGGGGGATGTGATCCTGCTTGGAACGCCACACCAACGCGTGGCTATCAAACCGGGCGACAAAGTTGTTATTCGGGCGGCAGGTTTTCCATCACTGGAAAATCAAGTTGTGCAAGTGGGAGAAAAAGCATGAAACACGCAAGAGTTCACTATCAAGGTCGCGATTTGATTGTTACTGTCGATGAACAGGAAAATGTCTGCCTGCCTGATGGCAGTAAAATCAACAGCGAATCCGTTCAATGGCTGCCACCCGCAAACGGTACCCTGTTTGCCCTCGGTTTAAATTATGCTGATCACGCCACTGAGCTGGAATTTAAGCCCCCCGAAGAACCTCTGGTTTTTATCAAGGCCGCCAATACGCTAACCGGTCATCGTCAGGTTTCCGTTCGCCCTGATCATGTGGAATATATGCATTATGAAGCCGAGCTGGTGGTTATCATCGGCAAAACCGCCCACAAAGTGACTCAAGAACACGCGATGGATTACGTTGCCGGGTACACCGTCTGTAACGATTACGCAATCCGTGACTATCTGGAAAACTACTATCGTCCTAATCTCCGGGTAAAAAGCCGCGATACACTGACCCCCATCGGTCCGTGGTTCGTCGATAAAGAAGATGTCCCCGATCCGCATAATCTGACATTAAGCACTTGGGTTAACGGTGAATTGCGTCAACGCGGTACAACCGCTGATCTTATCTTCAATATTCCATTTTTGATCGCTTATCTAAGCGACTTCATGACGCTGCAACCGGGAGACATGATCGCCACCAGCACGCCAAAAGGATTATCCGATGTGATACCGGGAGATGAAGTTATTGTTGAAGTTGAAGGTGTTGGGCGTCTGGTTAACCGTATTGTCAGCCAGCAAGAGTATGAGGAGAGTCTGTAATGACCGTCATTAGCCATTGGATCAACGGCAAAAACATCAGCAGTAAAACCTATTTTGAAACCACAAACCCGGCTACCGGCGAAGTGCTGGCCGAAGTCGCTTCCGGCGGTCAAGAAGAGGTTGATCAAGCCGTTGCCGCCGCAAAGGCAGCCTTTCCCAAATGGGCTGATCTGCCGATGAAAGAGCGTGCACGCTTGATGCGCCGTTTGGGTGAATTGATCGATGAGAATGTGCCTGAAATCGCGGCAATGGAAACCAAAGATACCGGTCTGCCCATTCATCAGACACAAAATGTCTTGATCCCTCGCGCTTCTCACAATTTCAACTTCTTTGCTGAGATTTGTCAGCAAATGAACGGCCGTACCTATCCCGTTGATGACAAGATGCTCAACTACACCTTGGTGCAACCCGTCGGTGTTTGTGCACTGATTTCTCCGTGGAACGTGCCATTTATGACCGCCACCTGGAAAGTTGCCCCCTGTTTAGCACTAGGTAACACCGCAGTGCTGAAAATGTCAGAGCTCTCCCCATTAACCGCCAACCGTTTAGGCGAATTGGCACTAGAAGCGGGTATCCCTGCGGGTGTGCTGAATGTGGTTCAGGGATATGGTGCTACCGCGGGTGACGCGCTGGTGAAACATCACGATGTACGCGCGGTTTCGTTTACCGGCGGCACAGCAACCGGTCGTCAGATTATGAAAAATGCCGGCCTGAAAAAATATTCAATGGAGCTAGGGGGTAAATCTCCGGTTCTGATCTTCGAAGATGCGGATATTGAGCGCGCACTGGATGCCGCGCTGTTCACCATTTTCTCTATCAATGGTGAACGTTGTACCGCCGGTTCACGCATTTTCATTCAGCAAAGTATCTACCCTGAGTTTATTAAGCGTTTTGCTGAACGCGCTAATCGTTTGCGGGTGGGTGATCCACAAGATCCAACTACCCAGATCGGTGCACTTATCAGCAAGCCGCATTGGGAGAAAGTCTCCGGTTACATCCGTCTGGGAATAGAGGAAGGTGCAACGCTGCTGGCAGGTGGACCAGACAAACCGATTGACTTACCGGCACACCTAAAAGACGGCCATTTCCTGCGCCCAACGGTGCTGGCGGATGTTGATAACCGTATGCGGGTTGCTCAGGAGGAGATCTTCGGCCCTGTCGCCTGCCTGCTGCCATTCAAAGATGAAGCAGAAGGTCTGCGCCTGGCAAATGACGTGGAGTACGGTCTGGCTTCTTACCTCTGGACGCAGGATGTCAGCAAAGTCTTGCGGCTGGCCCGCAATATTGAAGCCGGCATGGTATTTGTCAACACCCAGAACGTCCGTGACCTGCGTCAACCATTCGGCGGCGTGAAAGCCTCCGGCACCGGCCGTGAAGGCGGTGAATACAGTTTTGAAGTGTTTGCTGAGATGAAAAACGTCTGTATCTCGATGGGGGATCATCCAATCCCACGTTGGGGGGTATAACCGTTCCGTCAGCGTTAACCACGGCGAATTCCGGTTCGCCGTCCTGATATCAAATGAGGATTTTATGGGTAAGTTAGCGTTAGCAGCCAAAATTACACATGTGCCATCCATGTATCTGTCTGAACTACCGGGGAAGCATCACGGTTGCCGTCAGGGAGCTATTGATGGTCACAAAGAGATCAGTCGCCGTTGTCGCGAAATGGGTGTCGATACCATTATTGTGTTTGATACGCACTGGCTGGTGAATAGTGCCTATCACATCAATTGTGCCGACCATTTCTCCGGCATTTACACCAGTAATGAATTACCCCACTTCATCCGGGATATGAGTTATGAATATGACGGTAACCCTGAATTGGGACAAATGATCGCAGAAGAGGCACGCAATGTCGGCGTGCGTGCTCAGGCGCATGAAATCCCAAGCCTGAAACTGGAGTACGGCACGCTGGTACCGATGCGTTACATGAACAGTGACCGACATTTTAAAGTTATCTCAGTCTCCGCATTCTGCACTGTCCATGCTTTTGAAGATAGCCGTCGTCTTGGAGAGGCAATTCTGACAGCGATTGAGAAATATGATGGCACCGTTGCGGTATTCGCCAGCGGTTCCCTTTCTCACCGTTTTATTGATGATCAACGCGCCGAAGAGGGCATGAATAGCTACACCCGAGAATTTGATGAACAGATGGATCATCGGGTGGTTCAACTTTGGAAAGAGGGCAAATTCAAAGAGTTCTGCAAGATGCTGCCGGAATATGCAGATTATTGTTATGGCGAAGGCAATATGCACGACACGGTGATGTTATTAGGTCTACTCGGTTGGGATAAATATGACGGTAAAGTGGAATTTCTGACTGAACTGTTTGCCAGTTCCGGCACCGGACAAGTCAACGCCGTATTTCCACTACCTGATTACATCACCGATAAACCCGCGATCCCCTGATTAGGAGCAACCTATGCCACATTTTTATGCTGAATGTACGGAAAATATCCGCGAACAAGCCAATTTGCCGGAGTTGTTTGCCAAAGTGCATCAGGCGCTGGCAGATACCGGCATTTTTCCATTAGGCGGCATACGCAGCCGTGCCATCTGGCTGGATACTTGGCAAATGGCCGATGGTCAACATGATTACGCCTTTGTCCATATGACACTAAAAATCGGTGCAGGACGCAGCCTTGAAAGCCGTCAACAGGTTGGTGAGATACTGTTTCCTCTGATCAAACAACATTTTGCCTCGCTGATGGCACAACGTTACCTTGCCCTCTCTTTTACGATGGAAGAATTAGACCCGGTATTGAACTACAAACAAAACAACGTCCACGCCTTGTTTCGTAAGGAGTAGTGATGCCGAAGCCCTTTCATCAGCATCCTCCTCGTTGGTTAATCCCTTTATTAGGTGCGCTAGTGGCCTTCGGGCCGCTGTCGATTGATATGTACCTGCCAGCCTTGCCAGAAATGGCAAGGCAATTACAGGCAACACAAGGGCAGATGCAACATACTTTAGGCGCATTTTTCGCCGGTTTCTGTATTGGCATGCTGTTATACGGCCCACTGAGCGACCATTTAGGACGCAGAAAACTGCTGCTCAGCGGTATCGCATTATTCGTCGTTGCCAGTGCGTTGTGTACCTTGGCGACACAAGTTGAACAACTGATTTTACTGCGCGCATTACAGGCATTTGGCAGCGGTGCCGCGGTGGTCATGGGCCGAGCGATCGCCCGTGATATCTACGGCCCGCAGGAATTACCACGCGTGCTATCACTCATGACTTTGGTGACCATGATAGCGCCGCTTATCGCGCCATTACTGGGTGGCTTACTGTTAACTTATTTCAATTGGCAGGCCATATTTACGCTATTGGGCCTGTTCGGTTGTATCAGTGGAATATTATTACTATTTTTCTTGCCAGAAACGCTACCCGCCCAGCATAACGGCGGAAAACTTATCACCGCGTTTAAAAATTACGGCAAGTTACTGACTGACGGTGAAGCTATGGCAACTATCGGCACATTGGCATTCACTTGTGCCGCCATGTTCGCATTTATCAGTGGTTCCCCTTTCGTCTATATCAACTATTTTCAGGTTCCGGCGAATTACTACGGCTTACTGTTCGCCTGTAATGCGCTAGGCATGATGGCAGTAGTGCTGCTCAATGTCCGTTTACTAAAAGTCTACGATGTTTCCCGTCTGTTATTTATCCAAACCAGTGCTCAATTACTGTTTGGCATCTTATTGGTTATCTTTTATCAGCAAAGTCTGACGGTGATCGTCATTTTGGTCGTACTGTTTATCTCGCTGGTTAATGCCATTGGTACTAACAGCCTCTCTTTATTACTTCAACATCGCGGTCAACTTGCCGGCAGCGCCAGTGCGCTCGCTATTTCCGCACAATTTGCTATGGCGGCATTCGCCAGTGTTGCCGTCTCTTTACTACAAGATGAAACCCCTTTTGCTATGGCCCTTGTAATGACTGTTTGTGCTGGATTGAGTTGGTTATGCCAGCAGCTAGCCACTTTCTACCGGCGAAAACCCCTCACACAAGTGTCTTTAGGAGAAAAAAATCATGACAAATAATGTAAATACCGAATTACTGCGTCAACAAGCTTATATCAACGGGCAGTGGGTTGATGCCGACAATCAAGCAACTTTTAAGGTGACTAACCCAGCAAATGGTGAAGTGATTGCCCACGTCAGTAATATGGGTGCGGCCGAAACAGAACGCGCAATTGCAGCCGCTCAACAAGCCCTACCAGCCTGGAGAGCCATGACAGCCAAACAACGCAGCCAAATTCTGCAACGTTGGTTTCAGTTAATGATGGCAAATCAACCGGCACTGGCTGAATTGTTGAGCCGGGAGCAAGGGAAGTCACAGACAGAAGCGATGGGCGAAATCGCTTATGGTGCCAGCTTCATCGAGTGGTTTGCGGAAGAGGGTAAACGCACCTACGGTGAAACCATTCCAAGCCCATTGCCTGGTCGCCGGATTGTCACGATCAAACAACCTATTGGCGTTGTGGCGGCCATCACACCGTGGAACTTCCCCAATGCCATGATCACCCGCAAGGTTGGCCCTGCTCTGGCAGCAGGCTGCACGGTGATCCTAAAACCCGCCTCGGAAACCCCACTTTCCGCTCTGGCTCTGGCTGCGCTAGCGGAACAAGCCGGTATTCCCGCTGGCGTATTCAATGTGGTGACCGGCATCGATGCGAAAGCCATCGGCGGAGCTATGACCCAAAGCCCGATTGTTCGCAAACTCTCTTTTACTGGCTCAACCCGTGTCGGTAAGCTCTTGATGGCACAAAGTGCCGACACCGTGAAAAAGCTATCATTGGAATTGGGTGGCAATGCGCCATTTATCGTTTTTGATGATGCTAATATTGATGCCGCTGTACAGGGAGCATTGATAGCTAAATTCCGCAACAGCGGTCAAACCTGTGTTTGCGCTAACCGAATTTTGGTACAGGAAACCATTTATGACACCTTCGCCGAACGTCTGGCACAAGCCGTTAATCAGTTGCAGGTTGGCCCGGCTAGCGACGCTAAATCACAACAAGGCCCCCTGATCAATCAAGCCGCCGTCGATAAAGTCGAGGAACACATCAGTGACGCCATTTCCCACGGTGCACGCATATTGGCCGGGGGTAAACCACACGCTCTGGGCGGTCTATTCTTCGAACCTACCGTACTGGCTGATGTCAATAAATCCATGCTTATCTCCCAAGAAGAAACATTCGGCCCTATTGCTCCCCTGTTCAAATTCCGTGATGAAGCAGAAGCCATCCATCTGGCAAATGAGACTGAATTTGGTCTGGCCGCTTATTTTTATTCCCGCGATATCGGCCGGATCTACCGTGTGGCAGAAGCGCTGGAAAGCGGTATGGTCGGGATCAATGAAGGTTTAATCTCTAATGAAGCCGCCCCATTCGGCGGCATTAAACAATCGGGCCTGGGACGTGAAGGTTCTCGTTACGGTATCGAAGATTATCTGGAAGTGAAATATCTCTGCTTTGGTGGCATAGAAGACACAGGAGTTTAACCGCATGTTACAGAAAGAAGTCGTATCACAGGTTGCACATCGTCTGCATCAGGCAGAAAAAAGCCGTGAACAAATACGCCAGATCTCATTGGATTACCCTGAAATCACCATCGATGATGCTTATGCTATTCAGCGTCACTGGGTGGAGTTGAAAATTGCCGAAGGTCGGGTACTCAAAGGCCATAAAATTGGCCTGACCTCAAAAGCCATGCAAGCCAGCTCACAAATCAGTGAGCCAGATTATGGCGCTTTGCTGGACGATATGTTTTTCCCTGATGGCAGTGATATTCCATGTGATCGCTTTATTGTGCCCCGTATTGAGGTCGAGCTAGCATTCATTCTGGCAAAACCTTTGTGTGGCCCGAACTGCACACTGTTTGATGTTTACAACGCGACCGATTACATCATTCCAGCGTTGGAATTGATCGACGCCCGTTGCCATAACATCGATCCGGAAACTAAGCGACCACGCAAAGTGTTCGATACGATTTCTGACAATGCCGCCAACGGCGGCGTCATTATGGGCGGCCGTCCGATTAAGCCCGATCAGTTTGATCTGCGCTGGATCAGCGCCCTGCTCTATCGCAATGGCGTGATTGAAGAATCCGGTGTCGCGGCTGCGGTACTTAATCATCCAGCTAACGGTGTCGCATGGTTGGCAAACAAACTGGCCCCACATGGTGTTCAGCTTGAAGCAGGACAAATCATTCTCAGCGGCTCTTTTACCCGCCCGGTTCCAGCCAATAAAGGGGATACCTTCCATGTGGATTATGGCCCCCTCGGTGCTATCAGTTGCCGTTTTGTTTAACGAGGAAAAATATGGATCGGTTAACCAATAAATTTAAACAGGCATTAAAAGCAGGCCAGCCACAAATCGGTCTATGGTTGGGGCTTTGTAACCCCTACAGTGCTGAATTAGTGGCCGGAGCCGGTTTCGACTGGCTACTTATTGATGGCGAACATGCACCGAACGATATTCAGACGATTCTAAGCCAGTTGCAAGCTATCGCCCCTTATCCAAGTCATCCCATTGTGCGTCCGCCCTGGAATGATTTGGTCATCATTAAACAACTACTGGATATCGGTGCCCAAACGTTATTAATCCCCATGATACAAAACGCCGAACAGGCTTACGAAGCGGTTCGGGCAACCCGTTATCCACCGGCGGGTATCCGTGGTGTAGGTAGCGCTCTGGCAAGAGCTTCCCACTGGAACAGAATTCCTGATTATCTGCATCGTGCCAACGATGAAATCTGCGTTCTGGTTCAGGTAGAAACCCGTGAAGCACTCCGTAACCTGCCGGAGATCCTCAAAGTAGACGGTGTGGATGGTGTCTTTATCGGTCCGGCGGATCTCAGTTCCGATATGGGCTTTACCAATAATCCGCAACATCCTGAAGTGAAAGACGCAATTGAGCAAGCCATCGCTCAAATCAAAGCGGCGGGTAAAGCGCCGGGCATTCTGATGTCCGCACCCAATGTTGCCGAGCACTACCTGAAACTCGGTGCTCTATTCGTTGCTGTGGGTATTGATACAACTTTATTGGCTCGGACAGCGGAAGCGCTGGCAGCACGATTTATCGCGGATAAAGAGCCGCCAGTAGCACCTTTATCCGGTGTTTATTAATCTTAGCAACCACAATTTAATAATTGATTTACTCAACAAGCATTTAATTTCCTAGACAACGTAATACACATAAAACAGTAAGTAAGGAAAATGATAATGAGCGATTCATCAACTGTTGTGCAACAGCCGGATCTTCCGGTTGGTCAACATAAACCGCTGACGGCACAACAGCAATCCGTCATTAATAAGCTATTCCGTCGCCTGATTATTTTCCTGTTCGTCTTATTTGTATTTTCGTTTCTGGATCGAATTAATATCGGGTTTGCCGGCCTGACAATGGGTAAAGATCTTGGACTGAACGCAACCATGTTCGGTCTGGCGGCAACGCTGTTCTATGTCACTTATGTCATTTTCGGTATTCCTAGCAACATTATGCTAAGCATTGTCGGAGCGCGACGCTGGATAGCCACGATTATGGTGCTCTGGGGGATCTCCTCCACTGCCACCATGTTCGCTACCGGACCAACCAGTCTGTATATCTTGCGGATGCTGGTCGGTATCGCCGAAGCAGGTTTCGTGCCGGGCATCCTGTTATATCTGACTTACTGGTTCCCGGCTTACTATCGCGCCCGTGCCAACGCACTGTTTATGGTGGCAATGCCGGTGACGATGGCGTTTGGTTCTCTGGCTTCCGGTTATATTCTGGAAATGGATGGCCTCATGAACCTTCACGGCTGGCAATGGTTATTCCTGCTGGAAGGTTTTCCTTCGGTACTACTGGGAATTGTCGTTTGGTTCTATCTTGATGATTCACCCAAACGCGCTAAGTGGCTGACAGATGAGGACAAAAAATGCTTACAAGAGATGATGGATAACGACCAGCCCGCTCTGGTTCAACCAGCAAGCTCATCAACTCATCAAGCAATGCAAAAACCCAGTATATGGCGTGAAATTTTCGCGCCGATCATGCTGATGTATACCCTGGCTTACTTCTGTTTAACCAATACCTTGAGTGCGATTAATTTCTGGACGCCACAGATTGTGCAAAGCTTCAATCAGGGCAGCAGTAACATCATGATCGGCATCCTGACCGCTATTCCTCAGTTTTGTACCATCATCGGCATGATTTACTGGAGTCGCCGTTCAGACCGGTTACAAGAACGTAAAATGCATACAGCTCTACCCTATCTGTTCGCCGCCGTGGGCTGGATATTGACCTCATTGACCAACCACAGTGTCATTCAGCTCATTGGGATTATTATGGCTTCAACCGGTTCATTTACCGCAATGGCGGTCTTCTGGACAACGCCGGATCAAGCTATCAGTTTACGTGCAAGAGCGATCGGCATTGCGGTTATTAGCGCTACAGGCAACATAGGTTCAGCACTCAGCCCGTTATTAATCGGCTGGCTGAAAGATCAGACAGGAAGCTTTAATACCGGGCTCTATTTCGTTGCCGGATTGCTGGTCGTTGGCGCAGCCATTATCTGGTTGATCCCAATGAAACACGCCAGACAGAGAACAGCGCCGTAATTTTCAATAAAAAGGAAAAACCATCATGACTGAGCCTATCATTGCCAATATTGATATCAGCAAGGATTATGATGAAACCCAAGGCACTGATGATGTGCACTATCAAACCTTTGGTCGGATGGCAGCATTTTTTGGTCGTAATATGCAAGCTCATCGTCACGATGGTTTCTTCCAACTTCATTTTTTGATCACCGGCCATATTGAATTACAGTTAGATGCTCAACACTATTCTGTACAGGCACCGCTGTTTATCCTGACACCGCCCTCCGTTCCTCACGCTTTTTTCACTCAAGATGACAGTGACGGATATGTCCTTACCGTACGGCAAGATCTGATATTACCGTTATTGGAATCACTCTATCCAGCTAATAAAGATATTCTTGATATTCCGGCTATTTGCTTATCCGTCGTCGATAAACCGGAAGAATTGGCCGCTTTTAATCACTATTGGGCGTTAATCGCCCGCGAATCATCGAATAACTTTATTGGTCGAGAGCAATCGCTGACATTTTTAGCACAAGCCATATTTACCCAGTTATTACGCAATATTCCTCTTGATGATCACCCGGTTAATGGCGTGCGAGGAGAAATTAAATTGTTTCAGCGCTTTAATCAATTAATAGACAATCATTATCATCATCATCTTTCCGTACCGGAATATGCTCATAAGTTAGATATTACAGAATCGCGGTTAAAAGATATGTGCCGTCGGTTTACCAATCGTCCACCAAAACGACTCATCTTCGATCGTCAACTGCGTGAAGCCAAACGGCTATTATTATTCAGTGATTGCCCAGTATTTGAAGTTGCTTATCAGCTTGGATTTAAAGATCCCGCCTATTTTGCCCGCTTCTTTAATCGATTAGTTGGCTGCTCACCTAGTTATTGGCGAGAAAGAAATATTCACGAAAAATAAATATCCCTGCTAATTATACCAAGCCCGGCATTTTATTCTGCCTGTTCAGCAAACCTCGTGCTATTAATTCGTGCTAAACTGACTCAGTTTTATTACAAAATCTCTTCCAAGAATTAAAATTCTGAATATACTGAGACTCTGTAACTCACTGGAACTTTTGAAGGATAAATGATGGCAACCGGAGTGCCGATAAAAATATACCCTATGGATTTCAAGATGCATCGCGGCGGCAAGGGAGTGAATCCCCGGGAGCATAGATAACTATGTGACCGGGGTGAGCGAGTGCAGCCAACAAAGAGGCAACTTGAAGGATAACGGGTATAAATTTATTTAAGAAAAGGAAACACAGCATATGCAAAATCCTTACTATATGGCAGGTAAATTCGGGTTCCCACCTTTTGATGTCATAGACTTCATATAATCATGAGAATTTCAGAATGAGCAAATCAGCTATAGTTTTAAATATCACTTATGCTATCTTTTGTGCGTTATTTATATATATGATGTCATACTTAGAAGAAGAGCATTATATCGGTGGTCAGGATATAGATAATCTCTGTACTGTTTACAGAGAGCTGATAGATGATAATCGTGATGTATTTGCTCCAACATGTTTACTGATTATGTCCCCCTTAATTTATGCAACCGTGAAGAAAAGATTCAAATCACTTTCTCTTAATGTCATTACATTTGCTTTGCTAGGATACTGGATGTGGCGATTTTTTATCAGATTAATCGTATGCGTTTAGGATAGTTTCAAATTATTCGGGTAGCGGCCACTGGGTGTTACCTGAATGTCAACTCACGCTATGCGATTATTACTAATACGATACCTTAACAGTTCAGATTTTTACGTTGCTCTTAATACTTTGATACCCTATTTCTAAGCATTTTGGTTTTATCAAATTATTCCTCTTACAAATGTAAATTATCTTAAATTTATAAATTTTTGATTGCTTTTTGCACACACCCTACAGCAGGATAAAAAAAGCACATTAGAGGAACAACCAGTATGGCAAATATCATTTACTTAACATTGAAAGGCAAAAAACAGGGGCTAATCTCCGCTGGCTGCGGCTCCTTAAACTCCATAGGAAATAATTACCAGCACGGTCATGAGAATGAAATTTTTATTTACTCGCTTCAACATTTAATGACAAGGGAACAACACGTATCCCATCATCCGGAGAAGGAACCACTGCACCTATTGAATACATTTCAAGTACCTCTATTGGTTTTGGTGTTACTAAAGGATCTAAATATGTAGAAAAGTTATATAAAGTCAGGGTTGTTCTAAGGTATTCTGAATACAATGGTAAACCATTTTATATATTAACAGCATTTCCAAAGGGCTAATTTAATGACCGGACAATATCCATTTCTAGATATTTTAATGCATGCTTACTTTAATCAGGACTTCGATATAATATCAGGTCCCGAGCTTGATGATGTTATCAATGATTTTCTTAATGATGCATCTCAAGGAATGAGAAAAGGGTTAATAGAAGAAATCAACGATCTTATTGACTCTTCTGAAGATGTAGAGAGCACATTTGATTATCATTACCATGATGCTGACGTTCTCCCCGAAGGGTGGGGTATGACAGCACTTGAGTTTTTAAAGCATGTGTCAAACAAGTCACAAGATTATTTAAACGAGCAGACTGAACAAGATGAGTAATTAAATTATTCTTAAATGAAGAAATAAAGAGGTTAAATATAATGGAAATGAGAGAACAATTGCAGTACATAGATAAGCTGACAAATGCTATTGATAGGAATGATTTTGAATCATTTCAAAAAATATTCAATGAGCTGCAAGGAAATTATATTAATATTGCACCGCTAATGTTATTGGAAAATATTAATCATCTTATCCGTGGCGCTAACAATATAAAAGGTGTTTTAGCAACCATCATGATAATAATGCTGACCCTAAGTTATTGGAAACTATTTCCGCCGTATTAGAACATCTGAATCAGTCATCAAAAATAATGCAAAGTTATACCCGTCATCTTTCAAGTTGCTTCTTTGTTGGCTGCACTCACTCACCCCGGTCACATAGTTATCTATGCTCCCGGGGATTCGCTCCCTTGCCGCCGCGATGCATCTTGAAATCCATAGGGTATATATAAACAAACACCATAAAAAGGATAAATAAATCAACCTTTAATCCATAAAATATTCAAATAAAAAACGCTTTTGAATGTAATTAATTATATATTATACTTTAAAGGCGTCATTTATTAACCAAACTTCAAAAACATTAATCACACACAAAAAAATTCATTTCACCCTCAATGAAAACAAAAAAATATGATGTTATTAAAGATATTTTAACCTCTGACTAAAAATAATTATAAAAATAACAATGAAAACATTATAAATATCCCCATGCCATATGCAAAAATTTGCTTTTCATTCAGTTTTTCTTTAATAATACTGGTTTGTTTGATATTTAATTTCTTAATATAAAACTTTACATGAGAATATTATGCAAAAAATTACATTAATTACCGGCGGATCACGTGGCATTGGTCGCGCAACAGCTTTTTATCTGGCAGAGAAAGGACACCACATTTGCATTGGCTACCACTCCAATCAAGAGCAAGCTCAGGAAGTCATAGAAATCATCCATAATATCGGCGGTAAAGCTATCGCCATTCAGGTCGATGTCGCTGATGAAAAACAAGTTGTAGAACTCTTCCAAAGAATTGATACCGAACTCGGATGCATCACAGGTTTGGTAAATAACGCCGGAATACTTAAACCACAAGCATCGATTGAACAATTAACCGCTCATCGCTTGCATGATATTTTTGCCACCAATGTCATAGGCAGTTTTCTCTGTGCACGGGAAGCGGTTAAAAGAATGTCCTTCCGGCATGGTGGTCACGGTGGATCAATTGTCAATGTTTCATCCGCAGCATCTCGACTGGGATCACCGCACGAATATATAGATTATGCCGCATCAAAAGGAGCGATCGATACTTTGACTATTGGCCTGTCTCTGGAAGTGGCAGATCAGGGAATTCGGGTCAATGCCGTTCGTCCTGGATTCATCTATACCGATATGCACGCTGATGGCGGCGAACCAAATCGAGTTGATCGGGTGAAAAATTCCTTACCAATGAAACGCGGTGGACAACCGAAAGAAGTGGCACAGGCTATCGTCTGGTTGCTGTCGGATGAAGCCTCATATGTAACCGGAAATTTTATTGACCTCGCCGGAGGGAAATAACATTTAAAACAAGTAAATATTGAGCTGAATTTACCAATAACCAATATTTGGATACATGAAAAAGAAACCAGAAAATGAAAGATGCCCCATATTTTCAATTGACTTTAGATCAATATTCAGGATGTATTATTAATTAGTATGGGCTGGCATATTGATAACAGGACTCATCGCTATTTTCTGGAAAAGAATATGCCCAAGTGCCCATTCGGTTGAACGCAGGCCAAACTGCAACAACCAAAATCCTCAATACAACCAAGAGGTAAATCATGAAAAACATTGATCCAAAACTTTATCAACATACGCCCACGATTAGCGTCTACGATAACCGTGGCCTGACCATTCGTAACATCGACTTTCACCGCTCTGTCGCGGGAGGGGATACGGATACTCGTATTACCCGCCACCAATATGATGTCCGAGGACACTTGAGTCAAAGCATTGACCCACGTCTATATGACGCCAAACAGCTCGACAACTCAATAAATCCCAATTTTCTCTGGCAACACAATCTCACCGGCGATACTTTGCGAACAGAAAGTGCCGATGCCGGCCGTACCGTCGCCCTTAATGATATTGAAGGCCGTCAAGTATTGATTGTAAACGCAACCAATGCCATTCAGACCCGACAATATGAAGCTAACACCCTGCCCGGCCGTCTATTGTCCGTAAGTGAACAAGCTGCCGGAGAAAAGATACCCCTCGTTACTGAGCATTTTATTTGGGCAGGTAATACACAAACGGAGAAAGATCATAACCTTGCCGGCCAGTACGTACGCCACTACGACACAGCAGGAGTGACGCAACTGAAAAGCCTGTCATTGACAGAAAATATCTTATCTCAATCTCGTCAGTTATTGGCCGATGGTCAGCAAGCAGACTGGACAGGTAACAATGACCCCCTCTGGCAGACCAAACTCAGCAGCGAAATTTATACAACACAAAGCACCTTTGATGCTACTGGCGCTTTGCTAACCCAAACCGATGCAAAAAGCAACATACAGCGTCTGGCTTACAATGTAGCAGGTCAGTTAAAAGGTAGCTGGCTGACATTGAAAAACCAAAGTGAGCAAGTCATTATCAAATCCCTGACCTATTCCGCCGCAGGCCAGAAACTGCGTGAAGAACACGGTAATGGCGCTATCACTGAATACAGCTATGAACCGGAAACCCTACGATTGATCGGTACCACCACTCGCCGTCAATCAGATAACAAGGTGTTACAAGATCTACGCTATGAACATGATCCGGTCGGGAACATTATCAGTATTCGTAATGATGCAGAAGCCACTCGCTTCTGGCGCAATCAGAAAGTGGTGCCGGAGAATGTCTATACTTACGATTCCCTGTATCAGCTTATTAGTGCAACAGGACGAGAGATGGCTAATATCGGCCAGCAAAGCAACCAGCGTCCTTCTCCGATCCCTCTTCCTACTGATAACAACACGTATACCAACTATACCCGCACTTATGATTACGACCGTGGTGGCAATCTGGCTCAAATTCGGCACAGTTCACCCGCTAGCCAAAATAACTACACCACGGATATCACAGTCTCGAATCGCAGTAACCACGCAGCGCTGAATTCACTGACGACTGATCCGACACAGGTAGATACATTGTTCGATGCTGGCGGCCATCAGAAAAAACTACTACCGGGACAAGATCTGAGCTGGAATGCACGGGGGGAACTGCAACAAGTAACGCCGGTAAACCGGGAGAATGCCAGTGATCGAGAATGGTATCGCTACGGCAACGACGGCATGAGACGGTTAAAAGTCAATGAACAGCAGACCGGTAACAGCACACAACAACAACGAGTGACTTATCTTCCCGGATTAGAACTACGTACAACGCAAAATGGCACAACTACATCAGAAGATCTGCATGTTATTACCGTGGGAGCAGCAGGTCACGCACAAGTACGGGTTCTGCACTGGGCAACTACACCACCAGCCGGTATCAGCAATAATCAGCTCCGTTATAGCTATGATAATTTGATTGGTTCCAGTCAACTTGAACTGGATAACGAAGGACAAATTATCAGTCAGGAAGAGTATTATCCATTTGGCGGTACTTCATTATGGGCAGCAAGAAACCAAATAGAAGCCAGCTATAAAACTCTCCATTATTCAGGTAAAGAACGAGATGCGACCGGGCTATATTATTACGGCTATCGCTATTATCAGCCGTGGGTAGGCAGGTGGTTAAGCGCCGATCCGGCGGGAACTGTGGATGGTCTGAATCTGTACCGGATGGTGAGAAATAATCCAATTACTTTATATGATAATGATGGTTTGGCGCCTCCACGAGTGAGACCCCGTCATCCTGATTCAGAGGGGGAATCAGAAAGCGAAGACAGTAGCATTGGTTATCGTGCCTTGAGATCTGATGAGCATCCCTCTATACATGGCCTTCGTCCTCCAGAAGGAGCAAATCTAAATATTTCTGCTTATGCTCATGTTAGAGCAGGGACAAGTGCAAAGGTCAAATCCAGTTGGATCTCCTATAGTCGTTCTTTGAAAGTTGCAGCAAGCTGGGCAGCCTCAAGTGGTAGCGGTAGAGTTGTTAAATTCCGAATAAAGAAAAATAACCGATCTTTTGATCTAACAAATAAAAGCGATCAGATTAGAATGCTTCAGGAACAAGCTACTTCATCTCATAGCGAAATAAATCTTGATCCTAATAAACACCCAGCAATTAACTTTGCTAAAGGATCTCAGGAGGGACTTGTTTACGGAAAAGTTGATAAATCACAAATTATCGCTGAATATCAGGCTGAAAAAACTACAGAACCTGAATATTCTGAATATAAGAGCTTGAAAGAAAAAAATACTCCTGATGATGCGTGGAAGTTAATAAAATCGCGGACAACGGTTATGAAAAAGATTGATGGAGTAAAAGTTAAAACCACACCAGAACCTGTATTAATAACAGAGACTTACAACGAGAATAGTTTTTTAAATCAAGCCAGAGGAGAATGGGATGAATTACAGAAAAAAGCATCACCGTTATTAATAGGACATTTAGAAAGTGAAGGATTATCACCATACGAAATGGATTACATTTCAAATAAATCTGAATATAAAAAATATCGTGAAGATGTTCGTAATAGTATTGCTAAATATAGAAACAACCTACGTAACTAAATAATATAAAAGCTTTTGAGTCTAAACATAATCCCGTTCAATTATTCTCATCTCACTAATGGTGACCGTCCAAACGGTCACCAAACTCGATAAGAAATAGATGCCTCTTAGCCACAAAAACATCGCCTAGATCACACTTTAGTCACAAATCACCATTTCCCAACGAAAAGTACCAGCGAACCTTCCAAAAATCTATTCAAGAAAAGCCGTTCTGAGGATTCAATTAAGAAACACAAAACAAACACTAAATTAACATTTCCGTGCCAATATTGATTATATTATATCAAGACAGGCGCTTTTTATGACGACTGTGAGGTAGATATGAAACCAGAAGATTTTCGCGCCGACAAAAAACGTCCTTTCACCGGTGAAGAGTACTTGAAAAGCCTTCAGGATGGCCGCGAAATTTACATTTATGGCGAACGCGTAAAAGATGTCACTACACATCCCGCATTCCGCAATTCTGCTGCTTCAATTGGTCAGTTGTACGATGCCCTGCACGCCCCGGAAACCCATGATACCCTGTGCTGGAATACCGATACCGGCAGTGGCGGGTATACTCACAAATTCTTCCGCTTTGCTACCAGTGCGGATGATCTGCGCCAACAACGTGATGCGATTGCTGAGTGGTCACGTCAAACCTATGGCTGGATGGGCCGTACACCTGACTATAAAGCGGCCTTCGGTAACGCACTCGGCGCATTCCCTGAATATTATGGCCAGTTCGCTGATAACGCCCGTGTCTGGTACAAACGTATTCAGGAAACAGGCGTTTACTTTAACCATGCCATTATCAATCCCCCCATCGATCGCCATAAACCCATCGATCAGACACGCGATGTCTATATTAAGCTAGAAAAAGAGACTGATGCCGGTATCATCGTCAGCGGCGCAAAAGTGGTAGCAACTAACTCAGCACTGACTCACTATAACTTTATTGGTTTTGGCTCCGCACAAATAATGGGAGATAACCCTGATTTCGCTTTGATGTTTGTCACGCCAATGGATGCGGAAGGCATGAAACTGATCTCCCGCGGCTCCTATGAATTGGTAGCAGGTGTAACAGGTTCCCCATTCGATTATCCCTTATCCAGCCGTTTCGATGAAAACGATGCGATTCTGGTGATGGATAAGGTCCTTATTCCTTGGGAAAATGTCCTGATTTACCGTGATTTTGACCGCTCACGCAACTGGGCAGTTCAAGCAGGTTTCGCCAATCTGTTCCCATTACAGGCTTGTGTACGACTAGCAGTGAAACTGGATTTTATTACTGCCCTGCTACAAAGGAGCCTGGAATGTACCGGCGTGATAGAATTCCGTGGTGTTCAGGCTGACCTGGGTGAAGTGGTTGCCTGGCGTAACCTGTTTTGGTCGCTGAGTGATGCGATGTGGGCAGAAGCCAAACCGTGGAAAGGCGGCGCTTATATGCCGGATACCCAAGCAATACAAACTTATCGCGTTATGGCACCAACGGCTTACACTAAAATTAAGAATATTATTGAAAGTAACGTCACCAGCGGCCTAATTTATCTACCATCTAGTGTACGTGATATGAATAATCCAGAAATTGATAAATATCTGGCCCGGTATGTTCGGGGTTCCAACGGAATCGATCACGTTGAGCGCATTAAGATTTTAAAACTGATGTGGGATGCCATTGGTAGTGAATTCGGTGGCCGTCACGAGTTGTACGAAATCAACTACGCCGGAAGTCAGGATGAAATTCGTATGCAATGTCTGCGTCATGCTCATGGCTCTGGCAATATGAAAAAAATGATGGATATGGTTGATCGCTGCCTTGCTGATTATGATCAGCATGGCTGGCGGAGGCCACATTTATACAACAATAACGATATTAACCAGTTAGATAAGCTGCTGAAATAATCGGTAGCAGGAGGCCAATATGTCCTTAGAAAATGAACATCGCCTGCGTTTCAGAGATGCGATGGCGAGTCTGTCAGCAGCGGTGAATATCGTCACCACCGATGGTCATGGCGGATGCTGCGGCATCACGGCCACCGCAGTATGCTCAATCACCGATACGCCACCCACGCTGATGGTATGCATTAACCGTAGCAGTGCTATGAATACCGTTTTTCAGGAAAATGGCCGCCTGTGTGTCAATATTTTAAACCACGAACAAGAATTGATGGCACGTCACTTTGCCGGTATGACCGGAGTCAGCATGGAAGAGCGCTTTCGCTGGAATATCTGGCAGAAAGGAATATTAGGTCAACCGGTGTTAACCGGCACCCTCGCCAGCCTTGAAGGTGAAATTGAACAGGTTCAAGAAGTGGGAACGCATAACGTGTATCTGGTTCAGATTAAACATATCACGGTGAGCGAACAAGGCCACGGCCTCATCTATTTTAAGCGTAATTTCCGTCCAGTTATGTTGGAAATTGAAACCGCTACAGTTTAACTGCTTCTCCATCTGGCAGTGATTGTTCTTCCACTATTCAGGCCATTCAGGGCCTGAATAGTGTTCTGTTGTCAACGCATATATCTATACCCGTCATCTTTCAAGTTGCCTCTTTGTTGGCTGCACTCGCTCACCCCGGTCACATAGTTTGCTATGCTCCCGGGGATTCACTCCCTTGCCGTCGCGATCCATCTTGAAATCCATAGGGTATATTCAACTTTTTTCCTGATCATTTTTAATATTCACTTTATGAATATAGTTCTAAATTTGATATTAATTTTTATATTAGTGTGATCAACCACCAAGAACACATTTTAACCATATAATAACCTACCGAGTTCATGATAATTTGGACAAAGTTCAAAAAAACACCACGTTAGCGATACATCATGTTATAAAAATGTCAACTATCAGGCATTTTCGTATGTATTCCAACATATAAATAATGACTCATCAGAGGCAATCAACTATGAATAAACCCGCATCCATCGGTTTATTACAACAACCCAAGCCGTTCTTTATGATTTTCTTCGTCGAGCTTTGGGAGCGATTCGGCTACTACGGTGTACAAGGCGTTCTTGCTGTCTATTTTGTACAGAAATTGGGATTTTCCCAAGAACAAGCGTTTATTACCTTCGGTGCATTTGCCGCGCTGGTTTATGGTTTGATCTCGATTGGCGGTTATGTAGGTGACCACTTACTAGGAACTAAACGAACCATTGTGTTGGGTGCCATTGTCCTGGCAATTGGCTATTTTATGACTGGACTTTCTATCCTACACCCTGATTTAATTTTCTACGCATTGGGAACGATCGCCGTTGGTAACGGCCTGTTCAAAGCCAACCCGGCCAGCCTGCTGTCTAAATGCTATCCCCCCAAAGATCCTCGTCTGGATGGGGCTTTTACGCTGTTTTACATGTCAATCAACCTCGGCTCGCTGTTCTCACTCGCTCTCGCGCCTGTTATTGCGGAAAAATTTAGTTATGCCGTTACCTACAATATTTGTGGTATTGGGCTGATTATTGCTTTGTTAGTCTATATTTTATGTCGCAATACAGTACGTAATATTGGTTCTGAACCCGACCATCAACCAATCAACTATAAAAACCTATTCCTGGTATTAGCAGGAAGTGTTGTGATGGTTTACGTCTGTGCATGGCTGATGCACAACGTGAAAATAGCCAATATTGTGCTGATTACCCTATCTGCTATCGTGGTGTTTATCTTCTTCCGTGAAGCATTAAAACAGGATAAAGCTAGCCGTAACAAAATGTTTGTGGCTTTCATTTTGATGCTTCAAGCTATTGTGTTCTTCATCCTGTATGCACAGATGCCAACTTCTCTCAATTTCTTTGCCATCCATAACGTTCACCACCAGTTGCTTGGTTTTGACATTAACCCGGTCAGTTTCCAAGCGCTTAACCCATTCTGGATCGTCGTTGCCAGCCCGATACTCGCCGCCTTATACACTCACTGGGGCGCTAAAGGTAAAGACCTCACAATGCCAGCTAAGTTTGCTGTTGGTATGTTCCTGTGCTCTTTAGGTTTCCTCACTGCCGCCGCTGCCGGTTTGTGGTTTGCAGATGAACAAGGTTTGACCTCCCCTTGGTTTATTGTTCTGGTTTATCTGTTCCAAGGTGTCGGTGAATTGATGATCAGTGCATTGGGCCTGGCAATGATTGCAGCCCTTGTTCCTCAGTACCTGATGGGTTTTATTCTGGGAATGTGGTATTTAACTCAAGCAACTTCCTCCTTACTCGGCGGCTATGTCGCAGCCCTTACCGCCGCACCGAAAGGGATTACTGACCCATTGCAAACATTGCCAATCTATACCAGCGTATTCGGCAAAATTGGGATTGCGACCTTCATTGTCGCGATCATCATGGCGGTCACCGTGCCGTGGCTAAACAGTATGATGAATGAAAAACAAAAAATATGACTTGAGCTAAAATAAAAAACCTCGCCAAAGGAGAAAATACCGCTCGCTCACCCCGGTCACATAGTTATCTATGCTCCCGGGGATTCGCTCCCTTGCCGTCGCGATGCATCTTGAAATCCATAGGGTATAGAGCATCTAGAATTTAGTCGCTTTGAACATGGCAAAAGGTGGGTAACATCGTAGATCTCCAGTATCCTCTAAAGCATCCGCGTCATTGTGTTCAAAAAGCTCAATAGTTTTGAACCCGGCCTCGTTCAAGATTTGGTAATATGTATCTTTATGCCAATGCGTATCTGAAATCTTAAAAATAGTTCCATTTGACAGCTCTAAATACACTGGCTTGATTTCTCCATCATTGTATTTTTTATTTAGATCGCCACTCATAAAAGATTTGAATTTAATCCCACAAGAATCTGGATTAGTATCCAATACATAAAAAATACCACCAGGTTTTAATGTCCTGTGAACTTCCTTAGCGATTTTCAAAAGATCAGACTTTTCACTGTTAGTAACGAACACGTAACAGCATATAGCTGCGTCGAAAGTATTATCATTGAAGTTAAGGACATCAGTTGTAATTTGATGATAAGAACTATTGCCACGATTGATATTGCTGGCAGCTTTGTCCACCATGGTTTGTGAAATATCTACTCCCGTTACCGTCTTTATGCCTCCAGCAATTAGCCGACGTGACACTTTCCCACCACCACAACCGTAATCAAGAACCGATACGTTTTGCCCCAAGCTCTCCTTAAGGTTCTCAATCAACGGCGTGTACCCAAGTCTGTCCTCCAAATAATCATCATATTGATCGAATAAATTTGAAGCCTCTTCATTCATCCAGTTAGTATTCATTTGTTATCTCATATTCATATGTGTGTATACCCGTTATCTTTCAAGTTGCTTCTTTGTTGGCTGCACTCGCTCACCCCGGTCACATCGTTATCTATGCTCCCGGGGATTCACTCCTTTGCCGTCGCGATGCATCTTGAAATCCATAGGGTATATACCCGTTATCTTTCAAGTTGCCTCTTTGTTGGCTGCACTCGCATTGGTTTTTGCAATAGCTAAATCATATTTAGCAATATTGCTTTTTCTTTAAATTGATCACGCTCCTCCAAAACCCCATTGTGAAAAAAATTCAATATCAACATGACATAAATACAACTATGTGTATATGAGTATTATCTATATATTGAGCCAAATCACAATATTCCTTTTTTTACCGGAGGTTTCTTGTATATATACCTAATCCACTCGAATCCTGCACTTTCAAATTAATTGGGTATATTATCATGCTAAAAATAGTTTTAAAAAATAATAACTACATTCATTAAAAATCACTAATTTATACAGACTAATATATAGTCGCGATAATTATTAAAATAATAACCAAAAAGAAAAAATATCTTTTCTAATTATCCCCTTCGCTCATCACAAAATATTAATCACTTTACTTTCCATAAAACACCATTCAAAACAATAGCAATTATTTCATAAGTTTATCATCAATAAACTTAATTATTATTTACGTGATTATAAATTTTGTTATTGCATTGTCACAGGCATTTAGAGAAACAATAGATAATAACGTTATGAAATAGTTAATGACCGAATGATACCGTTTTATCTACCCGTTACTTTCAGCCTATTTCAACCCGTTATCAGATGTCATATTTGCTGCCTTATTTTAATGAATATCAATAACTTTTTTATTGTATCCATGATACGCAAGGCAGCATCACTACCTTATTTAACATTTAAAAGGAATAAACATGAGCACAGTCACGCCAGAACGCCCTGAAATGACACAACAGGAACAAAAAGCTAACCAACTGCATGAAGCGAGTATCCTCAAACGTGCTAATCCTCAATTACAAAATGCGGTACATCTTGCTTTAACCACACCTCATGCCGATCAACAAGGTTATAACAGTAAATTTGGTGGCCGTGCCAGCCAGTATGTCGCCCCCGACGCAGTTGCTTCCATGTTCTCTCCCGCTGCTTATCTGACTGAACTTTACCGTCAGGCACGGGATTTACACGCAGAAAGCTCCATTTATCATCTGGATAAACGCCGCCCGGATCTAAAATCACTGATACTCAGTCAGCAAAATATGGATGATGAAATTTCTACACTTTCTCTGTCCAATAAAGTGTTGCTGGAAGGGATTCAGACGCAGGCCGGACAGCAAGGCCATACTCATGTGATGAAAGCGCTATCAACCTTTCGTCCTACTGGTTCGATACCGTATCACGATGCTTACGAAAATGTACGTAAGGTTATTCAGTTACAGGCTCCGGTATTTGAGCAATTCAATACCTCCCCAGAAACAACCATCGCTAAACTGAAATACCAAACTTCCCTATTGGGGATTAATATTTCCATCTCTCCAGAACTATTTAATATCCTAACGGATAAAATTACAGATGACGAAGAGGAAATTAAAAGACTCTATAAAAAAAACTTTGACGATATTCAGCCCTCTTTAATGGCAACGTTAGAATATCTAAAAATCTATTATAACTTAACTGATGAAGAAATTAATCAGTCTATTAATCAACGAAATATTGAACGAATACATAATGAAATGAATTCAAAATATGGCAGCCAACAACCCGCTCAATATTATCTCCTCAAGCTTAATAAGATTATTCTTGTGTCACGAGCCACAGACATGGCACCAGAAATCCTTAAAAAAATTGCCTCTAGTAGAACTTATCACGCAATATCCCAACCTATGGAAGTCATCCTAGAATATAACCCTACTATATACGATGAGCTGAATGACATACCAGACATCAATACAGAGATATTAAAGAAAATATTTCGCGTTAAATACTATATGCAACGTTACAATATTGATGCTGAAACTGCATTGATACTGTGCAATGCACCAATTTCAGAAGACTACTATAGCCCTAGCCCCAATCAATTTAATCGTTTATTTAATACCCCACCATTAAATAGCCGGGATTTCTACGCTTCAGATGAAGAGATTGATTTAAGCCAAAACAGTGCTGATAGCCGGCAAAAAGAGGTACTTAAACGTGCTTTTAATGTCGATGATATATCACTTTATCAATTACTCAAGATGACTCATCGTGACAATGGAAATGGAAAAATAATCAATAACTTAACTAATATTTCTTATCTCTATCTGACCAAATTACTAGCAGATGTCCATCAATTAACTGTTAACGAGCTGAATTTACTGCTAATTGCCATAGGTGAAGGATCAACCAGTTTATCTGGGATCAGTGATGATAATCTGTCTGTTCTGATTGACAAACTTTATAACGTTACCCAGTGGTTGCATGCACAGAAATGGAATAAGTGCCTGTTGTTTATGATGACCACCACCGACTATAACAAAACCCTGACGCCAGAAATCCAAAATCTGCTAGATGCTGTCTACAATGGTTTGCAAGACCTTAACAGCGAAAACGAGGCAAATCTTCTGTTGAAGATCTCTCCCTATATCGCCGCCGCTCTGCAATTACCATCTGAAAATAGCGCTTACTATATGCTCACTTGGGCAGATCAATTAAAACCCGGCTCTGGTGCAATGACAGCAAAAAAATTCTGGAAATGGTTGCAATCTCAACACACCCCAGAACAATCAACTACTGAGACAGAAGAACAAGCCGTCCAATATTGTCAATGCCTGGCACAACTAGCGCTGATTTATCATTCCATCGGCCTTAGCGAAAGTACCTTACGTCTGTTTGTCACAAAACCACAACACTTTGGTCTTACCGCAGGAGCAACGTCAACACACAATGCATTATCACTGATAAAACTGACGCGTTTTGCTGACTGGGTTAACTCTTTGGGTGAAAAAGCCTCTTCTGTTCTGACCGAATTTGAAAAGGGAACATTAGAGACCAAACAGTTGGCTGATGCCATGAGTCTTGATAAAAATCTACTGGAACAAGCCAGTACTCATGTACAAGTTAATTTCTCCAACTGGGCATCTCTCGACACCATCCAACAATGGGTGAATATCGCGCGTCAATTAAATATCTCTCCACAAGATGTTTCTACATTGGCGCAAGTATTAGACATAGAACCTTCCACTGACTATAGCCAATGGGAAAAAATAGCGGCCATATTAACCGCCGGGCTCGATACCCAACAGGCCAACACCCTGCACACCTTTCTGGATGAATCTCGCAGTACTGCATTAAGCGCGTACTACACTCGTAAGGTCGCTAACGCAGAGGCAAAAATTAAAAACCGTGATGATCTGTACCAGTATTTATTGATTGATAATCAAGTTTCCGCCGCCATCAAAACCACCCCAATTGCGGAAGCTATCGCCAGCATCCAACTGTATATTAGCCGGGCACTGAAAAACATGGAGGGAAACGCAGTTTCGCAGGTTGCCAACCGACCATTCTTTACCGATTGGGATAAATACAATAAACGCTACAGCACTTGGGCCAGCATTGCTAAGCTCATTTACTACCCTGAGAATTACATCGATCCGACAATACGTATCGGGCGAACAAAAATGATGGATACGTTGCTGCAATCCATCAGCCAGAGTCAATTAAATACCGATACGGTAGAAGACGCCTTTATGTCTTATCTGACGTCGTTCGAACAGGTGGCTAATCTGGAAATTGTCAGTGCCTATCATGACGACATCAATAGCAATCAGGGATTAACCTACTTTATCGGACACAATAAAACAGAAGTGAATCAATATTATTGGCGTAGCGTGGATCACAATAAATTCAATGACGGTAAGTTTCCTGCTAACGCCTGGAGTGAGTGGTACAAAATTGACTGTCCAATAAATCCCTATAAAGACACTATCCGCCCGGTAATTTTCCAATCTCGCCTGTATCTGATCTGGCTGGAACAAAAGAAAATTGCTAAACAGACAGATAATAATCAAACCATCGAATGTTATTATTATGAACTAAAACTAGCACATATCCGTTATGACTGGACCTGGAATACACCAATAACCTTAGAAGTACATGACAAAATATCCGCTGTTTTGAAAACATCAGATTTATTGGACCAATTGCAAGAGTACCAAAAGCAATTAGAAGATAAACTGAAAGAACAGCAGGAAGAAGTAGAGCGACTAAAACCAATCGCACCACTAAATCCAGTAAGTCCACCACAACCTATAGCGCCACTAAAATCATTACAACTATTGCCACCGCTAATAGAACAACGGAAAAAACAACTGGCGCAATGGGAGAGAGAGTTGAATGAACAGGGGCAATCAACGACAGAGATAAGCGTAAGGGAAAAACAACTGGAATTAAACCAACAGGATATTCAGAAGGAGTTGGATCGATTAGAATCAGAGCTAATAAGAAAACAACCAGGGTTCTACTGTGCAAATCACCAAGACAATAAGTTGTTAGTCATATTTTATCAAAAACAGGATGCACTGGATAAATACACAACAGATGCGCCCATAAAAGGGCTATATATCTCCTCAAATATATTACCCGAAGATATCAATCTCGGAGATTACATACCTAACATTCGTAACCAGTTTGATACCGATATTGGCGTCAACGGTATTATTAAGGTGAATAACCGATATGAAGTCTCTTCATCAATAGAAATAAGTGACCATAATATCCTGACCCTTTACCACGACACAAACGGAGCGCAGTATATGCAGTCAGGCGGCTATCGCACTCGCCTTAATACCTTGTTTGCCCGTAAATTAGTCAGTCGCGCCATGTCTGGGATCGATACTATTTTAAGTATGGAAACTCAGAAACTATCCGAACCCCAATTAAAGGCAGGGTTTTTCGCTAATTTTACTCTTCCTAAATACGACCAAAACATACACGGCAATGAACGCTGGTTTAAAATTCACATAGGTAATATTAATGGCGATAATTCAATGAGGTTATATTACCAAGGAACACTAACGGATAATGAAACCAGCATTACCCTATTTGTCCCCTATAAAAAAGACCTCTATACTATGGAAGGCGTCAGAATAGGTGTGCAATACAAGCAAAAATTTTATCAAGATTGGTGGGAACCAGCTTTCTTCTATTTCAACGAAACTCAGCAAAAATTTGTACTCATTAATGATACTGCTCATGACTCAGCTATGACGCATGGAGGCGAACGATCACCAGTCAAAAAATACCAAGGCTTTTCTAATGTTTCTGTTCTATCCGAGCACACGGAACCAATGGATTTCAACGGAGCTAATAGCCTCTATTTTTGGGAACTATTCTACTATGCCCCGATGCTGATTGCTCAACGTTTACTACACGAGCAAAACTTCGATGAAGCCAACCGTTGGCTAAAATATGTCTGGAACCCATCCGGTTATATTGAACATGGTCAAATTCAGCACTACCGCTGGAATGTCCGCCCATTATTAGAAGATACCCGTTGGAACGACGATCCACTGAATTCCGTCGATCCTGATGCTATCGCGCAATATGATCCAATGCACTATAAAGTCGTTACTTTTATGCGCACCCTTGATCTGTTGCTGGAGCGTGGAGATTACGCCTATCGTCAGTTAGAGCGGGACACACTCAACGAAGCCAAGATGTGGTATATGCAAGCACTGCATCTGTTAGGCGATAAACCTCATCTATCGTTCAGTTCAGAGTGGTGTAAACCGAGTTTAGGTGATGCTGCCAGAACGGAAAAACAGGAGGAACACGCCCAGGCAATGACCGCCTTGCGACAAGGTGATATTAGCCGTCACAGCAACCCGACAGATCTTTTCTTGCCACAGGTCAACGAAGTGATGCAAAACTATTGGCAGAAACTGGAACAACGGCTGTATAACCTGCGCAACAACCTCTCTATCGACGGTCAACCGCTACATCTTTCTATTTATGCTACACCGGCAGATCCAAAAGCGTTGCTTAGCGCTACTGTTGCCAGCGCACAAGGCGGAAGCAAGTTACCAACACCATTTATGTCTCTGTGGCGTTTCCCACAGATGCTGGAAAACGCGCGCGGTATGGTGAGTCAGCTAACACAGTTCGGTTCCACGCTACAAAATATTATCGAACGTCAGGATGCGGAAGCCTTAAACACGCTATTGCAGAATCAAGCCGCAGAACTGATATTGACCAATCTCAGCATACAAGACAAAACCATCGAAGAGTTGGATGCGGAAAAAATCGTATTGGAAAAATCCAAAGCCGGGGCGCAATCACGCTTTGACAGCTACAAAAAGCTATACGATGAAAATATCAATGCGGGTGAAAACCGAGTGATGGCATTGCATGCCTCCATTGCTGGCCTCAGCACCGCCCTGCAAGCATCGCGTCTGGCCGGTGCTGCCCTTGATCTGGCACCCAACATTTTTGGTTTCGCTGATGGCGGCAGCCGTTGGGGGGCTATTGCCGAAGCGACAGGTAATGTCATGGAATTCTCCGCCAGTGTGATGAACACCGAAGCGGATAAAATCAGCCAGTCCGAAGCCTATCGCCGCCGCCATCAGGAGTGGGAAATCCAGTGTAACAATGCCGAAGCAGAGATAAAACAAATCGATGCCCAACTTCAATCGCTGGCAGTACGCCGTGAAGCAGCAGTGTTGCAGAAAACCAGCCTAAAAACCCAGCAGGAACAAACTCAGGCACAATTGACTTTCCTGCAACGTAAATTCAGTAATCAAACGTTGTACCACTGGCTACGTGGTCGGCTAGCGGCTATTTATTTCCAATTTTACGATTTGGCCGTAGCTCGTTGCCTAATGGCCGAAATGGCTTATCGTTGGGAAACTAATGATACCGTCGCAAACTTTATCAAACCCGGTGCCTGGCAAGGGACACATGCTGGTCTACTCGCTGGTGAAACCTTGATGCTGAATCTGGCACAAATGGAAGATGCCTATTTGAGGTGGGATCAACGCGCTCTGGAAGTAGAACGAACCATTTCACTGACGCAATTCTATGGAGCACTGCCAGAAAAATCGTTTAATTTGGCAACATGTATTTCTGCCCTGCTAGCAGGTGGTACAACTGACCCCGTTGACCATCCCCCTGTTACATTAGAAAACGACCAACTCAGTGCCAAAATCTCACTGTCAGATCTGTCACTGCATAGTGACTATCCAGAAGGCAACGGCGTAGGCAACATTCGACGTATTAAACAGATCAGTGTCACCCTGCCAGCCCTGTTAGGACCATACCAAGATGTACAAGCCATTTTGTCCTACGGAGGAAGTGAAACCGGATTAGCTGAAAGCTGTAAATCACTGGCGATTTCTCATGGAATCAATGACAGTGGTCAATTCCAGTTGGATTTTAACAATGGTAAGTTGCTGCCATTTGAAGGGATAGCGATTAACGATACCGGCACATTAACACTCAATTTCCCGAATGCGACTGGCAAACAGCAAGCCATGTTGCAGGCATTGAGCGATATTATTCTGCATATTCGCTACACCATCCGCCAGTAACCATCTTAATCAAACACTAAAAACAGGCCCCTAAACGGGGGCCTGAACCTTTCACCACATTCACCATCTGCTTTCTTACCTGTCTAGCGCTCGTTATAACAGAGATATTTCCTTTTCTCGTGAGTCCGATTACCTACTATAAAATATCAACCCTCTTCTTTTTCGTAGCATGCAATATGTAACAAATGCAACTATTTCATTTGGTTATTGTTAACTAATTATATTACTTATGATGTAATTATAATTTTTGTTATTGCATCACAACAGCCATTTAAATAAATAATAACGTTACGAAATAATTGATAGTTAAATGGTGTTTTTATTTGACCATTATTTTCAACCTAATTTCAGACCGCTATCAAACGTTACCTGTGTTGCCTTTATTTGGATGGAGATAAATAACCTTATTTATCTCCACGATATGCAAGCCAGCATAAATGTTTTATTGACTCAATATTTAAAAGGAATAAGCATGAACACACTCAAGCCCGAATATCAACAAGCGTTAGGAGCAGATTTTAATCTAACCGATATTTGCCATCTCTCTTTTGACGAACTTCGCAAAAAAGTGAAGGACAAACTCTCATGGTCACAGACCCAGAGCTTATATCTTGAAGCACAGCAGATGCAAAAGGATAACCTGCTGCATGAAGCCCGTATTCTGAAACGCGCCAACCCTCAATTACAAAGTGCGGTACATCTTGCCCTGACAACTCCTCATGCCGACCAGCAAGGTTACAATAGCCGATTTGGCAACCGCGCCAGTCAGTATGCAGCCCCTGGCGCAATTTCCTCCATGTTTTCTCCTGCGGCTTATCTGACTGAACTTTATCGTCAGGCACGAAATTTACATGCTGAAGGTTCCATTTATCATCTGGATACACGTCGCCCAGATCTAAAATCATTGGTACTCAGCCAGAAAAATATGGATACGGAGATTTCCACACTTTCTCTGTCTAATAACATGTTACTGAACAGTATTAAGACTCAGACTAATTTGGACAGCCACGCTGAAGTGATGGAAAAGTTATCAACCTTCCGCCCTTCTGGCTCAATGCCATATCACGATGCTTATGAAAGTGTACGTAAGATTATTCAATTACAGGCTCCAGTATTTGAGCAATTAAGTGTATTCCCAGAAACAACACTCTCTCAATTGAAGTATCAAGCTTCCCTGTTGGATATTAATGCTTCCGTTTCACCAGAGTTATTTACTATTCTGACAAAAGAGATTACCGGGTCTACTACTGAAACTCTTTATAATAATAATTTTGGTGATATTAAACCTTCTCTGACAAAAAAACTGGAATATCTGAAAAGTTATTACAATCTGAGTGATGAAGAGTTTAGCGACTTCCTTAAAATAAGAACTATACTTCTCCCAGAAGAAGAAATAACAATTACTGAGCCTGCATCGCATACTACTAATACACAACAAACTATCGAAAAGACTGATTATCGTGCTCTGTTGAAAATTAATAAATTTATTTATCTATTCAAAGCTATAAACTTATCACCAACGGTATTAAGTGGAATCCTCCGCAGTATCAGTCCAGAATTCAACATCAATGAAGAAGTGTTAAAAAAAATCTTCTGTATTAAATACTATATGCAACGCTACGGTATTGATGCTGAAACTGCATTAATACTGTGCAAAGCAACCATTTCACAACATAGCAATGACGGTCATCCAAGCCAGTTTGATCGTTTATTTAATTCCCCAAAACTAAATGGTCAGGGTTTTTCCACCAATGGCACTCCAGAGATTAATTTAAACCTCAGCAATACCAATGACAGAAACAAAACTGTACTTAAACTTGCTTTTAACCTCGATGATATTTCATTAAATCGACTACTAAAGGTTACCAATCCGGTCAATACTACCGAAATGATAACTAATGATATAGAGAATCTTTCTCATCTCTATCGGACAAAATTACTGGCAGATATCCATCAGTTAACTATTGATGAGTTAAGTTTACTACTAATTACCATAGGTGAAGAAAAAACCAACTTATCTACCATCAATAATACTGATCTGGTCACCCTGATTGATAAACTCTATGCCGTCACTCGCTGGCTACGTACACAGAAGTGGAGTGTCTATCAGTTATTTGTGATGACCACCACCAACTATGACAAAACCCTGACACCAGAAATCCAAAACTTACTGGATACTGTATATAACGGTCTGCAAAACTTTGACAAGAAAAAGGCAAAAACCAAAGAAGAGCTATTAAAAGCCATATCTCCTTATATCGCCGCTGCTTTACAATTACCATCTGAACATGCGGCATATTTCATACTCACCTGGGCAGATAAACTAGAACCCGGTACAGGAAACATGACAGCGGAAAAATTATGGAACTGGTTGCGAATAAATCCCGTTACCGCTCAACCAGAATTCCAAAAACAAGCTGAACTCGTGGTCCAGTATTGCCAGTGTCTAGCACAACTAGCGCTGATTTACCGTTCCATCGGCCTTAACGAAAATACCTTACGTCTGTTTGTGACAAAGCCACAACACTTTGTTATTAAAACCAAAAAAACCGAAACAATTGAGGCAACTGAAACAACCGAGACAATACCAGCACATGATGTATCAACACTCATGTCACTAACGCGTTTTGCTGACTGGGTTAACTCACTCGGTAAAAACGCCTCTTCTGTACTGACCGAATTTGAAAAGAAAACATTAACAACAGAGCTATTGGCTAAGGCCATGAATCTCGATGAAAAGCTGCTGTCACAAGCTAAGACCCAGGCAGAAACTGATTTATCCAACTGGTCATCTATCGACAGCCTATTACAGTGGATTAACATCTCACATCAATTGAACATCTCTCCACAAGGTGTTTCAGCACTAACGCAAATATTAAATACAGAATCCTCCTCTGACTATACCCAATGGGAAAACGTCGCTGCGATATTAACCTCCGGGCTGAACACCCAAAAAGCCAATACCCTACATGCATTTCTAGATGAGTCTCGCAGTGCTGCGTTAAGTACATACTCTATTTATTCTCATAACCAAAAAGATCGAGAAGAAAGAAAACATACGGTAATTAAAGACCGTGATGATCTATATCAATACCTACTAATCGATAACCAAGTTTCCTCAGCTATCAAAACCACGGAGATTGCGGAAGCTATCGCCAGTATCCAACTGTATATTAACCGCGCATTGAAAAATATGGAGGAAGATACCGACACAAGTGTCACCAGCCGTTCATTCTTCACCAACTGGGATAAATACAACAAACGCTACAGCACCTGGGCCGGCATTGCTAAGCTCCTTTACTACCCGGAAAATTACATTGAGCCAACATTGCGGATCGGCCAGACAAAAATGATGGATGCGCTACTGCAATCCATTAGCCAGAGTCAATTGAATACCGATACCGTAGAAGATGCCTTTAAATCTTATCTAACGTCATTCGAACAGGTAGCTAATTTGGAAGTCATCAGCGCCTATCATGACAACATTAATAATGACCAAGGATTAACCTATTTTATCGGACGCAGTAAAACAGAAGTGAATCAATATTATTGGCGCAGTGTAGATCACAATAAATTCAGCGAAGGTAAATTCCCCGCTAATGCCTGGAGTGAGTGGCACAAAATTGACTGCCCAATTAATCCCTACGAAGATACTATCCGCCCGGTAATTTTCCAATCCCGCCTGTATATTACCTGGCTGGAACAAAAGAAGGTAACTCATCGATCAGAAGGAGAAACTCTACCAAAAGTAGAAGCTCTATCAGAAATAAAAACTGACAAACAAGGAAGCAAAACCACCACAAGCTATTATTATGAACTAAAATTGGCACATATTCGTTATGACGCTACCTGGAATACACCAATTACCTTTGATGTAGATAAAAAAATATCTGATCTCAATCTAGAAGCGAATAAAGTGTTAGGGCTCTATTGTGCGAGTTATCAAGGCAAAGATAAGTTATTGGTGATGTTTTACCAAAAAGGTCCTGAACAGGCGAGTTATATAAATGCTCCCATGCAAGGGTTATATATCTCTTCCAATATGTCACAAGAAGAGATGAATCCTAATGATTATAAACTTAATATTCATAAACAGCTTGATACCCATACTGCAACCAATAGTGTTATAAGAGTCAATAACCGCTATGCAGAAAGCTACGAAATCCCTTCATCGGTAAACAATAATAATGGTTATGATTGGGGAGAAGGCTATCTGAGTATGGTATACGGCGGGAGTATTCTAATTACCCGCAACCAAAGCGATAATTCAAAAATCCAAATCTCACCAAAGTTAAGAATTATTCATAATGGATATGAAGGTCGACAACGTAATCAGTGCAATCTGATGAAAAAATATGGCAAACCAAAAGATAAATTTATTATTTATACCACGCTAGGCATTAACCAAAATAATTTGTCAAATAAAAAATTCATCTACCCTGTTTATCAATATGAAGGAAATGCCAGCCAGCTTAGTCAAGGAAGACTTCTATTTTATCGGGATAGTGCCACTAATTTTGTAAGAGCCTGGCTCCCTAACCTTCCCTCTGGCTCTCAAGAAATGTCCATAACCACCGGCGGTAACATTAGTGGTAATTATGGTTATATTGATAATAAACATAGTAACAACAATCCATTCAAAGAATATTTCTACATGGATGACCACGGCGGTATTGACACTGATGTTTCGGGGCCAATGTTTATTAATACAAATATTCAGCCTTCAAACGTTAAAATCACAGTGAAAACAGTGAAGGAGGATGGAACATTAACTAGTGAACCATATACAGCGAACGACAAAGTTTCAGTTAAACCACCACTCAACTTCGAAGAAATGTGTTACCAGTTTAATGGTCTCAAAGAAATAGACGTCTCCAAACTAGTATTTAAAAATAATGAAGCAAGTATTGATATCACCTTTACAGCATTTGCTGATGCATTTGAAAGTGGTCAGAAAGAACGTAACCTAGGCGAAGAACATTTTAGTATTCGTATTATCAAAAAATCGGAGACTAATAATGTCCTATCCCTTCACAGTAATTCAAGCGGGGCACAATATATGCAATGGGGAGCCTATCGCACTCGCCTTAATACGCTGTTTGCCCGTAAATTAATTAGCCGCGCCAACGCGGGGATCGACACTATTTTGAGCATGGAAACTCAAAATATTCAGGAGCTACAATTAGGAAAAGGTTTCTATGCTACATTCGTAATACCTCCCTATAACCCATCAACTCATGGTGATGAACGTTGGTTTAAGCTATATATCAAACACGTCTCTGATAATAACTCACATATTATCTATTCAGGCCAGCTAAAAGATACAAATATAAGCATCACATTATTTATTCCTCTTGATGATATTCCATTGAATCAAGATTTCCACGCCAAGGTCTATATGACCTTCAAGCAATCGCCATCAGATGGTAGCTGGTCGGGTCCTCACTTTATTAGAGATAATAAAGGAATAGTAACAATAAACTCCGGCTCCATTTTGACCCATTTTGAAAGTGTCAATGTCCTAAATAATGTGAGTAGCGAACCAATGGACTTCAACGGCGCGAACAGTCTTTATTTCTGGGAACTGTTCTACTATACCCCGATGTTGATTGCTCAGCGTTTGCTGCACGAACAAAACTTCGATGAAGCTAACCGTTGGCTGAAATATGTCTGGAACCCATCAGGCCATATTGCCAATGGTCAAAAGCAGTATCCCCACACTTGGAATGTTCGCCCATTACAAGAGGACACGAGTTGGAACGATGATCCGTTGGGTTCATTTGATCCCGATGCCATAGCGCAATATGATCCAATGCACTACAAAGTCGCTTCCTTTATGCGCACCCTTGATCTGTTGATCGAACAGGGAGATTACGCCTATCGCCAATTGGAGCGGGACACACTCGCCGAAGCCAAAATGTGGTATATGCAAGCATTGCATCTCTTGGGTGATAAACCTCATTTATCACTCAGTTCAACATGGAATGATCCAGAACTAGAAGAGGCCGCAGATCTTGAGAAACAAAAGACACATGCCAAAGCAGTAGCAGATTTACGACAAGGCCAGTCTACAGGTGGAAGCAACACAGATCTTTTCCTGCCACAGGTCAATGAAGTGATGCTGAGCTATTGGCAGAAACTGGAACAACGGCTGTATAACCTGCGCCATAACCTCTCTATTGATGGTCAGCCTTTACATTTACCTATTTTCGCAACACCAGCCGATCCAAAAGCGCTGCTCAGCGCCGCTGTCGCCAGTTCACAAGGTGGAAATAATCTTCCGTCAGCGTTTATATCAGTTTGGCGTTTCCCACACATGCTGGAAAACGCCCGCAGTATGGTCAATCAACTCACCCAATTCGGCTCCACGTTACAAAATATTATCGAACGTCAGGATGCAGAGGCATTAAACACGCTATTGCAGAATCAGGCGGCGGAACTGGTATTGACCAATCTCAGCATA
Source organism: Photorhabdus sp. RW14-46 (assembly GCF_963887965.1). NCBI lineage: Bacteria > Pseudomonadati > Pseudomonadota > Gammaproteobacteria > Enterobacterales > Morganellaceae > Photorhabdus > Photorhabdus sp. RW14-46. Next base: position 32,131 of record NZ_CAWPHH010000010.1, on the reverse strand, counting down.
CAGGACAAAACCATTGAAGAGCTGGATGTTGAAAAAACTGTGCTAGAAAAAACCCGCGCCGGGGCCCAATCACGTTTTGATAGCTACAGCAAATTCTACAATGAAGACATCAACGCAGGTGAAAAACAGGCAATGGCGTTGCGAGCCTCCGTCGCTGGCATCTCTACTGCCCTTCAAGCATCACATCTGGCAGGCGCTGCACTTGATCTGGCCCCCAACATCTTTGGCTTCGCTGATGGTGGTAGCCATTGGGGGGCAATCGCCCAAGCCACAGGTAATGTCATGGAGTTTTCCGCCAGTGTCATGAACACCGAAGCGGATAAAATTAGCCAGTCTGAAGCCTACCGTCGGCGTCGTCAGGAGTGGGAAATTCAGCGTAATAACGCCGAGACAGAGCTGAAACAAATCGATGCTCAACTTGGTTCGCTGGTAGTGCGCCGTGAAGCCGCCGTGTTGCAGAAAACCAGCCTGAAAACACAACAGGAACAGACTCATGCACAACTGACCTTCCTACAACATAAGTTCAGCAATCAAGCTTTGTACAACTGGCTGCGTGGTCGGCTGTCCGCCATTTACTTCCAGTTCTATGATTTAACAGTAGCTCGCTGTTTGATGGCTGAAATGGCCTATCGCTGGGAGACTAACGATGCCGCAGCACGCTTTATCAAGCCCGGTGCCTGGCAGGGAACCCATGCCGGTTTGCTGGCAGGAGAAACCTTAATGCTGAATCTGGCACAAATGGAAGACGCGCATCTGAAACAGGAGCAACGCGTACTGGAAGTAGAACGTACCGTTTCACTGGCAAATATCTATAAAGAGAAAGGTCAATTTTCCCTGACTGAGAAAATTGCAGAACTGATGAAGAATAAATTAGTCACTGCCGGTAGCGGAAATAATACCCTGAAGTTTGGTACCGGAAATGCCCAAACGTCTCTGCAAGCATCCATTTCGTTAGCTGACTTACAAATTCGTCACGATTACCCAGAAAACAGTGGAGTCGGTAACGTTCGCCGGATTAAACAGATCAGTGTCACCCTGCCAGCACTGTTAGGTCCCTATCAGGATGTGCAGGCGATTCTGTCTTACAGCGGAGATGTCACTGGATTGGCTGAAAGTTGCAAATCGTTGGCGGTTTCTCATGGGATGAATGACAGCGGCCAGTTCCAACTGGATTTCAACGATGGCAAATTCCTGCCATTTGAAGGAATCGACATCGATAAAGGTACGCTGACATTGAGCTTCCCAAATGCAATTGGTGAAGGAAGCAAAGAAGGCAAACAAAAAACCATGCTGGAGAGTCTAAGCGACATCATTCTGCATATTCGCTACACCATTCGCCAATAACGATTTCAATTAAGTGCTAAAACAGGCCCCTAAATGGGGCCTGCAAGGAGTCTTTCATGCAAAATTCACAAGATTTTAGTATTACAGAACTATCACTGCCCAAAGGAGGAGGCGCTATCACGGGAATGGGGGAAGCGTTAACCCCCGCCGGACCGGATGGTATGGCCGCGCTATCTCTACCATTACCTATTTCTGCCGGGCGCGGTTATGCCCCGTCACTCGCCTTAAACTACAACAGCGGTGCCGGTAACACTCCATTTGGTCTAGGTTGGGATTGCAACGTTATGACCATCCGCCGCCGCACCCATTTTGGCGTCCCCCATTATAACGAAACCGATACTTTCCTTGGGCCGGAAGGCGAAGTACTGGTAGTCGCGGATCAACCGCGTGATGAATCGACATTACAGGGTATCAACCTAGGCGCTATCTTCACCGTTACCGGATACCGTTCCCGTCTGGAAAGTCATTTCAGCCGATTGGAATATTGGCAGCCCAAGACAACAGGCAAAACAGATTTTTGGCTGATATATAGCCCAGATGGGCAGGTACATTTATTGGGTAAATCACCGCAAGCACGGATCAGCAACCCATCCCAAACGACACAAACAGCACAATGGTTGCTGGAAGCTTCTGTATCACCACATGGTGAGCAAATTTATTATCAGTACCGGGCCGAAGATAACTTAGATTGTGAAACTAACGAAATTACGCTCCATCCACAGGCCACAGCACAACGTTATTTACATATAGTGTATTACGGCAACCGGACAGCCAGCGAAACGTTACCCGGTCTGAATGGTCGCGCCCCATCACAAGCAGACTGGTTGTTCTACCTGGTATTTGATTACGGCGAACGCAGTAACAACCTGAAAATGCCACCAGCATTTACAGCAACGGGTAACTGGCTTTGTCGTCAGGACCGTTTTTCCCGTTATGAATATGGCTTTGCATTACGTACTCGCCGTTTATGCCGTCAGATACTGATGTATCACTGCCTGCAAGCGCTGGATAATAAGATAAAAGAACACAACGGACCAACGCTGGTTTCACGCCTGATACTCAATTATGACGAAAGCGCAATCGCCAGCACGCTGGTATTCGTTCGTCGAGTAGGACATGAGCAAGACGGTACTGCCGTCACCCTGCCACCATTAGAATTGGCGTATCAAGATTTTTCACCGCAACATAACACTGACTGGCAACCGATGGATGTGCTGGCAAACTTCAATGCCATTCAGCGCTGGCAGCTAGTCGATCTAAAAGGCGAAGGATTACCCGGCCTGCTATATCAGGATAAAAACGCTTGGTGGTACCGTTCCGCACAGCGTCTGGGTGAAATTGGCTCAGATACCGTCACTTGGGAAAAAATACAGCCTTTGTCTGTTATCCCTTCCTTGCAAAGCAACGCCTCGTTGGTGGATATCAACGGAGACGGCCAACTTGATTGGGTTATCACCGGACCGGGATTACGGGGATATCATAGTCAACGTCCAGATGGCAGTTGGACACGTTTTACCCCACTCAATGCTCTGCCGGTGGAATATACTCATCCACGTGCGCAACTCGCCGATTTAATGGGAGCCGGGCTCTCTGATTTAGTGCTGATCGGCCCTAATAGTGTGCGTTTATATGCCAATACTCGTGACGGCTTCGCCAAAGGAAAAGATGTGGTGCAATCCGGTGATGTCACGCTGCCAGTACCGGGTGCCGATCCGCGTAAGCTGGTGGCGTTTAGTGATGTATTGGGTTCCGGTCAGGCACATCTGGTTGAAGTGAGCGCAACTAAAGTCACCTGCTGGCCTAATCTGGGGCATGGACGTTTTGGTCAACCCATTACCCTGCCGGGATTCAGCCAGCCAGAGGCTATATTTAACCCGGCTCAAGTTTATCTGGCCGATCTGGATGGCAGCGGCCCAACGGATCTGATTTATGTTCACACCAACCGTCTGGACATCTTCCTGAATAAAAGTGGCAACGGTTTTGCCGCACCGATGACATTGCGCTTCCCAGAAGGCTTGCGTTTTGACCATACCTGTCAGTTACAAGTGGCCGATATACAAGGGTTAGGTGTCGCCAGCCTGATACTGAGCGTGCCACATATGACCCCCCATCACTGGCGTTGTGATCTAACCAGCGCAAAACCGTGGTTACTCAGCGAAATGAACAACAATATGGGAGCCCACCACACCTTGCGTTACCGCAGTTCCGCCCAGTTCTGGCTGGATGAAAAAGCCGCGGCACTGGTTGCCGGACAAACACCGGTTTGTTATCTCCCCTTCCCGGTACATACCCTATGGCAAACGGAAACAGCGGATGAAATCAGCGGCAACAAATTAGTCACAACACTGCGTTATGCTCGTGGCGCTTGGGATGGGCGTGAACGGGAATTTCGCGGATTTGGTTATGTTGAGCAGACAGACAGCCATCAACTGGCCCAAGGCAACGCGTCAGAACGCACCCCACCCGCGATGACCAAAAACTGGTATGCCACCGGGCTACCGGTAATAGATAACACATTATCAACAGAGTATTGGCGTGGTGATAATCAGGCTTTTGCCGGTTTTTCACCACGCTTTACGACTTGGCAAGATGGCAAAGATATTCTGTTAACACCGGAAGATGATAACAGCCAGTATTGGCTAAACCGGGCACTGAAAGGTCAACTGCTACGTAGTGAGCTGTACGGATTGGACGACAGTACAAATAAACACGTTCCCTATACTGTCACTGAATTTCGTCCACAGGTACGTCGATTACAGCAGGCAGATAACCAATACCCGGTACTTTGGTCATCTGTAGTTGAAAGCCGCAGCTATCATTACGAGCGTATCGCCAGCGACCCACAATGCAGCCAAGATATTACGCTATCCAGTGATCTATTTGGCCAACCGCTAAAACAGGTTTCGGTACAGTATCCACGCCGAAAGCAACCAGCAATCAATCCGTATCCTGATACGCTGCCTGATGAATTGTTAGCCAACAGCTATGATGAACAGCAACGCCAATTACGGCTCACCTATCAACAATCCAGTTGGCATCATCTGACCGACAATACCGTTCGGGTGTTAGGACTACCGGATAGTACCCGCAGTGATATCTTCACTTATGAAGCTAAAAATGTACCTGCTGGTGGTTTAAATCTGGAACTACTGAGTATTAAAGATAGCCTGATTGCGGATAATAAACCGCGTGAATATCTCGGCCAGAAAAAAACCATTTATACCAATGGGAAAAATGCAGCGCCATTGCAAACGCCAACGCGACAAGCGCTAGTTGCCTTTACCGAGACAACGGTATTTAGTCAATCCACACTATCAGCGTTTGATGGGAGTATCCCATCTGCTCAATTGTCAACGACGCTGGAACAAGCCGGATACCAACAAACAAATTATCTATTTCCTCGCACCGGAGAAGATAAAATCTGGGTAGCTCATCATGGTTATACCGATTACGGTACAGCCGCACAGTTCTGGCGCCCGCAAAAACAGAGCAACACCCAACTCACGGGCAAAATTACACTCACTTGGGATGCAACCTATTGCGTTGTCACACAAACCCGAGATGCTGCTGGGCTGACAACCTCAGCCAAATATGACTGGCGTTTTCTGACCCCTGTGCAACTCACAGATATCAATGACAATCAGCACCTTATCATGCTGGATGCACTAGGCCGGCCAATCACACTGCGCTTTTGGGGAACTGAAAACGGCAAGATGACCGGTTACTCTTCACCGGAAAAAGCACCGTTTTCTCCACCGTCCGATGTGAACTCCGCTATTGAGTTAAAAAAACCGCTCCCTGTAGCACAGTGTCAAGTTTACGCACCAGAAAGCTGGATGCCAGTATTAAGTCAGAAAGCCCTCAATAGGCTGGCAGAGCAAGATCGGCAAAAGTTATACAATACCCGAATCATCACCGAAGACGGGCGCATATGTACACTGGCCTATCGCCACTGGTCACAAAGTCAAAAGGCAACCCCTCAACTCATTAGCCTGTTAAACAACGGCCCCCATTTACCCCCTCACAGCCTCACATTGACTACGGATCGTTATGATCACGATCCTGAGCAACAGATCCGTCAACAGGTAGTATTCAGTGATGGCTTTGGTCGCTTACTGCAAGCCGCTGCCCGACATGAAGCAGGTATGGCTTGGCAACGCAATAAAGAGGGTTCTCTGATGATAAGTGTCAAGCATACTGAGAATCGTTGGGCAGTGACTGGACGAACGGAATATGACAATAAGGGACAGCCGATACGCACCTATCAGCCCTATTTCCTCAATGACTGGCGATACGTTAGCAATGACAGTGCCCGGCAGGAAAAAGAAGCTTATGCAGATACCCATGTCTATGATCCCGTTGGTCGAGAAATCAAGGTTATCACCGCAAAAGGTTGGTTACGCCGAACCTTGTTCACTCCTTGGTTTACTGTCAATGAGGATGAAAATGACACGGCTGCTGAGGTGAATGAGGTGAATATGTAACTTGATCAATCCCGCCTGCCTAACAGGCGGGAAACAGAGATGGAGGTGAAAGGTGTTGCTCATAATACCGTCAGATACTCAACTTATCATCTGGTTGATCATTGGTTTTATTGCGGCCTGGGGCGGACTCGTAAGGTACCTCATTGATATGCAAAACAAACAATATAAATGGAGTTGGATCAACGTATTCTGTCAACTCATCATCTCCTGCTTTACCGGTGTACTAGGAGGATTGCTGAGTTTTGAAAGTGGCGGCAGTATCTATATGACTTTTGCAATTGCAGGTTTATTCGGCACAACAGGAAGTACCGGACTGAACTGGCTCTGGCGCCGCCTCATTACGTATCATCATGATCATGGAAGGAAGCAATAAGGCCCCACTGCCACAATAAACCATCAGTCTCTAGTTAACCTGCGAAATTATCGACTACACTATCGACTATCGTAAGAAAACTAACATACAGACAACAATTGCGATTGCAGAAAGGATTACACACAACAACCCAACAACGAGGTAACTCATGAAAAACATTGATCCCAAACTTTATCAAAAGACTCCCGTCGTCAATGTCCAAGACAACCGTGGTCTGACAATCCGTAACATCGATTTTCACCGTACCACTGCAAACGGTGATACCGATACCCGTATTACCTGCCATCAATACAATACTCACGGACACCTAAGTCAAAGCATCGATCCACGCCTATATGAGGCCAAGAAAACCAATAGTACGATCAAACCCAATTTTCTCTGGCAGTATGATTTGACCGGCAATCCCTTACGTACAGAGAGCATTGATGCAGGTCGCACTGTCACCTTGAATGATATTGAAGGCCGTCCGCTGCTGACGGTAACGGCAACAGGTGTCATACAAACCCGTCAATATGAAACTTCTTCCCTGCCCGGCCGTCTGTTATCTGTTACCGAACAAACACCAGAGGAAAAAACATCCCGTACCACCGAGCGCCTGATTTGGGCCGGCAATACCGAAGCAGAGAAAGACCATAACCTTGCCGGCCAGTGCGTGCGCCACTATGACACGGCGGGAGTTACCCGATTGGAGAGTTCGTCACTGACCGGTACTGTTTTATCGCAATCCAGCCAACTCTTGCTCGACACTCAAGCAGCTAACTGGACAGGTGATAACGAAACCGGCTGGCAAAACATGCTGGCTGCTGACATCTACACCATCCTGAGCACCTTCGATGCCACCGGCGCTTTACTGACTCAGACCGATGCGAAAGGCAACATTCAGAGGCTAGCCTATGATGTGGCCGGGCAGCTAAACGGGAGCGGGTTAACACTAAAAGGTCAGACGGAACAAGTGATTATCAAATCCCTGACCTATTCTGCTGCCGGACAAAAATTACGCGAGGAACACGGCAATGGTGTTATCACCGAATACAGTTATGAACCGGAAACCCAACGGCTTATCGGTATCAAAACCCGCCGTTCGTTAGACACCAATCCGTCAGACACCAAAGTGTTGCAAGACTTACGCTATGAGTATGACCCGGTAGGCAATGTCATCAGTATCCGTAACGATGCGGAAGCCACCCGCTTTTGGCACAACCAGAAAGTGGTGCCGGAAAGTACTTATATCTACGACTCCCTGTATCAGCTTATCAGCGCCACCGGGCGCGAGATGGCGAATATAGGTCAACAAAGTCACCCATTTCCCTCCCCGGCTCTACCTTCTGATAACAACACCTACACCAACTATACCCGTACATATACTTATGACCGTGGCGGCAATCTGACTAAAATCCAGCACAGTTCACCGGCGACGCAAAACAACTACACCACAAACATCACGGTTTCTCACCAGAGCAATCGCGCAGTACTCAGCACACTGACCGAAGATCCGACACAAGTAGATGCTTTATTTGACGCAGGCGGGCACCAGAACACGTTGATAGCAGGACAAAACCTGAACTGGAATCCACGCGGTGAACTACAACAAGTGACATTGGTGAAACGGGACAAGAGCGCCAATGATGATCGGGAATGGTATCGTTATAGTGGTGACGGGAGAAGGATATTAAAAGTCAACGAACAACGGACCAGCAACAACGCTCAAATACAACGAATAACTTATTTGCCGAGTCTGGAACTCCGTCTAACGCAAGACAACACGACCACAACCGAAGATTTGCAAGTTATCACCGTAGGAGAAGCAGGCCGGGCACAGGTACGCGTATTACATTGGGAGAGCGGTAAACCGGAAGATATCGACAATAATCAGTTGCGTTATAGTTACGATAATATTATCGGTTCCAGTCAGCTTGAATTAGATAGCAAAGGAGAAATTATTAGTGAAGAAGAGTACTATCCCTATGGTGGCACGGCATTATGGGCGGCAAGGAACAAAACAGAAGCCAGTTATAAAACCATCCGTTATTCAGGCAAAGAGCGGGATGCCACCGGGCTATATTATTACGGTTACCGATATTATCAGCCTTGGGTAGGACGATGGTTAAGCGCCGATCCCGCAGGAACAATCGATGGGCTGAATTTATATCGAATGGTGAGGAATAATCCAATTAAATATCATGATACTGATGGTAGAGCCCCTGAAATTAAAGATGTCGAACACACGGTGATATATGGTTTCAGTCATCACCGCGGATCAGAAATGGGGAAGGCATTCGCGGCTAATAAGAATCCTGTTACCATCGATGAATATAATGCTGGGCTTGGTATCATGGGTGAATTAAGTCTGTCTGATTATTTTAGAATTTCTCAAAATCTTAAAGAAGACAGTCCACCTAAATTGAATGAGGAAAATATAAGAACTAACTCAAGTAAATATCTGGTAGCAATGGGTATAGAGGAAAGTTCAGCTACTGATAAAATCAAACAGGAAGCCTATGAACAACAATATGCTTACACTGCGTCATGGAGTTTTCATATGGTAGAAAATAAAGAAAAATTAGATATTCAAAGTAAAGTAAAAAATCTTCTCCCCTCAAAAGGTCTTTTCAGTGGGTTATCCGGCCAAAAAAGATTCCAGAAATTAGATGCATTTATTTTAAAAAATAGTGATGGTAGCGATTTCACTATTCAAAGGCAGAGAGATATATTAACGAAATTTGCTTCCGCAGGAAATGCAGGAGAACTTGAAAGCACCTTATCAGCAGCAGACCAATCATGGCTAAAAAATACTATTGCAACGGCATTCTTTAGACAAACAAGTAAATTAGGTATGGATTGGTTTATAAAACAACTAGCATCACCTGATTTCAGATTTGTTATGGCTGGATATAACGGGGAAAAATTGACTATCGAGCAATTAAAATCAGAACAACCCTGGAAAACAGGAAAAAGAAGGAAAGAAGGTCCGAATGAATATGCCGAAGCAATAACTTTCTCTGAAATTCGTCACGCCTATAGAAAAAAATACGACAGTACAATAAACTTTATCCAGAAATAATTAGGGACAAGCCATGAGGAAATATTTATCTCATGGCTTGATAACTTTTAATATCAAATAATTAAAACAATATCTAACCCATTAAAATAACAATACTTTATCTCCCATTCTAAAATATCAAATCAGAAATTAATGAATTTAATGGTTCTTTATATTTATTTCTGAGAGCATAAGCACAATATCTTACCGATGGTTCTGGATATGATTCAAAATTCAGAAATGTTATACCTTTATCAATATGGGCAGAATAGCGCATTTCATTGGGGGTCATTAAACTTATCGCGACCCCTGCTTTTATCAGTTCCAATCTATTAGTAAAATCAGGGATCGTTAATAACGCTAAATTTTGGTATTCAGGTGGATAATTCAATGGCATAAAATTATCGCATTGTTTTAAAAAGGCACTATTATGCTGAACCAAAGGAAAACTATATATTATTTCATCAACATGACTCTCTGGTTCTAAAATATCATTGGATACAGCAAGAGACAACTTTTGATAAGCTCCATCTATCCTGATGATATCATCATTATCTGGATAACATTCAGTGGTCACATAAACCGTTATATCCTCTTTCATTAAGGAAGAAAATACTGCATCTTGTCTTATTAAATCATCAATGAGGAAATTGTTGATTATACAAATATCGCGGTAATGATAACGTTGCACCGCTCTTTTTACGACCGTAGATATCTTATTAACATATTCTCCACTGGTGCCAATAACCAGTTTATCTCTGCTTGATGATTTGCAATTTCTACGACAATTCCAGTTATCCTCAACTTTCTGAATTCTTTCATAACATGGCAACAACTCTTGATATAACGCCCTGCCCTCTTCTGTGAGCTTGGTTTTTCCCGGTAGTCGCTCGAATAATTGGCACCCCACACGTTGTTCCAGTTGATATACGAGCCTGCTAAGTGGAGAGGGGGTAATACAAAGTGTATCCGCTGCTAACGTGAATGACTCTTTCTTCGCTGATTCCATAAAATACTTTAGTTGCTTTGAACAAAATATCATCACACACCCTCTTGTTTTTATTCCAGAAATAGAATATTAACCATAGAACATGACAACGATGTTTCTACTTTGCATTCTTTTACATTAGGAGATGCATTAATTGATATTGGATTTCACCACCTAAATTATGAAAATTTATTTAACACTTGCATAATGGTTATGAAATAAATATAACTTACCACTATATTAGCATAATGATTTTAATTAAAATTAATATTCTGTTATTGCACATAAATATCTCATTATCATTCATATTTTACATTTCAATTAGTTGCAAAATTATCGGCAATATTCCCATTAAATGAATTTCAATATAACATTAAATAAACTATATAATTTACACTCATCATAACTGAATTTCATTATTCTTTCATTGCTCATCAATCATGATGTATACCCTATTGATTTCAAGATGCATCGCGGCGGCAAGGGAGCGAATCCCCGGGAGCATAGCAAACTATGTGACCGGGGTGAGTGAGTGCAGCCAACAAAGAGGCAACTTGAAAGATGACGGGTATAAGCAATAACAACTTATTCCTTCCATCCTTATTCAAAAAAAAATTGCAAATTTTGCAGCTGCTTTTTTTGCAACAGCTATTTGAAGAAAACAGTGGCATAGTGATGATCCTCATCTTCCTATAGAACGGAATCATTCTCTTCTCTTATTGTATCGATTTGTATCGATGGTACAGAAATCACACGGATGTTTTATTTACCTTATGATTTAAAAGGAATAAACATGAACTCATACGTGAAAGAGATACCTGATGTATTACAAAGCCAATGTGGTATTAATTGTCTGACCGATATTTGTCACTATTCTTTTAATGAATTCCGTCAGCAAGTTTCTGATCATCTCTCCTGGTCAGAGACCAACCGCTTATATCGTGATGCACAACAGGAACAAAAAGAGAATCAATTATATGAAGCAAGTATTCTCAAACGCGCTAACCCACAATTGCAAAATGCAGTACACCTCGGAATTACCCTCCCTCATGCTGAATTGCAAGGCTATAATAATGAATTTGGTGGCCGAGCCAGCCAATATGTGGCACCGGGTTCGGTTTCCTCTATGTTCTCCCCCGCGGCTTATTTAACTGAACTCTATCGTGAAGCACGTAATTTACATGCCAGTGACTCCGTTTATCATCTGGATCAACGCCGCCCAGACCTCCAATCAATGACGCTCAATCAGCAAAATATGGATACCAAGCTTTCCACTCTTTCTCTGTCTAATGAAATTTTGTTGGAAGGAGTTAAAGCTAATCAGCCTAATCTGGACAGCGATACTAAGGTGATGGCAATGTTATCCACTTTCCGTCCTTCCGGCACAATACCTTATCACGATGCTTATGAAAATGTGCGTAAAGCTATCCAATTACAAGATCCTCAACTTAAGCAATTTCAGCAATCACCGGCGGTTGCTGGATTAATGCATCAAGCTTCATTGTTAGGAATTAATAACTCTATCTCGCCAGAGTTATTTAATATTCTGACCGAAGAAATTACCGAGGCTAATGCAGAGGATATTTACAAAAAGAATTTTGGCGATATTGATCCTACCTGGCTGGCAATGCCAGAATATCTGAAAAGTTATTATAATTTTAGTAATGAAGAGCTCAGCCAATTTATTCTAAAATATCCAAACAATGAACTAAATACTCAGAAAATACATTTATTAAAAATCAATAAAATTATTTTATTATCACGATCTGTAAACCTGCCATTTGTAAAATTAGATGAAATCATTCCAGAACAGAGTATTAATCCATCGGTATTAGGAAAAATCTTTCTAGTTAAATACTATATGCAGAAATACAACATTGATACTGAAACTGCCTTAATACTATGTAATAATTCCATTTCACAATATTCCTATCGTAATCAACCTAGCCAATTTGATCGCCTATTTAATACCCCACCACTCAACGGGCAATGTTTCGTTACCGAAGACACCAATATTGACTTAAATCTGAACAGTACCAACACCGATAACTGGCACAAAACAGTACTTAAACGTGCTTTTAATGTCGATGATATTTCTCTTTATCGATTGCTCCATATTGCTAATCATGAAAATAAAGATGGTAAAATTGCTAATAATATAAAAAATCTTTCCAATCTCTATATGACTAAACTACTGGCAGATATTCACCAATTAACGATTGATGAACTGTATTTACTCCTGATGACTATCGGTGAAGATAAGAGAGATTTATATACCATTGATGATAAAGAACTGGAGAAACTCATAAACAGACTCGATAGCCTAAGCAATTGGCTGCGTACACAAAAGTGGAGTGTCTATCAGTTATTTTTGATGACCACCACCAACTATGACAAAACGCTAACGCCTGAAATTCAAAACTTACTCAATACGGTCTACAATGGTTTACAAAACTTTGATGAAAATAAAAAAGATCTTTTGACTACCATATCGCCTTATATTGCCGCAACGCTACAATTACCGTCTGAAAATGTCGCACATTCTATTCTTCTCTGGGCTGATAAAATAAAACCAAGCGAAAAGAAAATAACAACAGAAAAATTCTGGGACTGGTTACAAAATAGGGGAATTTTAGAATTATCAAAACCGCCAGAAATGCAGGAACAAATTATTCAGTACTGTCACTGTCTGGCACAATTAACAATGATTTATCGTTCTTCCGGTATTAATGAAAACGCTTTCCGCCTGTTCATAGAACAACCAACCATTTTTGGCATTTCTGATGAACCTGATAAAGCGACACCAGCCCATAATGCACCAACATTAATCATCCTAACCCGCTTTGCTAATTGGGTTAACACACTAGGTGAAAAAGCCTCTCCTATTCTAACCGCTTTTGAAAATAAAATTTTAACCGCAGAACAACTGGCTAATGCCATGAACCTTGATGCTAATTTATTAGAACAAGCCAGTATTCAGGCGCAAAATTATAAGCAGGTTACTAAAGAAAATACATTCTCCAATTGGCAATCCATCGATATTATTCTGCAATGGACCAATGTAGCAAATGATTTTAATATCTCCCCGCAGGGTATTTCATCCCTGATAGCATTGGATTATATACAACCGTCTCAAAAAACACCGACCTATTCCCAATGGGAAAACGCAGCTATGGTATTAACTGCCGGGTTAGACACTCAACAAATGAATACTCTACACGCATTTCTGGACGAATCTCGCAGTACTGCATTAAGCAACTATTATATTGGCAAGATTGCTAACCGGGCAGCAGCAATTAAAAGCCGTGACGATTTATACCAATATTTACTCATTGATAACCAAGTTTCTGCTGCAATAAAAACTACACGCATTGCCGAAGCCATTGCCAGTATTCAATTGTACGTCAACCGGGCGCTGGAAAATATAGAAACCCATGCCATTTCTGATGTTATTACTCGTCAATTTTTTATCGATTGGGATAAATATAATAAACGTTACAGCACTTGGGCTGGCGTTTCACAATTAGCTTACTATCCCGAAAATTATATCGACCCGACAATGCGTATCGGACAAACGAAAATGATGGATACGCTATTGCAATCCGTCAGCCAGAGCCAATTAAATGCCGATACGGTAGAAGATGCATTTAAATCTTACCTGACCTCGTTTGAGCAAGTCGCTAATTTGGAAGTCATTAGTGCTTATCATGACAATGTTAATAATGACCAAGGGCTGACCTACTTTATTGGACACAGCAAAACAGAAATTAATCAATATTACTGGCGCAGTGTCGATCACAGTAAATTCAACGATGGTAAATTCGCTGCTAATGCCTGGAGTGAATGGCACAAAATTGACTGCGCAATTAATCCCTACCAAAGCACCATTCGCCCAGTTATCTATAAATCCCGCTTATATCTGATTTGGTTGGAACAAAAGGAAATAGCTAAACAAGATAAAGATAATAAAGTCATTACTGACTATTACTATGAATTAAAATTGGCTCATATTCGTTATGATGGTACCTGGAATACACCAATAGCCTTTGATGTGAATAGCAAAATATCAGCATTAGAACTGGCAAAATCTCAAGCTCCCGGACTCTATTGCGCAGGTTATCAAGGGGAAGATACCTTGTTGGTAATGTTTTATAGAAAAAAAGAGAAATTGGACGATTATAAAACTGCTCCAATGCAAGGATTTTATATTTTCTCCGATATGTCCTCCAAAGAGATGACTAATGAGCAATGCAACTCTTATCGAGATAACGGTTATACACATTTCGATACTAATTCTGATACTAATAGCGTCATAAGAATAAATAACCGATATGCAGAGGATTATGAAATCCCTTCATTGATCAATCATAGCAACAGCCATGATTGGGGGGAATATAATCTGAGCCAAGTATATGGCGGTAATATAGTTATCAACTATGAAGTTGCATCAAGTGATTTAAAAATCAAGATTTCACCGAAATTAAGAATAATTCATGAGGGAAAAGAAGGACGAGAACGTATTCAATGCGATCTAATGAAGAAATATGGCAAACTGGGAGATAAATTTATTATTTATACAAATATAAATAAAAACCCAAATCACTCTAAAAATGAAAAACTTATCTATCCTGTTTATCAATACCGCGATAATGACAAAGGATGTTTGCTGTTTTATAGGAGCAACACAACTGGTACTATAAGGGCTTGGTTCCCAACAACTAAAGAAGAAATAACCGCGACTACAAGTAGTAACCAAGATTGTATTATCGATACGATTAATAATATAGATTTATTTAAAGCATATTTCTATATGGAAGATAAAGAAGGCCAGATTGCCACCGATATTAGTGGAGCAACAGATATCAACACGGGAATCTCTTCTGAAAAGGTTCAAATCACAATCAACGCTGGCAAAGAATACTCTCTTACAGCGAATAAAGATGTCTCCGTTCAACCATCACCTAGCTTTGAAGAAATGTGTTACCAATTTAATGCTCTCGAAATAGATGGCTCTAGTCTGAATTTTACTAACAATTCAGCCAGTATTGATGTCACCTTTATCGCACTGGCAGATGATGGACGCAAACTGGGTTATGAAATTTTCAATATCCCTGTTATTCAAAAGGTTAAAACCGATAATGCTCTAACGCTTTTTCATGACAAGAATGGCGCTCAATATATGCAATGGGGAGCCTATCGCGTTCGTCTTAATACCCTATTTGCTCGCCAATTAGTTGAACGCGCCACTACGGGTATTGATACGATTCTAAGTATGGAAACTCAGAATATTCAGGAACCATCGTTAGGAAAAGGCTTTTATGTTAAATTTACTCTCCCTAAATACGATCAAAACACACATGGTAATAAGCGCCAGTTTAAAATTCACATAGGGAATATTGACGGTAATACTGCAATGCGGCCATATTACCAAGGAATATTGGCTGACACCGAAACCAATGCTATTCTTTTTGTCCCTTATGAGCAACAATTTTATACCAATGAAGGCGTTAAATTAGGGGTTGAATACAACAAAGTATTCTATCAAGGTACCTGGGAACCCGCTTTCTTCTATTTCAATGAAATTCAAAAGAAATTTATTCTAATTAATGATGCCAATTATGACTCAGCAACGACTCAATATGGTGAAACAAAAGGAATTATAAAATATAAAGGCTTCTTTGATGTTTCTATTCTATCCCATTATACGGATCCTATGGATTTCAGCGGCGCTAACAGCCTCTATTTCTGGGAACTGTTCTACTATACCCCGATGCTGGTTGCTCAGCGTTTGCTACACGAACAAAATTTCGATGAAGCTAACCGTTGGCTGAAATATGTCTGGAGCCCATCCGGTTATATTGTTCGTGGTCAAATTAAAAACTATCGCTGGAATGTACGCCCGTTCCTAGAAAATACCAGTTGGAACAGTGATCCTCTGGATTCCGTTGATCCCGATGCGGTGGCACAGCACGATCCAATGCACTACAAAGTAGCCACCTTTATGCGCACTCTCGATCTGCTGATGGCTCGTGGCGATCACGCCTATCGCCAACTGGAGCGGGATACGCTGAACGAAGCCAAAATGTGGTATATGCAGGCACTGCACCTGTTAGGCGATAAACCTTATCTGCCGTTGAGTTCTGCATGGAATAATCCACGTCTGGACAATGCCGCAGACACGACCATACAAAAAGCATATTCCTACGCAATAACCACCCTACGACAAGGCACGCAAACACCAGCATTATTATTGCGCTCCGCTAATACCCTGACCGATCTTTTCCTGCCACAAATCAACGACGTTATGTTGAGCTACTGGAACAAACTGGAACTGCGCCTGTATAACTTGCGTCATAATCTCTCTATTGATGGTCAACCGCTCTATCTGCCGATGTATGCCACACCGGCCGATCCGAAAGCGTTACTCAGCGCCGCCGTTGCTACATCTCAGGGAGGAGGCTCTCTTCCACAACCATTTATGTCCCTGTGGCGCTTCCCGCATATGTTAGAAAATGCCCGCAGCATGGTCGCTCAACTCACACAGTTCGGCTCCACGTTGCAAAATATTATTGAACGCCAAGATGCTGAGGCCCTAAATGCTCTGCTGCAAAATCAAGCCAAAGAGCTGATATTAACGACGCTCAGCATTCAGGACAAAACCATTGAAGAAATAGACGCTGAAAAAACCGTACTGGAAAAATCCAAAGCCGGGGCACAATCGCGCTTTGATAACTACAGCAAATTATACGATGAAGATGTCAATGCCGGTGAACGTCAAGCTCTGGATATGCGAATAGCTTCCCAAAGTATTACCAGCGGATTGAAAGGCTTGCACATGGCTGCCGCCGCGCTGGAGATGGTACCCAATATCTACGGCTTTGCGGTCGGGGGAACACGCTTTGGGGCAATTGCCAATGCCATTGCTATTGGTGGCGGGATCGCCGCAGAAGGTTTGTTAATTGAAGCGGAGAAAGTCTCGCAATCTGAAATATGGCGCCGTCGTCGTCAGGAGTGGGAAATCCAGCGTAATAATGCCGAAGCAGAGATGAAACAGATCGATGCTCAACTTCAATCACTAACAGTGCGCCGTGAAGCGGCGGTATTACAAAAAACCAGCCTGAAAACCCAACAGGAACAAACTCAAGCTCAACTGGCTTTCCTGCAACGAAAATTCAGCAATCAAGCGCTGTACAACTGGTTACGTGGTCGGTTAGCTGCCATTTACTTCCAATTTTACGATTTAGTCGTCGCCCGTTGTCTGATGGCAGAGCAAGCTTACCGTTGGGAAACCAATAATACCTCTGCACGCTTTATTAAACCGGGAGCCTGGCAAGGAACCTATGCCGGTCTGCTTGCCGGAGAAACCTTAATGTTGAATCTGGCCCAAATGGAAGATGCGCACCTGAAACAAGAACAACGTGCGCTGGAAGTGGAACGCACGGTTTCTCTGGCGCAGGTGTACCAATCCTTAGAGGGAAAAAACTTTACATTGAAAGATAAAATTGAAGCGTTGCTACAAGAAGATAAAGAGACTTCCGTCGGTAATGACAGTAATCAATTGAAATTAACCAACAATACGCTATCCGCGACGCTAACCCTGCAAGACCTGAAACTCAAAGATGATTACCCGGAAGAGATGCAGTTAGGCAAAACACGCCGCATTAAACAAATTAGTGTCTCCTTACCGTCACTATTGGGACCCTATCAAGATGTTCAAGCGGTTCTGTCTTATGGTGGTGACGCCACCGGCTTAGCTAAAGGTTGTAAAGCCTTGGCGGTCTCCCACGGCCTGAATGACAATGGTCAATTCCAACTCGATTTCAACGATGGCAAATTCCTGCCGTTTGAAGGAATCGATATTAATGACAAGGGGACATTAACGCTAAGTTTCCCCAATGCCACCAGTAAACAAAAAACCATATTACAGATGCTGACCGACATTATTCTGCACATTCGTTACACTATTCTCGAATAACCATCACCTGCCACAGGCCCTAATCAGGGCCTGTTATTAAAAATCATCTTACATACCACTGTTATTTCAATTACCTGAATAGAAAAATTATCCCTATTATATAGAAGGATTGAATTTAACATTAGTTCACTATAACGCAGACAAAATAGCGATTGCAGAAATTATTCAACATAACAAAGGAAGTAAATGATGATGAAAAACATTGACTCAAAACTTTATCACCATACGCCGACCGTCAGTGTTCACGATAACCGTGGACTCGCTATCCGTAATATTAGTTTTCACCGCGCTACCGCAGAAGCAAATACCGATCCGCGGATTACTCGCCATCAATATAATGCCGGCGGATATTTGAACCAAAGCATTGATCCTCGCCTGTATGATGCTAAGCAGACTAACAACGCCGTACAACCGAATTTTATCTGGCAGCATAATTTGACCGGCAATATCCTGCGAACAGAGAGCGTCGATGCTGGCCGAACAATTACCCTCAACGATATTGAAGGTCGCCCGGTATTGACCATCAGCGCAACCGGTGTCCGCCAAAATCACCTTTATGAAGATAACACCCTACCCGGTCGCCTACTCGCAATCACCGAACAAGCACAGACAGAAGAGAAAACCACCGAGCGTCTTATCTGGGCCGGCAATACGCCGCAGGAAAAAGAGTACAACCTTGTTGGTCAGCGTGTCCGCCATTACGATACCGCAGGGCTCACTCAACTCAACAGCCTTGCCCTGACCGGCACCGTTTTATCACAATCTCAACAACTGCTCGTCGATAACCAAGATGCCGACTGGACAGGTGAAGACCAGAGCCTCTGGCAGCAAAAACTGAGTAGTGATGTCTATACCACCCAAAATAAAACCGATGCCACCGGGGCTTTACTTACCCAGACCGATGCTAAAGGCAACATTCAGCGGCAAGCCTATGATGTGGCCGGTCAGCTAAAAGGGAGCTGGCTAACATTAAAAGGTCAGGCCGAACAAGTGATTATCAAATCGCTGACCTACTCCGCCGCCGGACAAAAATTACGCGAAGAGCACGGTAACGGCATTATTACCGAATACAGCTATGAACCGGAAACTCAGCGGCTTATCGGCATTACCACTCGCCGTCCATCAGACGCCAAGGTGTTGCAAGACCTACGCTATCAATATGACCCGGTAGGCAATGTGATCAATATCCGTAACGATGCGGAAGCCACCCGCTTTTGGCGCAATCAAAAAGTCATCCCGGAGAATAGCTATACCTACGATTCTCTGTATCAGCTTATCAGTGCCACCGGACGTGAAATGGCCAATATAGGTCAGCCAAATAACCCACTCCCCTCCCCTGCGCTACCTGCTGATAACAACACCTACACTAACTACACCCGCACCTATAGTTATGACCGTGGCGGCAATTTGATGAAAATTCAGCATAGTTCACCTGCCACGCAAAATAACTACACGACGAATATAACGGTTTCTAATTACAGCAACCGTGCCGTATTAAGCACACTGACCGAAGATCCAACCCAAGTTGATGCCTTATTTGATGCGGGAGGCCATCAAACCAACTTATTATCCGGTCAAGTTCTAATATGGACACCGCGAGGCGAATTGAAACAAGTCAACAGTAGCGCAGGAAATGAGTGGTATCGCTACGATAGCAACGGCACACGACAGCTAAAAGTGAATGAACAACAAACTCAGAATATCGCGCAACAGCAAAGAGTCACTTATCTGCCGGGGCTAGAACTACGCACAACCCAACATGGCAGTACTACCACGGAATATTTGCAAGTTATCACACTCGGTAAAGCTGGTCGTGCGCAAGTCCGGGTATTACATTGGGAGAGCGGAAAACCCGAAGATATCAACAACAATCAACTTCGTTACAGCTACGATAATCTTATCGGTTCCAGCCAACTTGAATTAGATAGCGAAGGACAAATTATCAGTGAGGAAGAATATTATCCATTTGGCGGTACAGCACTGTGGGCAGCAAGGAATCAAACCGAAGCCAGCTATAAAACCATTCGTTATTCAGGTAAAGAGCGGGATGCTACCGGGCTGTATTATTACGGCTACCGTTATTACCAACCGTGGGTGGGTAGATGGTTAAGTGCGGACCCGGCCGGAACCATTGATGGGCTGAATTTATATCGCATGGTGAGAAATAATCCGGTGACACAATTTGATGTTCAGGGATTATCTCCGGCTAACAGAACAGAAGAGGCGATAATAAAACAGGGTTCCTTTACAGGAATGGAAGAAGCCGTTTATAAAAAAATGGCGAAACCTCAAACTTTCAAACGCCAAAGAGCTATCGCTACCCAAACAGAGCAAGAAGCCCATCAATTATTGACCAACAATCCCGGTGTAGATACTAGCCCAATTAAAGATTACACCACGGATAGCTCGCAAATTAATACTGCAATAAGAGAAAACAATATTACATCGATAGTGAAAGATTTAGATTCCTCATTATCTGCCCTGCAAGATAGACAAATGCGGGTAACTTATCGAGTGATGACCTATGTGGATAATTCCACCCCCTCACCTTGGCACTCTCCACAGGAAGGAAATAGCATCAACGTTGGTGATATCGTTTCAGATAATGCTTATTTATCAACATCGGCCCATCGTGGTTTTTTGAATTTTGTGCATAAAAAAGAAACCAGTGAAACTCGATATGTCAAAATGGCATTTTTAACCAATGCAGGTGTCAATGTGGCAGCAAAATCTAAATATAATAACGAAAATGCGGAGAAAATATTTAAGGTGGATTTAGATGATTCGAGGAAAAGCTTTGTTGAAAAATTGAAAATAAGAGCCAATGGACCAGAAGCGGGGCAAGCAGAAATACTATTCCCCAGAGAAACACCGTTCGAAGTTGTTTCAATGAGACATCAAGGTAGAGATACCTATGTATTATTACAAGATATTAAACCATCAGCGATTACTCATAGAAATGTACGTGATACTTATACCGGCAGCTTTAGATCATCCAGTACAAATTAAATTGATAAAATAGTAATTAATAAACGATCCCCTGAACTTTAATTCAGGGGATTTCACAACCAATCATTAAAATTTCAAGAAAGTTTCATTCAATCACGATAATATTTCATTAATCCAGACAAATGGTTTAATTAATGCAATGATAAATATCTCAGATCAATCCTAGACAATTAAATCGGAAATCAATAAATTCAATGGTTCTTTATATTTGTGTCTAAGAGTATAAGCACAATATTTCACTGATGGTGTTGGATACGATTTAAAATTCAAAAAGGTAATACCTTTATGAAGATCAGCAGAACAGATCGCTTCATTAGGTGTCATTAAACTTATCGCGATACCTGATCTCACTAAATCCAACCGATTAGAGAAATCAGGAACAGTTAGCAAAGTTAAATTTTGGTACTCAGGTAGACAATTCAGTAGAATAAAGCCGTCACATTGTTTCAAGAAAGCGCTATTATGCTGAGCTAAAGGCAATGTGGATATAATATCATCAGCATGACTTTCCGATCCCAAAATATCATTAGCGATAGCAAGACGCAGCACCTGATAAGTTCCATCTATTCTTATAATATTATCGTTATCAGGATAATGTTCAGTCGTCACATAGACGGTTATATCTTCTTTCATTAAAGAAGAAAATATTGCCTCTTTTCTTGCTGAATCATCAACCAGAAAATTGTTTTTTATGTAAATATCACGATAATGATAACGTTGCACCGCTCTTTTTATCACTGCCGAAATTTTATTAATATATTCTCCACTGGTCCCAATAATAAGTTTGCCGGCGTTCATTAATCTCTCGCTTCTCCGATAATGCCAGTTATCCTCAACACGCTGCATCCTCTCATAGCACGGCAATAGCTCCTGATATAAGGCCATCCCTTCCTCAGTCAGTTTAGTCCTTCCCGGTAATCTTTCAAATAATTGGCAACCTACACGTTGTTCCAGTTGATATATGATCCTACTTAAGGGAGAGGGAGTAATACAAAGCGTATCCGCTGCTAAAGTGAATGACTCTCTTTTTGCTGACTCCATAAAATACTTCAAGTTCTTTGAACAAAATAGCATCATATATCCTTCTTATTTTAACTAATCATTCCATCCTAAATAGAATGGAATATTAACAAGAAAACATTACAACGACTTTTCTTCTTTGCATTATTTAACATCAAAGTATGCATTAACTGAGATTGAGTTTTATCATCTTTATTCTTAGCAGTTATCAAACAATTTTTATTATTGTTGCAAAATAAATATACCCCCACCTTATGTTACAATAATAATTATAAAGAAATTTGACATATTATCATTACGGAAAAATAGGCGTGATTAGCTCTTTAATTAAACATTTCAATTAGTTGAAAAACACTATCATGCTCAACATGTAATGATTGCAATTTTAAAATTAAATAAACTTAATAATTTATATTAGTTATCACTGAACTTCGCTTCCCTCGTACAGTTCATCATGAGAACAACACAGCGCCATTTCCAGCCAACTCTGATTAGAAAATCAGTTGCAAATTTTGCATCTGCTTTTTTTGCAACAGCTATTTAAAGAAAACAGTGAGATAGTGATTCTCTGAGAGATCAAGATATGCCTCTTTACACCTCGCAAACTATTTCTATGCATATCTCAGCTATTTCTCAAAGCCTGTACTTAATCATCTCTTCTTCCGATGGAACGGAATCATTCTCTGATTGATCCATGATGTAAAGGCAACACGGATGTTTCATTTACTTTATGATTTAAAAGGAATAAATATGAATTCGCCTGTAAAAGAGATACCTGATGTATTAAAAAACCAATGTGGTTTTAATTGCCTGACAGATATTAGCCACAGCTCTTTTAACGAATTTCACCAACAAGTATCTGCTCACCTCTCCTGGTCCGAAGCACACGACTTATATCATGATGCCCAACAGGCCCAAAAGGATAATCGGCTATATGAAGCCCGTATTCTTAAGCGCGCGAATCCTCAATTACAAAATGCCGTACATCTTGCCATCATCGCCCCTAATGTCGAACTGATAGGCTATAACAGCCAATTTAGCGGTAGAGCCAGTCAATATGTCGCACCGGGTACCGTTTCCTCCATGTTCTCCCCCGCCGCTTATTTGACTGAGCTTTATCGTGAGGCTCGCAATTTACACGCCAGCAACTCCGTTTATTATCTGGATACCCGCCGCCCAGATCTCAAATCAATGGCGCTCAGCCAACAAAATATGGATACCGAACTTTCCACGCTCTCGTTATCCAATGAGCTATTGTTGGAAAGTATTAAAACTGAGTCTAAGCTGGATAACTATACTAAAGTGATGGAAATGCTCTCCACTTTCCGTCCTTCCGGCGCGACGCCTTATCACGATGCTTATGAAAATGTGCGTGAAGTTATCCAGCTACAAGATCCTGGGCTTGAGCAATTAAATGCATCACCGGCAATTGCCGGGCTAATGCATCAAGCCTCCCTATTGGGTATTAACGCCTCAATCTCACCTGAGTTGTTTAATATCCTGACGGAGGAGATTACCGAAGGTAATGCTGAGGAACTTTATGAGAAAAATTTTGGTAATATCGAACCGGCCTCACTGGCTATGCCGGAATATCTTAAACGTTATTACAATTTAAGTGATGAAGAACTTAGCCAGTTTATTGGTAAAGCCAGCAATTTTGGTCAACAGGAATATAGTCATAACCAGCTTATTACTCCAGTAGTTAACAGCAGTGATGGCACGGTTAAGGTATATCGGATTACCCGCGAATATACAACAAATGCCTATCAAGTGGACGTGGAACTGTTTCCCTTCGGTGGTGAAAATTATCGGTTAGATTATAAATTCAAAGATTTTTGGAATGCCACTTATTTATCCATCAAGTTAAATGACAAAAGAGAGCTTATTCGAACTGAAGGCGCTCCTCAGGTCAACATAGAATACTCTGCAAATATCACATTAAGTACCACTGATATCAGTCAACCTTTTGAAATTGGCCTGACACGAGTACTTCCTAATACTAATTACGCCTATGCCGCCGCAAAATTTACCGTTGAGGAATATAACCAATACTCTTTCCTGCTAAAACTCAATAAGGCGATTCGTCTATCCCGTGCAACAGAATTGTCACCCACGATTCTGGAAGGTATTGTGCGCAGTGTTAATCAGCAACTGGATATCAACACAGAAGTATTAGGTAAAGTTTTTCTGACTAAATATTATATGCAGCGTTATGCTATTGATGCTGAAACTGCCCTAATACTCTGCAATGCGCTTATTTCACAACGCTCATATGAGAATCAAACTAGCCAATTTGATCGCCTGTTTAATACGCCATTACTGAACGGCCAATATTTTTCTACCGGAGATGAAGAGGTTGATTTAAATCCAGGCAGCACCGGCGATTGGCGCAAAACCATACTCAAGCGTGCATTTAATATCGATGATGTCTCGCTCTACCGCCTGCTTAAAATTACCGACCATAATAATAAAGACGGAAAGATTAAAAATAGCCTAAGGAATCTTTCCAATTTATATATTGGGAAATTATTGGCAGAAATCCATCAATTAACCATTGATGAATTGGATTTATTGCTGTTCGCTGTGGGTGAAGGAGAAACTAATTTATCCGCTATCAATGATAAGCAATTGGCTAGCCTGATCAGAAAACTCAATACCATTACCGGCTGGTTACATATACAGAAGTGGAGCGTGTTCCAGTTGTTTATTATGACCTCCACCAGCTATAACAAAACGCTAACGCCTGAAATTAAGAATCTGCTAGATACCGTTTACCACGGTTTACAAGGTCTTGATAAAGACAAAGCAGATTTACTACATGTTATGGCGCCTTATATTGCGGCTACCTTGCAATTATCATCAGAAAATGTCGCCCATTCAGTGCTACTTTGGGCAGACAAGTTAAAGCCCGGCGACGGCGCAATGACAGCAGAAAAATTCTGGGACTGGTTGAATACTCAGTATACGCCAGGTTCATCGGAAGCAGCAGAAATGCAGGAACATATCGTTCAGTACTGTCAGGCTCTGGCACAATTGGAAATGGTTTACCATTCCACCGGCATTAACGAAAACGCCTTCCGCCTGTTTGTGACAAAACCAGAGATGTTTGGCGCTGCGACTGAGGCAGCTCCTACGCATGATGCACTTTCATTGATCATGCTGACACGTTTTGCGGATTGGGTTAACGCACTAGGCGAAAAAGCCTCCTCCGTATTAGCGGCATTAGAAGCTAACACTTTAACGGCAGAACAACTGGCTGACGCTATGAATCTTGATGCCAATTTGTTGTTGCAAGCCAGTACTCAAGCACAAAACCATCAACACCTTCCTCCAGTGACTCAAGAAAATGCTTTCTCCTGTTGGACATCTATCAATACCATCCTGCAATGGGTTAATGTTGCACAACAATTGAATGTCGCCCCTCAGGGCGTTTCTGCTTTGGTCGGACTGGATTATATTCAATCAATGAAAGAGACGCCGACCTATGCCCAGTGGGAAAACGCGGCGGGAATATTAACCGCCGGATTGAATTCACAACAAGCGGATACATTACACGCTTTTCTGGATGAATCCCGCAGTGCCGCATTAAGCACCTACTATATCCGTCAAGTCGCCAAACCAGCGGCGGCCATTAAAAGCCGTGATGACCTGTATCAATACTTGCTGATTGATAATCAGGTTTCCGCTGCAATCAAAACCACCCGAATCGCCGAAGCCATTGCCAGCATTCAACTGTACGTTAACCGGGCGCTGGAAAATGTGGAAGAAAATGCCAATTCGGGGGTTATCAGCCGCCAATTCTTTATCGACTGGGACAAATATAATAAACGCTACAGCACTTGGGCTGGTGTTTCTCAATTAGTTTACTACCCGGAAAACTATATTGATCCGACCATACGCATCGGACAAACCAAAATGATGGACGCATTACTGCAATCCGTCAGCCAAAGCCAATTAAATACCGATACGGTCGAAGACGCCTTTATGTCTTATCTGACGTCGTTTGAACAGGTAGCTAATCTTAAAGTTATTAGTGCATATCACGATAATATTAATAACGATCAAGGGCTGACCTATTTTATCGGACTTAATGAAACTGATGCCGGTGAATACTATTGGCGTAGTGTCGATCACAGTAAATTCAGCGACGGTAAATTCGCGGCTAACGCTTGGAGTGAGTGGCACAAAATTGATTGCCCAATTAATCCTTACCGAAGCACTATCCGCCCTGTGATGTACAAATCCCGCTTGTATCTGCTCTGGTTGGAACAAAAGGAGATCACCAAACAGACAGGAAATAGTAAAGATGGCTATCAAACCGAGACGGATTATCGTTATGAACTGAAACTGGCGCATATCCGTTATGACGGCACTTGGAATACGCCAATCACCTTTGATGTCAATGAAAAAATATCCAAGCTAGAACTGGCAAAAAATAAAGCGCCCGGACTCTATTGTGCCGGTTATCAAGGTGAAGATACGTTGCTGGTGATGTTTTATAACCAACAAGACACACTAGATAGTTATAAAAACGCTGCAATGCAAGGGCTATATATCTTTGCCGATATGGCATCCAAAGATATGACCCCAGAACAGAGCAATGTTTATCGGGATAATAGCTATCAACAATTTGATACTAATAGTGTCAGAAGAGTGAATAACCGCTATGCAGAGGATTATGAGATTCCTTCCTCGGTAAATAGCCGAAAAGATTATTATTGGGGAGATTATTACCTCAGCATGGTATATAACGGGGATATTCCGATTATCAGTTATAAAGCCACATCAAGTGATTTAAAAATCTATATCTCCCCAAAATTAAGAATTATTCATAACGGATATGAAGGTCAGCAACGCAACCAATGCAACCTGATGAATAAATATGGCAAACTGGGTGATAAATTTATTGTTTATACTAGCTTGGGGGTCAATCCAAATAACTCGTCAAATAAGCTCATGTTTTACCCCGTCTATCAATATAGCGGAAACACCAGCGGACTTAATCAAGGGAGACTACTATTCCACCGTGACACCACTTATCCATCTAAATTAGAAGCTTGGATTCCTGGAGCAAAACGTTCTCTAACCAACCAAAATGCCGCCATTGGTGATGATTATGCTACAGACTCTCTGAATAAACCGGATGATCTTAAGCAATACATCTTTATGACTGACAGTAAAGGGACTGCTACTGATGTTTCAGGCCCAGTAGAGATTAATACTGCAATTTCTCCAGCAAAAGTTCAGATAATAGTCAAAGTGGGTGGCAAGGAGAAAACTTTTACCGCAGATAAAGATGTCTCCATTCAGCCATCACCTAGCTTTGATGAAATGAATTATCAATTTAATGCCCTTGAAATAGACGGTTCTGGTCTGAACTTTATTAACAATTCAGCCAGTATTGATGTTACGTTTACCGCATTTGCAGAAGATGGCCGCAAACTGGGTTATGAAAGTTTCAGTATTCCTGTTATCCGCAAGGTGAGTACCGATAATGCCCTGACCCTGCACCATAATGAAAATGGTGCGCAATATATGCAATGGCAAGCCTATCGTACTCGCCTGAATACCCTATTTGCCCGCCAGTTGGTTGCACGAGCCACCACCGGAATCGATACAATTCTCAGTATGGAAACCCAAAATATCCAAGAATCTATGATGGGAATTGGGGCCTACGTGGAATTAGTTATGGATAAATATAATCCAGAAATCCACGGCACTGATAAATCCTTTACGATTATGTATTATGATATTTTCAAATCGGGTGATAAATTCCCTATTTATCAAGGGACACTAAGCGATATAACACCAACAAAAATACAATTATTCTTATCCCGTTTTGATGATGCTCATGGAAACAAAGATAATCTCTATGTCTATGCGGTTTATCAAAAACAGGAAACAAATGCTATCCGCTTTGTTAAAAAGGATAATAATGATGAACTCGCTATATTCGACACTACCTATAAGAATGGGACTTTCCCAGGGCTTTCATCAGCTAGAGTCGTGCCCACTTTCACAGAACCAATGGATTTCAGCGGCGCTAACAGCCTCTACTTCTGGGAACTGTTCTACTATACCCCGATGCTGGTTGCTCAACGTTTGTTGCATGAACAAAACTTTGATGAAGCCAACCGCTGGCTGAAATATGTCTGGAGCCCATCCGGGTATATTGTCCACGGCCAGATTCAGAACTACCACTGGAATGTCCGTCCGTTACTGGAAGATACCAGTTGGAACAGCAATCCTTTGGATTCTGTCGATCCTGACGCGGTAGCACAACACGATCCGATGCACTACAAAGTCTCAACCTTTATGCGTACTCTCGATCTGTTGATAGCACGCGGCGATCAGGCTTACCGCCAACTGGAGCGGGATACGCTTAACGAAGCGAAGATGTGGTATATGCAAGCACTGCATCTATTGGGCGACAAACCTTACCTACCGCTGGGTACGACATGGAATGATCCTCGACTAGACAGAGCCGCGGATATTACTACCCAAAATGCTCACGCCAGCTCAATAGTTGCTCTGCGGCAGAGTACACCAGCACTTTTAACATTGCGCAGCGCCAATACCCTGACCGATCTCTTCCTGCCACAAATTAATGAAGTGATGATGAACTACTGGCAGACATTAGCTCAGAGAGTATACAACCTGCGTCATAACCTCTCTATCGACGGTCAACCGCTATATCTGCCAATCTATGCCACACCGGCAGATCCAAAAGCGTTACTCAGCGCCGCCGTTGCCACTTCTCAAAGTGGAGGCAAACTACCAGAGTCATTTATGTCCCTGTGGCGCTTCCCGCACATGCTGGAAAATGCACGCGGCATGGTTAGCCAACTCATCCAGTTCGGCTCCACGTTACAAAATATTATCGAGCGTCAGGACGCGGAAGCACTCAATGCGTTATTACAAAATCAGGCCGCGGAGCTGATATTGACTAACCTGAGCATTCAGGACAAAACCATTGAAGAATTGGATGTCGAGAAAACCGTGCTGGAAAAATCCAAAGCGGGAGCCCAATCGCGCTTTGATAGCTATAGCAAGTTGTATGATGAAAACATCAACGCCGGTGAAAACCAAGCTATGATGCTACGAGCGTCCGCAGCCGGGCTCACCACGGCAGTTCAAGCATCCCGTCTGGCTGGCGCAGCGGCTGATTTGGTGCCTAACATCTTCGGCTTCGCCGGCGGTGGTAGTCGCTGGGGAGCTATCGCTGAGGCAACAGGTTATGTGATGGAATTCTCCGCTAATGTTATGAATACCGAAGCGGATAAAATTAGCCAATCCGAAACCTACCGTCGTCGCCGTCAGGAGTGGGAGATCCAACGTAATAATGCCGAAGCAGAACTGAAACAACTCGATGCCCAACTTAAATCACTGGTAGTACGCCGTGAAGCCGCCGTATTGCAAAAAACCAGCCTGAAAACCCAGCAAGAACAGACCCAATCTCAGCTGGCCTTCCTGCAACGTAAGTTCAGCAATCAAGCGTTGTACAACTGGCTACGTGGCCGATTGGCGGCGATTTACTTCCAATTCTACGATTTGGCTGTCGCGCGTTGTTTAATGGCAGAACAGGCTTACCGTTGGGAAATCAATGATGCCTCTGCAAGTTTCATTAAACCAGGTGCCTGGCAAGGAACCTATGCCGGTCTGCTTGCAGGTGAAACCTTGATGCTAAGTCTGACACAAATGGAAGATGCCCATCTGAAATGCGATAAACGTGCACTAGAAGTGGAACGCACGGTGTCGCTAGCCGAAGTTTATGCTGGATTACCGCAAGATAAAGGCCCATTCACTCTGAGTCAGGAAATTGAGAAGCTGGTGATTAAAGGTTCAGGCAAAGCCGGCAATGGTAATAATAATTTGGCGTTTGGCACCGGCACGGACACTAAAACCTCTTTGCAGGCATCATTTTCATTAGCTGATTTGAAAATTCGTGAGGATTACCCGACATCTCTTGGCAAAATTCGACGTATCAAACAGATCAGTGTCACCCTGCCCGCGCTACTGGGGCCATATCAGGATGTGCAGGCAATATTGTCTTACGGTGATAAAACCGGATTAGCTAACGGCTGCGAAGCGCTAGCAGTTTCTCACGGTATGAATGACAGCGGCCAATTCCAGCTCGATTTCAACGATGGCAAATTCCTGCCATTCGAAGGCATCGCTATTGATCAAGGCACGCTGACACTGAGTTTCCCAAATGCATCCATGCCGGAGAAAGGTAAACAAGCCACTATGCTAAAAACCCTGAACGATATCATTTTGCATATTCGCTACACCATTAAATAACCGTCCAAACGTACTAAAACAGGCCCCGAATCGGGGCCTGTAAGGAGTTTTCATGCAGAATTCACAGACATTCAGTGTTGCCGAGCTGTCATTACCCAAGGGCGGCGGGGCAATTACCGGTATGGGTGAAGCATTAACACCAACTGGGCCGGATGGTATGGCCGCCTTATCCCTGCCATTACCCATTTCTGCCGGGCGTGGTTACTCCCCATCGCTCACCTTGAATTACAGCAGTGGAGCCGGTAACAGCCCGTTTGGTCTCGGTTGGGACTGCAACGTTATGACAATTCGTCGCCGCACCAGTACTGGCGTACCGAATTACGATGAAACCGATACTTTTCTGGGACCAGAAGGTGAAGTGTTGGTCATAGCATTAAATGAGAACGGTCAAGCTGATATCCGCAGTGAATCCTCATTGCAGGGCATCAATTTGGGGGAAATCTTCACCGTTACCGGTTATCGTTCCCGTTTGGAAAGCCACTTTAGCCGGTTGGAATATTGGCAACCCAAAACAACAGGTACAACCGATTTCTGGCTGATATACAGCCCCGACGGACAGGTCCATTTACTGGGAAAAAATCCTCAGGCACGTATCAGCAATCCACTCAATGTTAGCCAAACGGCGCAATGGCTGTTGGAAGCCTCGGTATCATCTCACGGCGAACAGATTTATTATCAATATCGAGCCGAAGATGAAACAAACTGCGAAACTGACGAGTTCACAGCCCATCCGAACGCAACCGTCCAACGCTACCTGCAAGCGGTCCATTACGGTAACCTGACCGCCAGCGAAGTTTTTCCCACGCTCAACGGAGATGACCCACTCAAATCTGGCTGGTTGTTCTGTTTAGTATTTGATTACGGTGAACGCAAAAACAGCTTATCTGAAATACCGCCGTTTAAAGCCTCAAGTCTCTGGCTTTGCCGCCAAGACCGTTTTTCCCGTTATGAATACGGTTTTGAATTGCGCACCCGGCGCTTATGCCGTCAAATCCTGATGTTTCACCGTCTAAAAACCCTGTCTGGTCAAGCAAAAGGGGACGATGAACCCGCGTTGGTTTCACGTCTGATACTGGATTACGATGAAAACGCGGTGATCAGCACGCTCGTTTCTGTCCGTCGGATAGGTCATGAGGACAACAATACCGTCATCTCACTGCCACCACTGGAGCTGGCTTACCAGCCTTTTGAGCCAGAACAAAAAGCACGCTGGCAATCAATGGATGTACTGGCAAATTTCAACGCCATTCAACGCTGGCAACTGCTTGACCTGAAAGGAGAAGGCGTACCCGGTATTCTATATCAGGATAGAAATGGCTGGTGGTATCGATCTGCCCAACGTCAAGCCGGGGAAGAGATGAATGCGGTCACCTGGGGGAAAATGCAACTCCTTCCTATCACGCCAGCTTTGCAGGATAACGCCTCACTGATGGATATTAACGGTGACGGGCAACTGGACTGGGTTATCACCTGTCTTTCCTACACAAATATTTTAACCCGCCCCCGCGTTATTGAACTTTTCCCTCATAGATTGATCTCAATAAAAAACACGACTTGAGGTAATCTTTATGTTTTCAACCTGCGCCGAACAATGGGC
>NZ_CAWPHH010000009.1:0-168954 GCF_963887965.1 Photorhabdus sp. RW14-46 | reverse complement strand
GCCGTTTCAGGCTGCGTTAAAAAATATTTGAATAATCCGTCATGGTGAGGCCGTTTTTCTTTCTTTGCCACAATCTGTTTCTCTGTCTTATTAGTTAGTCATTACCATTTATAGTATTTCTACCAAGCTACAAAAAACATCTTCCCATATTTTCTCAGGCAAGTCTTTACCGAATGCATTAATAGAAGAGCCTAAAGAATCAAATACCAGAAAAGGAAAAACGAGAAAATATTATATTTACAACAACCATTCAATGAATGCCATTCATTTAAATGAGTTTTTAACTTGTATTCGCATAATAATAATCCCGTTATCAAAATATCGATTATTTATATTTCCGTTAATCTTGGATGTTCAGATCGCAAAAATTGGACTGAGTTCCATCCAGATAATCTATTAGGTATAAATGTTATTTATATCAAAGTATCAATTTATTAGAGTTGTATCCTTCGTGTCAATAAAAATTAAGTTTTTATTTTTCTATCGTTATTAAATCAAGCGGTATAATGTGATTTCTCCACAGTTCAAGATAGAAATATAGTAAATTAAATGAAAGTAATATTAGTGATATATTCATTGTCAGAAGCAAGAAACAAATCCTCTGCCTTTCTTCAACAACCATTAATATTCATAATTAATCCAAATCAAGCGTTAATCATTTTTTTAGGATTACAAAAAAGTTGAGCATTTCGCTGATTTTAATAACCTATTCTGAAATAACCCATAAAATTATGAAACAGAATAATTAAGCCAGGGTAATTTCAGTGTCATACTCATTGTTAAAAATAAACCACAAACATTAAGGATAAATTATGGCAGATATACTTAAATATGGCGATACAGTAAGAATATTAAATGGTTACAATAACTGGCAAGGAGGATATCTCAGTACACATGGAAGTAACGACATCCCAGGAGCAAAACATAACGTATTAACTGTAGCTCCTTCCTTTTCTGATCTAGGGGTAATATGGCGAATACAATCAGGAACGGGAAAAGCTATCGGCAGCGAAATAATTAATGATGATATTATTTTGCTTCATAATCTGGCTTTCTGCGATGGTGGTTATTTGGGATATTATGATGGCCCAAATCAACCGGTACCAAGTGGAGAAATACATCCGATAGTCACATCTGATATAAATACATATTCTCCAAAAACATTAGAGTGGATTATTTATTGCGAAACACCTTATTCTATAAAGGGAAATATCATAGAAGGAGCAATTATCAGCCTACATAATCGATGGGGAAATAAAGGTTTCCTTAATAGTTATGGTAATGCCAACAAACCAAACACGTTATATGGTGTATCTCTTTCTGGTAATAGCGCTCGTAAAGTACATAAGGTAGACCAGTGGAAGATGGAAAAAATCAATGACCCTTGTCCGCCTACCAAACCCTCAAATTGTGGTGGAGAATGTGGTACTAGCGACACCGGTAAACACTGTTTCCAATTGCCTCAAAGTATTCGATTTGGCCTGACAGCTTACAATAATACGAACATTCAGCAAACGGTAAAAGTCTATATTGACGACCTTCTGGTAGACACATTAACCGGCAAAGGAACAAATAATCCGATGGCGACCAAAACCTACACATCAGGTACAGGAAAAGTTTGTATTGAAATTGAAGGAGATGGCAAACCTAGCAAACTGCGTTATTTCGATAACACCCTCGATGGAAAACCGGGAACAGCCATTATCGGCGCTGAAAATGGCACCAATAATAATTACAATGATTGCGTAGTAATATTAAATTGGCCGCTGGTGTGAATTAAAAATACTTTGAAAAATTTCACCACAAACGAAAATAATATTTACCAATCAATTAAAGCGGTATTATGCCGCTTTTTTATGCCACATTTAGCAACGCTAATAAAATTATCATCAAAATCATTTTTCGATATTACAATAATTAGGGGCTAATAAGAAAGCCCCTTGGTATATATCCTACAAGATAGTCAAATAACCAGATTCAATATTCCATATTAAAAATCTTGAAAAAATATCGCTCGATCAAACGGTGTTCGGTAAAGAGAATTTTGTTGATCTATTGTAGTAGCCTGAGAAGACATACCAGAAATAATCCCTATTTGACCAGCCGCAAGATTTCCCGTCATCAGCGTGTTCATATTATATTGGCAAAGCTCTACCTTCCATTTATCTGCCACACTATTATACCACTCAATAATTAATGTACCGTTATTTGCCGCAAGCAATCCAATACGCCAACGTGACCAAGTATTTTTTGGCCATTCATAACTCAGTGCAACACCAGAATTAGCACTGCCTAGCGTCGGTTGCCCTTTATAAATACCATCTGTTTGTTTACCAACAAAATTGACTGACTGAATCAAATTAGCCTGAAGATTCCAAACCATGAGATAAGGCGTCGCCGTGTCAATCGAAGTCCCTAACGAAATATTTGATGGCATCCATTGAGGCTTACCTTGATATCCCCCAGTCAAATGAATCGCCATATAGCCGTAACCAATATTTTGATATGTACCGCTTGCGCTCGTTTTCTTGGATAGCACACTTACTGAAATGTCAGGATATGGATTACAAAACAGGTCAAGTTCACAATAACAATGTCTGGCATCAACCGGTGTGTCTGTTGCAATCCCGAGACAGTGGCTACCGCTATTACCAAATTTAGACAAAGTTTGTGCCTTGAAAGCTTTCCTTCCCCCAACACTGACGATATCCCAAGCGCTAGTCGCATTGGCTGAATCCTTAAACAACACACCAGCTCTCTGTGTTGTCGCATCTACCCACCGACCTTCAGGATATAAATTTGGTTCCCATACCGTTATTGGAACTGCTGTGGAATTAGACGGACTTTCAATTGAGATTTGACGTTCATGTTGTTCTAATTTCATAACTAAAATATCTCCTATAAAAAATACAATTACACATTAATCTTGTATTTTATACCTCAAATAAGTTCATCTTTAATTCTTAAATAAAGTAATCCACATAAAATCCAACAATATTAAATCCATTAATGAGTTGTTAATATATAGTCTTGCTTATAACCTATCATCAGGATTAATTTAAATAATATAAATTTCCCTATTCACCAGACAGATGATCAATATGATAGAGTTAAATTAGCGTATCTTAATATTATTCTCACCCTATTTCAGTGGTAAAAAAATTCAAACGAAATATTAAATCCCAATCACCAAAAAGGATATATATAAATGAATACATCAAGTTATCTTTTTCTTGGCTCAGAAAATATTAGACACAATCAGAAGTCGTATGAATCTGATATCGGTTATCCCCAGCCTATAAATAACGATTGGCCTGATCTTCCTATTGAATTTCAAAGGCATATTGATGATGTGATTAATTTAAATGGTTTTTTGTATTTTTTTAAAGGCTCACAATATCTTAAATTTGATATCGCAAAAGCAAAAGTGATTGATGGACCAAAACCTATTATAGCAGGATGGCCGGGATTAGCCGGAACGGAATTTGAAAACGGGATAGATGTAGCCATAGAATGGCCCTATGTAGCAAAAATGGGTATGACCGATGTCGTCTGTTTCTTTAAAGGTAGTGATTGTATTGATTATACGGTGAGTTCACATACTGTTAGCAAGAAAACTATCGCAGACAGATGGGGGATAACAGAACAATACTCAGAATTTAGTGAAAATCTGGATACAGCTATTTTATGGATAAATATTGGTAGCCCTTTTCTTTTCCTTTTCAAAGACAATTCGAACATCAGGATTAATCTGAAATCGAATACCATCGATGGTCAAGCACCCATTGGTGCTAATTGGCGGGGTGTGACCTTCAAAAGAGTTCAAGCTGCGGTGCCAATTGATATGGATTTATTAGGCAGCGAGATGGGCAATGACAGTAATACCAATACCTATTTCTTCCTTAATTCAGAAAATATTAAATATAATGATCCATTAAATAACATCGATACCGGTTATCCTCAACCTATCCGTAATAATTGGCCTAATCTGCCTATTGAGTTTCAAAGGCATATTGATGATGTGATTAATTTAAATGGTTCTTTGTATTTCTTTAAAGGCTCGCAATATCTTAAATTTGATATTGCAAAAGCACAAGTGATTGACGGACCAAAACCCATTATAGAGGGATGGCCGGGATTAGCCGGAACGGAATTTGAAAACGGGATAGACGCCGCCACAGAGTGGATAGATGTAAAAGAAGATATCGTTTGTTTCTTTAAAGGCAAGGAATGTATTAATTACACTGTGAGTTCACACACCATTGATAAGAAAAATATCGCAGAAAGATGGAGAATTACCGGAGAATACGCAAAATTTAGTGCAAATTTAGATGCCGCTATTCTATGGCGGAACTCCGGTTATTTTATTTATCTTTTTAAAGGTAATGAGTATCTCCGTTTACATCTCATGTTGAATAGTATGTATGGTGAACCCGAGCTTATTCAAACTAAATGGAAAGGCGTCACTTTCAATAAAATTCAAGCAGCAGTGTCCGTTGATCCCAATGTATTGGGGAGTAATATCAATATAAAATGCGGTGGAACATGTGGGATTAATAATACCGGTAAACACTGCTTTCAATTACCTCAAAGTATTCGATTTGGCCTGACTGCCTACGTAAATAGTGATGTTCATCAACAATCAATCAATGTCTATATCGATGACCGATTGGTCGATACCTTAACCGGTAAAGGAATAAGTCACATAACAGATGTTAGGACCTACACATCAGGTACCGGCAAAGTCTGCATCGAGATGATAGGAGAGGGTAAACCCGGCAAACTCCGTTATGCCTATAACACTCTCGAAGCAAAACCCGGCACAGCCATTATCGGCGCTAACAATGGTTCCAATGACAATTATGATGATAGTGTGGTAGTGTTGAATTGGCCATTATCATGAGACAAAAATATATCGCAGTGATATCTGAAAATAGAAAATCGAGTAAACACATCAAAATGACATTCAAATTAACCATTATTAAGGATGTAAAAAATGAATTCAAACACCTATTTATTTCTTAACTCAGAAAACATTAGATATAACGACTCAGAAGATAAAGCAGA
The DNA here is from genome assembly GCF_963887965.1 of Photorhabdus sp. RW14-46. Lineage (NCBI taxonomy): Bacteria > Pseudomonadati > Pseudomonadota > Gammaproteobacteria > Enterobacterales > Morganellaceae > Photorhabdus > Photorhabdus sp. RW14-46. Next base: position 163,887 of record NZ_CAWPHH010000009.1, on the reverse strand, counting down.
CACGAGTTATCCCCAAACTATCAGCAATGATTGGCCTAGTCTCCCTATCGAGTTTCAAAAAGATATTGACGATGTGATTAATTTAAACGGCTCATTATATTTTTTTAAAGGCTCTCAATACCTTAAATTCGATATAGCCAAAGCCTTGGTGATTGATGGGCCAAAACCCATTATTGAGGGATGGCCGGGATTGAAAGGTACCGGATTTGAAAATGGTATCGACGCAGCCACAGAATGGGTGGATACAAAACAAGATGTTGTCTGTTTCTTCAAAGGCAGAGATTGCATCGATTACACCGTCAGTTCACATTCGATTAATAAGAAAACCATTTCAGACCGGTGGGGCACTATCGGGAAATATGCAGGATTTAGTGAAGACCTCAATGCCGTTATTTTATGGAAAAATACCGCCGGCGCTACTATTTACTTTTTCAAGGATAGTTATTACATCCAATACAATACAAAATCTCATGCTATCGATGGTGAACCCTCCTTTATTCAAGCTTACTGGAACGGAGTTACTTTCAAAAAAGTTCAAGCCGCCGTATCGGTTGATATTGATTCGTTAGGTAGTGAGTATAGAAACTGTGGCGGAATATGTGGCAGCACAAATACCGGTAAACACTGTTTCCAGTTACCTCACAATATAAAGCTTAGCCTGTCAGCCTATGGTAATACTGCCCACCAGCAAACGATAAAAGTGTATATTGACGATCAGTTAGTCGATACATTAATCAGCCAAGGTGCCAATAGTGTGTTGGGCTTTAAAAATTACTCATCGAGTACCGGCAAAGTCTGCATTGAAATGATAGGCGACGGCAAGCCCTGCAAACTCCGTTACGCCTATAACACCCTTGACGAAAAACCGGGAACAGCCATTATCGGTGCCAGCAATGGAGGCAATAATAATTACAATGACAGCATAGTCGTGTTAATTTGGTCACAGTCCTGAATAAAAAAGCCAAAATACACTACGCTGGCAACATCAGTAGAGATGACATTTATCAATAAATTAAAGCGGTATTATGCCGCTTTTTTCTGTATATCACGGCAGATATATCGGTAAAATGATACCGTTTTTGCTGATATGAACAGGGTTAAAAACAGAAAAAACATGGCTTACCTTTTCAAGTAACATGATAATAAGCCAAACTCACTCATCCTCCAAATAATCCCCTATCTGATAAAAATTAACTTTTTGATCTTTTCTTTTCCTATCTCCCATTGCTATGAATATTCAACAGTGCAGGAATTCAACCCTATTTTAGGCCCACAAGGGATCAGATAAAAGGCAAGATAACCTGTTGATGGCAATAACCGAATCCTGAAATGACACCAGAAGTTATGCACTAATAGCATAATCGGAGGGAAAGTCATTTCAGGGTAAGTATCAGTTGTTTGAAAGGCAATAAAATATTTTCCGAGGAAATGATGGATATGGATAATGTACTTAAATATGGCGATACCGTGACAATATTAAACAGCTACAAGAACTGGAGCGGGGGGTATCTCAGTGTATTTGGCAACGGTAATAAACCCGGAACAAAATATGGCGTGGTAACTGTAGACGCTTCTTTAGCTATTTATGGCGGCGCCTGGCGAATTGAGTCAGCAACAGGAAAATCTGTCGGCAGTGAAATAATCAATAATGATATTATTTTACTGCACAACCTGTATTACTGTGATGGCGGTTATTTACGATATTATGATGTGGTGGAGCAAAATGAACAATTAACCGAAATACATCAAGTCTACACCTCAGATATCCGCAAAAAAGCGGCATTAGAATGGGTTATTTATTGTGAAACCACACCACCAAATGCAAACATCAGAGAAGGCGATAGTATCTCCCTCTATAATCGATGGGGAAATAAAGGTTTTCTTGATACCCATAATCATGCCGGCGATACAGGCTCGTTATATCAAGTTTTCATGTCCAATAATGCGGCCCGTAAAAGCCACACTGGTTTGTGGAAAATGGCAAAGGTGAATGATCCTTGCCCTCCCCCTGATGTGTTGACCAATATCATGCCATTGTGGCGTAAGATGCGGTAATAACGACTCACTTTATCGCTCAAGACAGATACTCGCCCAATGCGACATAAGTATCTCCATAATTTTCGTCAAAAATGGAATGGTATTGATATTCAGTATGCTTTCAACTTTTCTATCGCCGGGCTCAATGCCCGGCGGAGGAATGAAGAATATGATTCTATTGCGCTGTAACAGGCGATTATTAATCTGAATACCGCGTTCGATAACTTCTTTAATCCAAATTTAATCCTAAGCTGCGGGCGAAGTTTCCAACGTTTAAACGTCAACATGGAAAACAGTCAAATCATCATTGTGTTGGCGTGAAGGTACTGGATAATGCGATTAAACAAACGCAACTGGCAGTGTCCGATATGCCAAATTGAGCCCGATCGTGCTTGTCATACTCCAGCGGCGGCCTTTGAAGTGGGAAGCTTCTCGCGATAGGATGAGGAGCAGTCACCAAGATTAAACTTATTACCAACAAATAAGTGACCCACTGTCGCCAAGAAATAGCGACCACAACGACGCCCAAGGTGATAATCCCGACTCAGCGCTGGCAAACGGCTGCCTAATGCACTGGCAGTTAATGGTGCAGGCGGATAAATTTCAAAAATCTGCACATCATCAGGTGGATTTTCAATAAATTTCTGGGTGTGGTGGTAGCTTTTCGCATGTTGTTGTAGCATCCGTACCATCTTTTGCAGACCACTATCTCCCAACCAACGTTCCATTCGTTGCATCCAATCAGGCGTGTAATAGAGCTGTGAAGGGACCGTACGGATCACCACGATGGTATCTGCACCACGCCGATACGCCTCTTCTACTGGAATCGCATCACTGATGCCACCATCATAATAAACAACATCATTGATCGTCACACCATTGCGATAAAACCCAGGAATGGCACTTGATGCCTTAATCACTTCCAGCCAATTATTCTCATCAGGCTGGAAATAGGTAGGTTCAAAATTATCTGAACGACATGCGCACATGTAAAACTCACATCCAGCCTCAAATTTGCGTAAAGCTGTCGGGATATCCAATGGCAGTTCCTGTGAAGCGGTCTGCACAAACCAATCTAAATCAACTAAATGACCACCACGTACAAAACGCAAAGGGTTAAAGAAGGCTGGATTAGTTGTATAGCGACTGATCGCTCGCCGGGCATATCCACGCTGTCCACAAATATAAGCTGACAGGTTCTGAGCGCCTGCCGAAGTGCCAAGCAGCAGATCAAATGGGTTGAATTCAACACGCATAAATTCATCCAGCACACCCGCAGTAAAAATGCCGCGTTGCCCTCCACCTTCACAAACCAGTGCAACCTTTCCAGATTTAATAGACGACTTATATTTATAGGATAATAGATCAATATTCCCCAACGTTATCGGTATACGTTTCCCCACACAGCCCCCAAGAAAATAAATGACGGATAGAGAGCATAACTTGGAAAGTTATTATCCGTCATTATATTATGGTGCTACGTAGCCAATATTTTGATAAAAGTACCCCTGGTGAGGGCGCATATCTGGTTAGTGCTATTCAGTTTAGTACAACGTAAAATTATCTGAATGGAAAACAACCACTCATAACAAAATATATTATTTTTTTATGGTCAGACCGTTTTGAATCGACTTGACCCCTTTCACTTTAGAGATAATCTCTATAATTTCTCTGGATTGTTTCTCGCTTTTCACAAAACCAGAAATATAGACAACTCTCCTCTCTGTTTTTACTGAGATATCACTACTGTTGATCCCTTTTGCTGCCAACAACTCACTTTTAATCTTCGCTGTGGTCGCACTATCACCCATATAACCATCGATGTTTTTCATTGAATCATCGATTTTCTGACCAGCACTGTCGAGTGCTTGTGTCGCTTTATTTTTAAAAGACTCCTCCGCCAGTACACTATTGCTAACGACAGCGGTACCCAAGGCAATAGCCACCAACAAGTGGGCCAATTTAACATTCTTCATCCTATACCTTCCTTAATTGCCGGTTAGATTTCTGAATCTATAAAGCCATTCAAACCGTTTTTACACAGTATGCTTTTACGCAGTGTGCTTTTACACAGGTGTTTTTACACAATGCATCTTTACACAATGTATCTAAGTAGAATCGTAATCTAAGCAGAATCACAATCTACATTAGAATTAAAAACAGGTTATCACTCCCAATAGCTGAGAGGCTAAATCGGGAAATAAGCACATCAATACAGCAAAGACCGAGGAAATAGTAACAGGAAAATAAAGCAAAGTGCTATAAAATAAGATGGATCTTACCCGACTAAATTATAAATTATTCTTGTGTTACATATATTTTTGTAAAGAAAAAGGCTAACTTGTTGTTAGCCTTAAAAATATTAATGTTCCCGTGTTTTACGGAAATTGATGTCAGGATAACGTTCACGGGTCAAATTTAGGTTAACCATCGTTGGGGCAATATAGGTCAGATTATCACCACCATCGAGCGCCAGATTTTGCTCACTCTTACGCTTAAACTCTTCCAGCTTCTTAGCATCATGACACTCAACCCAACGCGCTGTTGAGACATTTACTGGTTCATATAAAGCTTCAACGTTGTATTCGCTTTTTAAACGGGCAACAACCACATCAAACTGGAGAATACCAACGGCTCCCACAATCAAATCGTTATTTGCCAGTGGACGAAATACCTGTACAGCACCTTCCTCAGATAATTGAACCAATCCTTTCAGCAGTTGTTTCTGTTTCAGAGGATCACGCAAGCGAATACGACGGAATAATTCCGGCGCAAAGTTAGGAATGCCGGTAAATTTCAGATCTTCCCCTTGAGTAAAGGTATCACCAATCTGAATTGTCCCGTGGTTATGCAAACCGATAATATCTCCCGGATAGGCATGATCCACATGAGAACGATCACCCGCCATAAATGTCAGCGCATCAGCAATCACCACATCTTTCTTAATTCTTACCTGATGCAGCTTCATGCCTTTTTCATATTGACCTGACACCACACGCAAGAAAGCCACACGGTCACGGTGTTTAGGATCCATATTGGCCTGAATCTTAAAGATAAACCCGGTAAATTTATCTTCCTGAGCGGAGACTTCGCGAACATCTGTCTGACGCGGCATCGGCGCAGGTGCCCATTTAACCAAACCATCCAACATGTGATTTACGCCGAAGTTACCCAGTGCAGTACCGAAAAAGACCGGTGTTAGTTCACCTTGCAAAAATGCCTGATGATCAAACTCATGAGAAGCCCCCTGCACCAGTTCCAGCTCCTGACGCAATTGTTCAGCCAGATCTTCACCAATCGCGGCATCCAGTTCAGGATTATTCAGCCCCTTAATTGCGCGGACTTCCTGAATCGTGTGCCCCTTTCCGGTCTGATACAGGTAAGTTTCATCAAGATAGAGGTGATAAACCCCTTTAAAAGACTTACCGCACCCAATCGGCCAAGTGATCGGGCAACAAGCGATATTCAACTCATTTTCCACTTCATCCATCAGCTCCATCGGATCACGGATATCGCGGTCAAGCTTGTTCATGAATGTTAGAATCGGGGTATCGCGCAGACGGGTCACTTCCATCAATTTACGTGTCCGCTCCTCAACCCCTTTAGCGGCATCAATGACCATCAAACAACAGTCAACCGCCGTCAATGTACGATAAGTATCTTCGGAGAAATCTTCATGCCCCGGCGTATCCAACAGGTTAACCAGGCAATCTTGATAAGGAAACTGCATCACAGAAGTGGTAATGGAAATACCACGCTGTTTCTCCATTTCCATCCAGTCAGATTTCGCGTGCTGGTTTGAACCACGGCCTTTCACCGTACCGGCTTTCTGAATCGCCTGCCCAAACAGCAATACTTTTTCAGTAATCGTCGTTTTCCCTGCATCAGGGTGAGAAATGATAGCAAAAGTTCGCCGTTTAGCGACTTCCTGCTGAAAAGGGGAATTTGACATCAATAACAATCTTCTGCTTTATATACGGGCTTGTATTCAACATCAGACGCTTCCCCGCAAGGAGAACAGTTGCCAAACCCGTGGGTGAATGAAAAATTGGCGCTCATTTTCGCTGAAATTGGTGCTATAAACAATCAATCAATTTTATAGCGCTTATTAGGCAAACAGCGGCAACGCCATGATGATGGCATCTTCTTTACCTGTCGCAGTAGGATAGTAATGCTTACGAACAGAGACTTGGTTAAACCCTGCTTGTTCATACAATCTAATAGCAGAATGATTCGATTGTCTGACTTCAAGCCATAAGGTATTCACCCCTTTGCCCGGTAAAATTGACATTAAATACGCTAATAATGCTTTACCATAACCCTTACCTTGGTAGTCAGGATCAATAGCAATATTAAATAGGGTTGCTTCATCTAATATCACTTGGGTTATGGCAAAACCAATAAGTTGTTCATTAATCGCTATTTTATAATTCAAATACCGCTCCCCCTGATTACCGAAAAATGTTTTTTCACTCCACGGGAACGCGTGACTGGCTTTCTCAACCAGAAAAGCGGACGGGAGATCAGCGGGAGTTAATAGAGAAATGTTGTTCATGTTGAGAAATCTGTTGCCAAAGAGAACGTTTTGCCTGTCCATCACAATATAAATCATTTAATGCCGGGCTTCTCAAAGAAATTCCCGGCCATGATAGTGTAATATCCACCCCTAACAACCAATATGGGCACTTAACCTGTTCCGGTAACATCGCAACATTATTTGTTGTAATGCAGTAAACAGAGGATTTATCCAACCCCATAGCGGTGAAAATATCTATTAATAATGAATTAGTTAAATCAATGTGGTCATTGGTAATAATCAGCAGACGAGTGGTGTCAGGTAAGTGAACAGCTAATTCACCTTGCAAAACCGTAGGGTTACGTAAGGTCCATTGGGTAATCCCCAATTGAGCTAATAACCTGTCGCGCCGGGTTACCATATCTATATTACCTGCTGTAAAAAATAATCGGTAACATGTTATCAGAGGCCACGATCTGCGCCAATATTGGGTTGAGATTTATCACTATCTGATACTTGAGCACAGAACCATTGAAGGAGCTTATAGACAAATGTCTGCGTTAACCCCCGCCAGTGAAGTTATTTTACGTCACCGTGAGCAATTTAGCTCTCACCACCTGCTCTTCGCCGGTGATATTCAGGATACACTGGCAACCCAAATTGATGCTGCCAGTGTGCGAGTGCACACTAACCAATATCATCACTGGCAATCACTGATCCGCACGCTGGGTGAGAGTGCCTGGTTTGGCCTGGTAGCCGAAAAAGCATTTACTCAAGGTTGTGACACCCTGATCTACTACTGGCCTAAAAGTAAGCAGGAAGCTCGCTTTCAATTACGCAGCCTGTTCTCTGTTTTGCCAAAAGGTATCAATATTTTTATTGTCGGTGAAAACCGTAGCGGAGTACGTAGTGTAGACAAACTGATGGACGGCATGGCAACGTTTCGAAAAATCGATAGTGCCCGTCGTTGCAGCCTGTTCTACGGCCAGTTAGAACATGAGGTGCAGTTCGAACAGGATAACTGGTGGAACAGTTATCAGGTGGAAAACGTCATAGTGAATACGTTACCGGGTGTATTTAGCCAGGATGAATTGGATGTTGGTAGCCGTTTATTGCTTTCTACCTTTGACAAGCCTCTCTCCGGCAATTTACTGGATATCGCCTGTGGTGCGGGTGTACTGGCAGCGGTATTGGGTAAGAAAAACCCTGAGTTAGCACTGACGCTCAGTGATGTTAATGCAGCAGCGATTGCCTCCAGTAAAGCAACCTTAAAAGCCAATAAACTGGAAGGCCATGTTGTTGTCAGTAACGTTTATTCCAATATCGAAGATAAATTCGACTGGATTATCTCTAATCCTCCTTTTCATGAAGGATTAAAAACCAGTTTACTGGCAACCGATGATCTGATCCGCCAAGCTCCCAACCACCTCAAACCCGGAGGAAAATTGCGGATTGTTGCCAATGCTTTCCTACCTTATCCCGACTTACTGGATAAAACTTTTGGTACTCATGAAGTCATTGCTCAGACGGGGAAATTCAAGGTTTATCAGGCAACAAAAAAATTCTAATTGACTCAGCCTGTCCTTGATTCAAGGACAGGCCATCTTTGATAACAAACAAAGAGGCAACTTGAAAGATAACGGGTATAAATAAATAATGATTGACGTCGGCTACAAAACCTCTAAAATGCGCCTCCGTATTATCAATCAACAGATTGATAATGTCTGAATTTGCGAGGGTGGCGGAATTGGTAGACGCGCTAGCTTCAGGTGTTAGTGTCCTTACGGACGTGGGGGTTCAAGTCCCCCCCTTCGCACCAAATCAGACAACCGCTGATTGAATTCGGCCAGTTTAGATTAAGCAATAAAAAGTAAAATGACAGTACCTGCGAGGGTGGCGGAATTGGTAGACGCGCTAGCTTCAGGTGTTAGTGTCCTTACGGACGTGAGGGTTCAAGTCCCTCCTTTCGCACCAATCTGTCTGTTTTTCTTATCGAACTTCTCTCCATTTATTCTGCTATAAAACGTCAAAAACAACCCAGTCGATATGCTCCAGCCAATAAAGCACATAACACAGCAAACCCTGATGGTATTAATAGAAAATGGCGTGACTTCTGGTTTAGCAGCATAAATAGCGTCAGCAACATCGCTAATACTACCCCAATTTTAAACTGCTCAATTCCGGGATTGATGATGACGAATAGCATGCCAGCCAAGCTAGATAAACCTATTCCCCACAAGCTGGTGATACCCTGCCAGAAAAGCGATCTCTCTCTGTCTTTAACCCTGATCATAACTTGCACCCAGACAAATGATAATGATTACCAATATCATATACAAAAAAGCGTGAAGTACAAGTCAGTTGAAATAGCTAATCTGGCAGATCAAATCAATATCTTGTGACACCCGTTCAAACTATTACGATTCAACATACTACAGAGTTGAAAAACCGTGGTTCGAAAATATCACAAAGCACTAACTCAAGCACTCAATATTGGGATGACAATTACACAGAATTAAGAAGAAGGCCGCTTAATGCAACTAATCTCCCTTTCTCTTAAATCCAACTTTGGATATTCCAAACGACTGTGGGTAAGACCAGCTCTTATCATCATCTGTAAATAACCCAATGCAACTGCTGTAGGATCAATTACTTGAATCGGCATTCCTACAGCCTTCATCTCTTTGGATAAGTACTTTGCCATCCCCATCATGCCGGTACAACCTAATACTATGGCTGTTACCTGCTCTTCTTTAATCAGCTAACATGTGATTCATCATTAATTCTCCTATTAACTACATTGTTTCGCAAATCAATTAAGACAAACAATGAAAATAACAACCCCATAGCAATTATTGATGATACTACAATTGCTGAATTAAACAGTTTTCCAGTAAATGCCCATCCTGAAATAAGGACACTGAAACTGAAGAAAATAAGTCGAAAAAAAGTTAATAAGGATGATGCTGAACCAACTAATTCAGGGTGCAACGCCAAAGAACGAGAAAACACCATACTATATTGAAAAGCAGAACCTATACAGATAACGGCCATCGACAGTGTAAAAAGTATTGCAGATTCGGGATAAATATGACTAAATATCATTAATGAACCACAACCTATCAAACAAATTATAATACTCAAATAGATACAATTAGCTGATCCAATCTTTCTATTCAAAGCACCTGAATAAAATCCAGCCACCGACAAACATATTCCTAATATCGCTTGATGCACTGCAAATATGTAGTAACTCAATCCTATTTTATCTATATATAAAAAGGGAACAACAGATACATATGCAATACATGCAGATACTAATAGCCCAGGTGTAAAAGAATATATTAAGAAACGCGTATTGAATATAAGTTGGCAATAATTTTTGATGACCTTATTTACACTCAACTTTACCGTATTACGATTTGTTTCAGGAACGATGAACACAGCCATAAGAGAAAGAAAGCTCAGTAAAGCCACTAAGTGGTAGGTAAATCTCCAATTATAATGTGCAACAATAAGAGAACCCGCAATGGGAGCTATAATGAGGGCCATTGATATTGCCGCGTTGAGAATGCCAAAAACCTGTACTGATTCCTCATCTTTATAAATATCCGAACAAATTATAAACCCGACAATCCAAATAGCACTGCATCCTGCCCCTTGGATAAATCTAAATAAATACAATTGATTAAGATCAACCACGGTTGAACAACCTATGCTCCCAATAAAGAACAGAGTAGCGCCGATTAAAATTATTTTTCTTCGCCCATATGATTCTGAAAGTGGGCCGAAAATAGGTGTGAATATACATAACCCTAAGAAATTTACTATTAGAGTAAATTGCACTGCCGATTCAGTTGCAGAAAAAAAATTTAGCATTTGGGGAAATGCTGGCAAAGTGATATCAACTTCTATAAATGATGGAACCATTCCAATGATAAGTATTATTGGTAATAACCTTAATATTAACGGTGGCATAAATCAATTCACCTCTGAACATTATGAATCCTATCTAATATAAACACAAAAAGCTGCCATCAAACAACACCTATACCCGTTATCTTTCAAGTTGCCTCTTTGTTGGCTGCACTCACTCACCCCAGTCATATACTCCCGGGGATTCGCTCCCTTGCCGTCGCGATGCATCTTGAAATCCATAGGGTATATATTTCCCTTGGATTACTGTTTTGCTGAAAATTTTATCTGCAATTTATATTGCCTTTTTATCAACAAAAAAATTAAGGCCAGAGAATATCCGGCCTTAACTCTTTATTCCTTAACTCTTTATTCCTCAACCACCCAAAAATTACTTTAACTTCATCGCATCACGTATCGTGAAGAATAGATCTGTCTGGTCAGTCAGACCTACAACATTGGCTGCCTGAGGGCCATAAGCGGCCACTCGTAGCTGAGTACCCGTATGTTCCTGTTCCTTACCCTCAGAAGTACCGTAGCTAACTGCCATCACCGAACCATCTTTCGTGATTAATGCCTGAGTCAGCCCCGGAGATTTTATATCAGCTTCAATAATCTGACTGGCGTGAGCATGATCAGCGGTGACAATAACTAATGTATCACCGTGTTTACGCGCATATTTCAAACCAACTTGTACCGCCTCATCCAATGCGACAGTTTCACCAATCTGCCCACAAGGATTAGCTTTGTGATCCTGCTTATCAATCGAAGCGCTCTCCACTTGTAAGAAGAAACCTTTCTGATTTTCTTTCAACAGATCAATGGCTTTCTCCGTCATCTGTGCCAATGTCGGCGCATCAGGATTCCGTTTCGAGTTGACTTTACAAGTCACTGGGGGATTATCAATATTACCGTGATAAACGGCTTTAGGTCCTTCCCAAGCAATGTCCATATTGTCTTCATGGAACAAGCCCAACAACGGTTTTTTCTGATCCGCTCTAGTCACGGATGCCAGTGACTTAGCATCCCTGACCAACTGATAACCCTGTTCCTGTGCCTGCTGTTCCAACGTTTTATCCTTGCCAGTACCAACAACCGATTTCTGGGCGAAAATCTTGGCACCTCCACCTAATGTGATATCAGCACGAACCACTAATAATTGCTCGGTGATCGAACCACGCCCGCCATTTTCTAGCGCATTCGTTGGACATTTTTTTATCGTCTCTTGCGGACCATAACAGCCACGGTCAGTGACATGCGCATACAGTGCTGCTGGCGTGGCATCCTGCACCCTGGCCGTCGTTACGTTACCTGTTGCTTTACCATTCGCTTTTGCCAGCTCAAGCAGAGTTTGATGATCTTTACCAAATACATCAACACCCAATGCGCCATTATAGGTTTTTACACCAGAAGCCCAAGCGGTGGCAGAAGCGGCTGAATCCGTCGCATAGTTGGGTTTACGGCTCTTTTTATCCAGAGAATAGTGAGTGTATTGGCCGGTAAATGGCAAGCCATCAATTCCTTTGAAAAATCCACCCGCACCTTCTGCATAGTTACGGGCAATAGTAATCTCAGAATCTCCCATACCATCACCAATAAATAAAATAACATTTTTAGCTTTATGATTATTTATCGCCGCTTTTAATGCCTCAGTCTGATTTTGAGTCATACGGCGAGCACCACCAAATTCCGTAATATTACCTTTTACTGCCCGACCTTCCGCCATAATTTGATTTGCATTTTGATCATCAGCCGCCGATACCGGTAAGCTGACACTTGAAATTAAGGTTGAGACCATGACTGCAACCAAACTTTTCTTATACTTGTTTGACATTAAGGTTTCCTTATTAAAACGTAATCGGAGTAAAAATTATCTTTATCTGATAAAGGGATACTAAAGAAACTATGTGACAATTATGTGAAGAAAATAGAATTAACTTACCATTTCGTTACTAACGACCGTGTTCCATAGTACAAAGTTTCACACCACGAAATGTAATTGTGACCACTAGAAATTTCACTGGATTCAACCAGATAACCTTTCTGTAATAACGTCTGTTTCATGCGGCGATTATTATATAAAATACCTTCCAATTCCCCGCGATTGGTTTCAAATAATCCTGCCTGTAAATAGAAACGCAGTGGTTTTTTCTCTGCTTTAGCAAACTCACGGATCAACCATTCAGGCGCTTCTCCCTGAGGAGCCCACCAATATGAACCAGACATACTGAGAACATTGCCAAACAATTCAGGATGATTAAATGCCACCCATGAAGACGCCAATCCACCATAACTGGAACCTGAAATAATGGTACGCTCTGCCGGTGCTTTAATACCCTGAGCAGCCAGCCACGGTATTAATTCACTCGCCATAAATTCAGCAAAATTAGGATTAGGTGGTAATTCCTGACCTCGACGTGCACTATCCAGGCTATCAATAAACACCACATACATAGGTGGGATCTTGCCCTGTTCAATCAGGGAATCGAAAAATCTATCAATATAATACTGTTTACGGTAAATCTGCCCATCAAACAGCACCAACATAGCAGGCTGTTTCATCGGAGTAACCGGTTGATAAATCGCAATTTCTCGACTGTTGCCCAAAATCTTACTCTCAAGCTGATGAAGTTTAGTCGCTCCCTGAAAAGGCGATTGCTTAAATTGTGCGATATCACATAGAGTTGGCCTTAGTGCCAGCAATGAATCATGGTTAAACACATCCTCTGATACAGCCGGCACGACCTTTTTATTCAATGGATCGGCCTGTGCCGTAATCAAAATCGACCGACGCTGTTCGTCAGCCGTGCCTTCGACTCGCGGCAAATCCGGTGCCAATCTATATTGCATCAAAGTATCTGACGGAATGATATAGCTGCGAAACCAAACATCAGTACCAGCTAAATGTGACATCGGATCATGATCACCACTCGGTGCCCCCAGAATAAAGACATTCGCTTTTGCGCCGCGCCACAGGAAAGTGACTCGCTTATTTTTATCATCATAATCTTCAATTAACGGCGTACCCTTGCGGGTTATTTCCCGCCAGAAAGCATGGGTGCCTTTTCCTTGTGCGATTTCAGTTTGAAGTTGTTTCAGACGCAAACTTTCTGGCTGCTGCCGATAATCATTATCCTTGGGAATATAAGATGGAAATGACAATGTAAGCTGCCACGGTTCCCCTGTTTTGCCCTTGGCTGCCAACCGATATTTTCCTACCTGAGGAACGGTAAAGCCAATTGATTGACGAGCATCCACCGGGTTATCAGTAAATAGCGTACGAATATGTTGTTGATTACCCTTCTGTACCACCAATTTCTGCATACCCAATGCCGATCCACGTACATAATGTTCAGGCAGAATATTAAACTCAATACACGCTTCCCTCTGAGAATTAAAATTCCCAGTTATTGTTTGCTGATCTTGCTGAAATTTTATTTGGTGACACTGAGAAGCAAAGGCATTAAAGGAAGCCATAAGAGCACATATCATTATGTTTACTTTCATTTTTTTCTCTTCTTTAATTGTTGATTGTTGGTATTCAATTTTTTTAACACGGCAAATCATGCACTAAATTTTTATTTAATAATAAGAACAATTACTATTATTAATAGAATAAATTGTATGCTAACTTTCACTAATTACACGTAAATATGTCAAAACATTTCAGAGAAATGATTCTTTAACAAGATGCGATAGTTTATTAGCAGATATATAAATGGCTCGATACGTTGATATACCCGTCATCTTTCAAGTTGCCTCTTTGTTGGCTGCACTCACTCACCCCGGTCACATAGTTATCTATGCTCCCGGGGATTCGTTCCCTTGCCGTCGCAATCCATCTTGAAATCCATAGGGTATATAATATTAGTCAAACCATCCCACATATTAAAAAACAAAATAGAAAAACGGGATATAATCTATCCCGCCACTTCAAATTTGATAAAAATAAAACAAGTTAGTTGCATCTGAATTAAATACAGAACTCAACTAACATCAATAGAATCTAAAATCCCGCGGCTCATATTCTTAGCAAAATCCCAATCATATTGATCATATAGACGAGACAGAGCAACATAATGCGCTCCTGAATAGAACATTTCATATTGAGTATGACGTGATGCAAACTCAGAACCGATAGCATCCCACACTAATTTCAGTAATTTCACACGTTCAATGGGTGGCAGTAGAGTTGAATATTGTGTTTTTTCTATTAAGTCACGGATTTCTGGATTTGCTAAATCAATATAATTTGACGGTAACATAATCACACCACCACCAGAAAGTTTTCTGATGCTTTCTATCACCTTTGGATAAGTTGACTGTAATGCAACCTGACAAGCATATAGTTGTAATCGATTGGGAATATAGTACTCATTATGTCGATCAGGATTGCTAATTAAACCACGAAACAGCCCTTCAATATTAGTGGCATAGCAAGCAAGCTCAGCTAATGATTCACGAACAGCAGGAAACTCATTGACGCCTGTAGTTTCAGTAAGCTGATGAGCCAAACCCGTTAAGAAATGCAGCTTAACGGCATACCGAGCCATACCCTGAACATCCATTAAAACGTCAGCGCCAGTTGCCAGAAATTGCCGGCGACACATATCCGTATTTTTATAAACAAAAACTCTTTCCCACGGAACAAAAACATCGTCGAAATAAATGACTGCATCATTCTCATCAAACTGATGCGCTAAAGGGGAATCAAATTTATTACTGCCTGTTTCATAGGATTTTCTGGAAAGAATTTTTATTCCTTTAGTATTCAACGGTAATGCAAAAGATAGAGCATATTTATCATCAACGCCCTCTTTGAGTGGATTAAACACGCCAACAACCACTTCCTCTGCAAGGACAGCCGCTGTTCCTAACATCTTTGCCCCGCGAACAATTATTCCTTGCGGTTTCTCCTCCAATACACCAAGAGTATGAAAGACGTTTTTTATATGTTCACTGGGTGTTTTGGATCGATCACCTTGTGGATTGACTAATGTAAAAGCCAAATAAATATCTTTATCACGGGCATATGAATAGTAATTTTTTAATGCCTCAGCCCTATCCTTAGAATATTCCTCAAAGACTTCCAGGTAAGTCATCATTCCGGTCAGAGCAGCAGAAACATGATCTGGGCTTCTACCTAACCAACCACAACTCTGCATTGCCCAGGCATACGCCGCCTCACCTCTGGCAATTAATTTCTCTCGGGTAGTAGGAAGTTCCCAATATAAACCAACGCGCTTACCACCAGATGTTTCGAACGTCATCTGATCAGCGTGTGCTGCCTGATAATCATAAAGTGAAGCTACGGTTCTAATTGCATTCCGAAAAGCAGGGTGATCCACGTGATTAGTGATCTTTTCTCCATTCAGAAAAATAGTTCTTCCATCACGCAAGCTTTCAATATATTCCTCACCAGTTCTAGACATTAACAATTTCCTCCGAAATATATCCGTTATCTTTCAAATTGCCTCTTTGTTGGCTGCACTCTCTCACCCCGGTCACATCGTTCTCTATGCTCCCGGGGATTCGCTCCCTTGCCGTCGCGATCCATCTTGAAATCCATTGGGTATAGAATTGATTTTAGGTAAATCGATCTTCAAAGGCATGACAATTCCTTGCCCTATTGTCGGGCATTGCCATTTAAGGGCCGGTTGCCGGCTCCGGTATCATAATCCCACGCTGTACTGCGGGCCTTAAGGCAATACGATCATGCCAAGCACTTAAATATTCATGATGACTAAAATCAAAGTCAATAATTCTGGCAATATGGGTCCAGCCAAAATTAGCAATATCAGCAATGGAGTACTCATCTCCGGCGAAAAAGGGGCGATCACTAAGCCGTTTATTCAACGTAGAGAAAGCCTCTTCCGTTAAGCGACGATATCGTTGTATAGCCATATGATTTTTTTCAGTTACAAATAATTCAAAATGAACCCGTTGTCCCAATATTGGCCCGACGCTGGAAGAATGAAATGTTAGCCATGTAATCGCTTCCCAACGGCTTTTAAAATCCTCCGGCAACAGTTGCTGAGTTTTCGATGCCAGATAAAGCAGAATCGCCGACGATTCAAAAAGGGTCGTCTCAGTACTTTCATCAACAAGTACGGGTATACGCCCGTGAGGGTTTAATTGTAAAAACTCAAGCTCCCTATTTTCACCCTTTTCAATTCGTACATGCTTTAATGTGTATGGCAATCCCAACTCTTCCAAAGCAATTGTGATCTTATAGCCATTTGGTGAACTATCAGTGTATAAGTAGATCATCTCTATACCCGTTATCTTTCAAGTTGCCTCTTTGTTGACTGCACTCTCTTGCCGTCGCGATGCCTCTTGAAATCCATAGGGTATATATCTCCCCTCAAGACAAACGCTTAATAATTTAACTGCTAAAATATCACTCGCATTTAAAATATTACTAATAGAGAGCCAGCATTCAATTTCTCTCTATACCCGTCATCTTTCAAGTTGCCTCTTTGTTGGCTGCACTCGCTCACCCCAGTCACATAGTTATCTATGCTCCCGGGGATTCGCTCCCTTGCCGCCGCGATGCATCTTGAAATCCATAGGGTATATACCGCTAACTAAATGAAAATAACATTAATTCTCAGAAATTGAAAATGAATATCACGGTGTTCCTTTCTACACGCATAAATTACATTTATTGATTTATTGTGTTGTCAGTAAAGAATGCGAACATAAAAGTACACAAGAAAACTATTTATCTTCTTGTGGATCAATTAATCGTGAAAAACCGCAATGACATATCACAATGACTCAGATTGGTTCCAAGCTAATGAACATTCTCCCACGCAATCGTCAGACAAATTAGATTGCTCAACAAGCCAATCAATAATATTAACAATTTCAGGTCGGAACAAGGTTTCTGGCAATGTCACCGCATAATAAGCAAATCGGGAAGGCCATTTTTTTTCCAGTGCAACGTTAAGCCGACCGGAACGCAATTCCTCTTCAACGCAAAATTCAGGCACCAATGCTAAACCCTGACCGGTTAAAGCGGCGCGAGCCAGTAAAAAATCATCTTCGAAACTGGAGCCCTGTCTTGCTTTCGCCCCTTCATTAATTCCGTGTGCTTTTAACCATAAATGCCAATCAGATCTATCTGAATCCTGTAACAAAGGGTAATTCAGACAATCTTCAACATGGTTTATCGGTGGTCCTGATCCTAAAAGTTCCGGCGTACCCACGGGAATTAATACCGGTGCAATTAACCTGGTAGATATTAAACTTGGGTAATTACCAAGCCCATGCCGTACAGCAATGTCTGTAGAACTTCTTTTTAGGTCTACCAATTCATTGGAAGCTTCTATATTAACTTCAATATTAGGATATTTCTCATTAAAATTTTTTAGTCTGGGAATCAGCCACGATGCGGCAAATGACGAAGTGGTATTTATAGAGACTTTATGTTCGAACTGCATTGCTTTAAGAGACTTAATAGATTTGTCAATATTATCAAACGAAAGTAATAACGTCTCATAAACCCGATCCGCTTTAGCCGTAAGCTTTATACCTTTAGGCGTTCTTAAAAACAGCGCAAAACCAATTCTATCCTCCAAAATACGAATCTGTTGACTGACCGCCCCAGGAGATACACCCATTGCAGCCGCCGCAGCTTTAACACTGCCCCGTCGACCAACTTCAGTAAAAGCTCTGAGAGCTAACAGAGGCAAAATAGAACTCATATTTTATTCTCCAGTGTGCACTGTATGTCCTCTATACCCTTGGATTTCAAGATGCATCGCGACGGCAAGGGAGCAAATCCCCGGGAGCATAAAGAACGATGTGACCGGGGTGAGTGAGTGCAGCCAACAAAGAGGCAACTTGAAAAATGACGAGTATATATGACAAAGATACTACCATGCCAATTACAGATATCAATATATAAAACTGAACTTCAACACCCATACGGGAAAATGGTAAATGTAAACAGAATAAGACATGCAAATTTAGAAAAACTACGGTTGGCGTTTAAATAATATAGCTTTAATTCACTTACTTTTAATGCTAGTTTCTCGATAATTATTAATAACTGAAATAATTATTCAAGTCAGCTAAATGTTAAAATAGCATTGAGGATTTATTATGTTCAATTATTCAAAGCATAAGACGTATACTAATTTATTCAAGGAGAACAAAATCAGCATCGGCATGTTTTTACCTCTCAGAGCGTTAAATCAAGAAGCTGATATTAAACCTGAAATCGATCTCATTCGTGAAATCGAACAACAAAACTTTTCCGCCATTTGGCTAAGAGATATCCCGCTGTTCGATCCCAATTTTGGCGATATAGGTCAGGGCTTCGATCCATTTGTCTATGCCGCCTGGCTAGCCGCATTAACCAGCAAAATCGCCATCGGTTTCGGCAGTGCCATATTTACGCTGCGACACCCCATCGATTTAGCCAAGAAAGCAACGTCTATTGATCAATTATCAAATGGCCGGTTAATACTGGGTGTCGCCGCAGGAGACAGAATGTCAGAATTCCCTGCCTATAACATACCTTATAATGAAAAAGGGATGCGGTTTGTCGAATCAATCAATATGTTCAGAGCGCTGTTGGATAACAACAATCGCACCATTAATAGCCCATTAGGTTATATTGATGGGAATTTACGCCTAATACCCAAGGCGGTCAATGATTTTATCCCCCTGATAGTCACTGGGCGTGGGCAACAAGATATTAAATGGATCGCGGAAAATTCGGATGGATGGTTTACCTATCCTATTCAAACCCATAATAAAGAGGGCGTCGCCAAACTCGGTAAGAATATTAGCGAATTTAGAAAAAATATCCCAGGAAATATGTTCAAACCGCACTTAACTAATGAATGGATTGATTTAGTTGAGGATAAATATTATCCCAGAACCCCCACGAATGGCGGATTTATCCTGAAAACCGGCCGCCTGGGGCTGATTGAATTGTTGGAAGAGTGGCAAGAAGTCGGAGTTAATCACGCCGCTCTTGGTATTCAGTACGGCAAAAGGCCCCCTAAAGAGGTTATTCAAGAAATCGGTGAAGAAGTATTACCTGCTTTTATCTAAAAAAATAAAAAAATTATTACTAATAAAAGTTTAAATATTTAAGGAATTTTACATGAACCAGGTGGAATACGATATCATAGGCGTAGGATTTGGGCCATCCAATATTTCATTAGCGATAACACTGGAGGAAGAATTACCCCATAAAAAAGTGCTTTTCTTTGAAAAAGAGCCATCATGCGAATGGCAGGCCGGGCTGTTATTAACAAATTCCGATATCCAAAACCACCCTTTACGGGATCTTGCGACACCAAGAAACCCCAAAAGCCACTATTCATTCATCAATTACCTGTTTGAAAATAACAGGTTATTTGAACATTTAAACTTGGGATTATATTTTCCATATCGTTATGAATACCGCGACTATATCAAATGGGCGGCCAAACATTTCGATAAAGTCGTTCGCTATTCAACATCGATAACATCCGTGAAAATTATTGATCATTATCATGGGGAAAATACACTCATTGAAGTCAAAACAGATGGAGGAGAAACCTATCAATGTAAAAACCTGATAGTCGGAACAGGAAGAACCCCCTATATTCCTTTATCTCTGCGACAACTTGACCATAACCATTTAATTCACGGTGCAGAATTTAACAACATTATTAGTCATATTTCCAGTGGGAAAGTAAAAAGTATCGCGGTAGTCGGTGGCAGTCAATCTGCTATCGAAATCATGATATTTTTAGCAGACAAATTTCCTTACCTTGAAATTCACGGTGTATCAAGGAAATTTGGCTACCGACTGAAAGATACCTCGCCATTTACAGGTGAAGTTTATTTTCCTGAATTTGTAGATACATTTTTCAACAGTAAAGAGGAGCATAAAGCGAGATTAAAAAGAGATTTAAATCTGACAAACTACTCTGCCTCCGATGGTGATGTTCTCGATGAACTTTATCGGACTATCTATAGAGATAAATATTTTGGTCAGCATAAAATCAAAATTCATAACTCTGCGGATATTGTTGAATCTAGCGTGAAAGATTCCATTGTTTCATTACAAATAGTAAAAAATCATGGGTTAGAAGAAACATATCAAATAGATGTCGATATGGTTGTCTCCGCCACAGGTTTTAAAGATATTGGCAGGGAGGAATATCAGGAAATCTGTCCACCTCTTCTGGCAGAACTCTATCCATTAATGAGTAAAAATAGCCATAACGGGATCATCATCAACAGGGATTATAAGATAGATCTGATTAATGCTACCGATATAGGCATTTATCTAAACGGATTATGTGAATCTTCACACGGCTTAGGTGATGCCGGCTCATTGAGTTTAGTTTCTATTAGATCCAAACACATTATTGATTCTATCGAAAAAAATATAAAAATTAAAAGATCTATTCATAATAAAAATAAAATCGAGGCTTAAAATGAATAAGGTTAATATTCACACCACAATACCAGGTCCCTTTTCAAAAATCGCATTAGCAAAACAGCTAGAGCAAGAATCAAGTGCTGTGTCATACCCTAAAAGAATTCAGATTTCGCTAGAAAAAGGCAATGGTTGTTATGTTCAGGATATCGACGGTAATGTATTTATTGATTTTTTATCCGGTGCCGGCTCTTTACCTCTGGGACACTCTCACCCTGAATTAATTGCCGAAGTAAATGCACAAGTATCAAAACTCTGTTTGGGCTTGGATTTTCCCACGCCTGCCAAAGAACTTTTTACCGAAGCGCATTTAAGTATGCTACCTGAAAGCCTGCGCAACAAATACAAAATACATTTTTGTGGGCCAACAGGTGCGGATGCCATTGAAGCAGCCATTAAGCTGGCAAAAATAGCTACCGGAGCTGACGAAATTATTAGTTTCAGGGGTGGCTATCATGGATGTACCCATGCTGCTATTGCCGTTACTGGCAATAGAAGTATGAAGAAAAATATTCTGGGAAAAATGCCGGGCGTCCATTTTTTCCCCTATGGCTCAGAATCTCAATCTTCGGAAAGTTGGGTACTCAATTCAGATCATCTTGATGCCGGATTATATCTTGAATCCGCCTTAAATGATGCAAACTCTGGGTTAGGAAATATTGCCGCAATCATTCTGGAGCTTATTCAAGGTGAAGGTGGCGTTTATTCTGCACAAAAATCATTCGTAGACAGTATTATCCGTGTTTCAAAGACATATTCTATTCCGGTTATTATTGACGAGATCCAAACCGGTTGTGGCAGGACCGGAACCTGGTATGCTTTTGAACAGTACGCAATTGAGCCTGATATATTTGTTACCTCAAAAGGCACCAGCGGAATAGGGTTACCCTCTTCCCTTATGTTCTATAAGAAAGATTTCAATAATTGGACATCAGGTATTCATATTGGCACATTTAGAGGAAATCAGTTGGCATTCGCCTCAGGTACAAAAGCCATTGAAATAATAAAGCGTGATAATTTATTAGAGAATGTCAAACAGAAATCAATACAAATTAAAAAGCATCTCGCCGCGTTGAAAAATAATTTTAACATCATTGGTGAAATTCGTGGTAAAGGCTTGATGCTAGGTGTTGAAATTCTTAACGCCAGCACAGGTAAAGCATGTGAAATAACAGCAAAACATATTCAAAAAATAGCATTAAATAAAGGATTAATAACAGAATTAGGTGGCAGAAACGATACGGTATTACGTATTCTTCCGCCACTCAATGTGAGTAGTGATACCATTGAAGAAGCCATAGAGATTCTTCGAAATACATTTCGAGCCTATATGAATGAATTTCAACTTTTAGAGGAAGGTGTATGATGAATATTATTCGTAAAATGGATTGGGATTCAATGGTTCATGAATATGATCTGGACGGTTCAAGACTTTTACCGTGGGAGGGGCTAAATACGCCATTTGGCGGTGCATGGTGTATTGTACGACCAGAAACCAAAAGTTTCCGCCATTCCCACAATGAATATGAATTATTTATTGTTATCCAAGGTAATGCCATTATAAGAATAAATGACGAAGATTTTCCTGTCACCAAAGGGGATTTAATTATTATTCCATTAGACTCTGAACATCATGTAATAAATAACAATCAGGAAGATTTCCACTTTTACACAATATGGTGGGACAAGGAAAGTACATTGAACTTTCTTACCCGATTAGAGCAGGATTAATAATGAATAAATACATTGTCACCATTACGCCGCCAACACCAAATGGCGATCTGCACGTTGGTCATATAGCAGGACCATTTTTAAGTGCAGATATATTTACTCGCACTCAGCGTTTAAAGGGTAAAAAGTGTTATCTGATATCCTATTCAGATGATTATCAATCTTATTTACAGCGCAAAGCAGAAGAAATAGGCATAAGTGCACCAGCACTGGCAAAAGAGAATTCGAAAAAAATACAGGAATCATTGATCTTAATTGATATAAAACTGGATCATTGGCTAGAGTCATACGATAACCGCTATTTTGAAGATGCCGTCAAGATGCTCTATCACTCTTGTTTGGACCAAGGCATTATTGCACCAAAGGTGAGTTTAGAACCTTATTGCGAAAAATGTGAAAAATGGGGCTATGAAGCCTTTGCCAGAGGTGAATGTAATCATTGTGGTGAAAGCTCAGATCCAAGCCAATGTGAATCCTGCGCAATGGCACCGGACGCATTTGAAATGAAAAATTTGCGCTGTATTTTGTGCAATGAAAACGTTGTTTATAAACATGTTGAGCGCAACTTTCTATTACTGCCGGTAATTGCCGAAAAATTAAAAGAGAAAATTCTTAGTTCTCCTATGAGGCCACAATTAACAGCATGGGTCGAGGAAGTTTTTGCGCATGGTATAAAAGAGTGGGGCGTGACTCGCCCCAATGAATCAGGGCTGAAACTCTATTCTGATGAAAATCACCGTATTCATACCTGGTTTATGGGATTAGCCGGATATTTAGCAACACTGAAAGAGCTTTCTGAAAAAAACGCCGATACAGAGAGTCCTTATGACCTTATTTATGATGATAATACTTGCATGGTCAATTTTTTAGGTATGGATTGTTCTTACAGCCATATTCTTGCATACCCGGCTCAAATATTATTGAACGATGAATTACACTTTAAACATGCTTTCTATACTAACTTTTTCTTAAAATTAGATGGAAAAGATTTTTCAACCAGCCGCAATCATGCGATTTGGGTGAAAGATATCGTCAAAAATGCCTGTTCTGACAGTGTCAGGTTCTATGTCTCTCTAATATCGCCAGAACACGCTTCTGAAAATTTTGTCGTAGAAGAGTTCTGGACATGGCGGAATCATATCTTTAATTATCTGCTGCCCAAAATATCTGATAATTTGGAAAAAATGAATTCTGATAATATTACTAGCCCTATCGTATTATCAGAATCAGAAACAAAAATTATCGAAAGATGGCAAACCTATTCCAGATACGATAATTTTTCGATTAAGGAAATTGCCGCTGAATTAATGGAGATGTTAGATTTATTAAACGCAAAATTAAATTACAATATTTTAGATAAGAATCTTGCTATTTTATTTGCAATTTTGTCTGAACCAATAATACCCAAAACATCCCAAAAATTAAAAGAATATATTACTCACCATGATATAGAGGCTTTCTGTTCATTGCTAAATTTATCAAGACCAGGTGTTTGATTATGCAAACAGATAAAACCATACGAATTACCATTATAGGAGGGGGAATAGTTGGCGCAACAGTTGCTGCAAACTTGGCATTGAAAGGACTCAATGTCTCCCTCATTGAGCAAGAGACTATTGGCGGTAATGGCGCGACTAAATTCTCCGGTGCATTATTCCGCGTACATGATCCTGATCCGGAAATTGCCAGGCTCACACGAAGAAGTGTCGAGCTAATGCAAGAGAGTCAGGTAGGAAAAATATTTAAAAAAACGCTCAAACAGACAGGTATTATTTATGCCGCCGAACTCAATCAGAAAAATATTGAATTAGTCAAAACAAGTATCAGGGATTATAGCGACAGTCTCTATCCTTTAGAGCTCATATCCGCCGAAAAAGCTTTCGAATTAACCAATGGATGTTATTCCAAACATAACAACCGAATTATCCTTTTTGAGCCCAATGGCGGATTTGGCTATATTAGACATACAGCCTCAAACTTAGCACAAGTTGTTAGAGATACGGGGAATCTAGTATTAGAGAATACCAAAGTACATGCAATAACAACCGAAAATGGTAAAGCCATCGTTCAACTTGCTCACTCAACCATTGAAGCGGACTATATTGTTTTAGCCATCGGTGCATGGACAAAAACACTGGCATATAAACTGCCCGTTAATGCTAAAAGTATCCCTCTGGCAAATATCCGTACCTCCTACAGTACAAATATGCCAATTATAGATACCGAAACCGGCACGCATATCGTGCCACTTGCTGAATATTTCTATCAAGCCGGATCTAAGATTAGAAATGCTGCCGAGACACCAGAAGATATAGAATATAATGATAATATTATTGAAAACGATATCAGCGAAAGGCTCCTAAAATCAAAATTTAAACATGAGCCAAGCAATATTCTCTCTATCATTAAAGGATATGATTCATATACACCAGATGAACGCCCTATTCTTGACTTTATCGATGAAGAAAAGAGATGTTTTGTTGCGGCTGGATTCTGTGGTATAGGATATAAAATCGCTTTAGCGGTGTCTGAGATTATTACATTAAACCTATTGCCAACTGAACTTTCGACTGATTTTCTCAAACAGAAAAATCAGATTTTCTCCTATTCACGATTTACTTATTAAGATAAATAAAATGAATAGCAAGCTTATTTGTGGCATTTCCGCCATTTTAGATCCTGAGAGATCGGTACATGCATTAACTGTCATGCGTGCTATTGAGATATTTAAAGATCTACATAACAATAGCACACTGGAATTTATATTCAGTGAAGATTATGGCTCAATTGAAGGAGGTGCTAAAGCAGCACACTATAATATTGAGAACAATGTCGATATGGTCATAGGTCATTTTTCAAGTAACGCGGCAATAGGTGCGGCGGAAGTCTACTCACATCATAACATTCCTGTTCTGTTACCTACTGCAACTGAAACTACCTTGACCATAAGAAATAGCAATATATTCAGAATTTGCTTCAATAATAAAAATATTGCCCATGCACTTACTGTATTAACAAAAGAAGATGGAGATCACTATTATGAAATAAAAACCGATGGCTCAAAATATAGTGATAATCTGGCAGAAGATATTCGCAGAATGTTGAGCAGAGACGATGCTGCGGTAAAACCCAATGACAATACCGATCAAATTATTTTTATTGGTACTATCGGTAAAAGTGAAAAATTTCTTCATCATTATTTCTCTGAAAAGAAAAATGGACAAATTATCCTTACTGATGATGCTGCATGCAAGCAACTTAATTTGCCAGAAAATGTGGAAAATGGACAAATTACCGGTATCGGATTTGCTCCAGTCGAATTCATTAACCCACTGGAATCCTGTATCCAACACTATATCCAACAATACCACCAATTCCCTAACATCTTCTTTCTTGAAACCTTTGCCGCATTGGAGATTGCCCATCAATTAGCGATTCCCGATAAATTATTAAATCGTTTGAATAGAGAGACATTCCAGACAATCCTCGGCCATATTAAGTTCATTAAAGGGGAATGCTCAGCCGCTAAATTATGTTTATGGATGAATGAGAACTCCATTATGAAGCCACGCTATATTTTACCCATTAATTCGAGAGCTTAACAATGAATACAAATAATAAAAAATTTATAGATGTACTCAGCATTGGCTTTGGACCCGCAGGTATCGCATTAGCTTGTATATTTGATGAGAAAAAAATCGAACATCAGTATCAATTGCAAAATAATTTCTTAGCACTTGAAAAAGCAGATTCTTGTGCCTGGCATCCTAATTTATTATTGCCAAGCACCGATATTAATCATCATGTTTATCGGGATTTAGTGACCCCCAGAAACCCACAAAGTCCTTATAGTTTTGCCATGTATTTGAAAGAAAAAAATCGCCTGTTTAAATTTGGCTTATTAGGTCGTCCAGCAAGTCGCTTTGAATGGTCAGATTACATGATCTGGGTTGGACAAAAACTGGAAAATTATGTGCAATACAAAAAAAATGTGACTCATATATATCCGGTTATCAACCGTGGATTACTGGATGGCTTTAGTGTCTCCGGGGAAGATTTTGAGTATGTTACCAATACGCTGATATTATCCAGCGGATCAACGCCATTTACGCCAAAAATGTTTGATAACTTGTTAGGTGATCATGTTTTTCATACCTCTGCATATTTAGAAAAAATAAATAATTTCCAAAATAACATACCCCGAAGATGGATGGTTATTGGTTCTGGTCAAAGTGCCGGCGAAGTGATTGCTGACTTAATCAATAAAAAAGATGATATTGACATTCTTTCACTGCATCGTTCAATCGGCTTTAAGATCGCGCAACTAGGCCAATTCCCCAATCTGGTATTCTTACCAGAAAATATCGAATACTTTAAATCTTTAAGCCCGGAGAACAAAAAAGTATTTTTCGAACACGTTAAAAGTACAAACTATTCAGGCATTGATATTGATGAGAGCCAATCGCTATTTTCAACGATGTATGAAGATGAAGTCATTGGCAAAGAACGTCTTCACATGATGGTCAATTCAGAAATAATTACGATTGACCACTCTCACGAAGAATACCAAATTGTTATTAAAGATACATTTACTGGTGAAGAGACTAACCATATTTGTGACGCTATCGTGTTAGGCACGGGATATTATCAAAACCCGCTACCTGATCTACTGGAAAAATTCGATCAATTTTTGGTAAAAGATTTTGAAGGTGGGCTTACCATCGACAGTGACTATAAAGTGAAATTAAAAAATTGTGGTACCGCTCATCTTTATGTCAATGGCCTTTCAGAACGAACTCATGGTATTAGCGATGCTCAATCTTTTTCCGCAGTCGCGATAAGAGCAGAAAGAATATATGAGTCTATTAAAGCGAATACCGGAACGACTGATGATTACGCTATTTAATTTTTACAGGAGGAGATCAATCAAATGATAGACACAAATGACAGATGGGATATCAGCAAGGAAATCATCTCTTCACTATTTCCTGAGATACATCAACGTAATGATATTATTGAATTCATAAAGAATTCAGTTAACAATCACATTGCTGAGTTGCCGACAATGGGAGTTAATCCTTCACTTTCCAAAACTGATATTTCCCACGCTTTATCAAAATACACCTTTGATGGCAATTTTTCGCCAACAGATGTTTTAAATGATGTATTACACCTTATGGAAAAAGGAATTGTTCATGTCACCAGCCCGCATTATTTTGGGCTATTTAATCCATCATCAACTTTCTGGGGTATTATTTCTGACTTCATTACTGCGCTATATAATCCACAATTAGCGGTCTGGAGTCACGCCCCGGCCTGCGTTGAAATAGAGGAAAAATTAATTAAATATTTTGGTGGCCTGGCAGGGTTTAATGCTGATAATAGCGGAGGCACATTTACTACCGGTGGTGCAGAAGCAAATTGTACTGCGCTTATTTGCGCCCTGACAAAACATTTTCCCGATTATGCCCAACAGGGTTTACAGTCAATAAATGGGCAACCTATTTTTTATATCTCTTCAGATAGCCATCTTGCCTGGTTAAAAATAGCATTACAATCTGGTTTGGGACACAGTGCTGTCAGATTAATAGCGGTTGATCATACAGGAAGAATGGATATTTCAGGTTTAACCCGAGCTATTGATAATGATATAGCGAACGGCAATAAACCTTTCATGATTGTTGGGACCGCTGGAACGACAAATGCAGGTATTATCGATCCGCTGCCAGAGCTTGCCGCTGTAGCAAATAAATATCAGCTATTCTTCCATATTGATGCAGCATGGGCAGGCGCAATCCTGTTAAGTGATCAATATTCTCATCATCTCAAGGGTATTGAACAGGCTGATTCCATTACCATTGACGCCCATAAATGGCTTTCTGCCCCAATGGGTACTGGCATGTTTATATGTGCAGATAAACATATTCTGACAACACCTTTTGCTGTTTCCACCAATTATATGCCAGTTAGTGATGATATTAATTCCGATCCCTACATTCACTCCATTCAGTGGTCCCGACGTTTTAACGGATTAAAACTATTTATGCCTCTGGCTATTCTTGGCCGAACGGGATTTAGCAATATGATTGATTATCAGATCAATCTTGCTGATTATTTAAGATCACAACTGGCGAAAAATGATTGGCAGATATTGAATCCCTCTGCTTTGCCTGTTATTTGTATCCGTGATAATGGAGATTTTGATGTTAATAAAATTTTAGAGAAAGTATTAGAGATTAATCAATGCTGGATCTCAATAACCACCTTTGCCAATACAAAAGCCCTGCGCCTTTGTATATCCAGTTTTAGATCCAGCAAATCAGATATTGATCAGCTTGTCGATACTTTAAATATGGCGCGAAATTCTGTGCCAATGTAAATATCTACTTTCGCTCACATCACCACCGACAACTCTTGAATAAAGAGCGGTGGTTTTTTTTAAGTCTAATTTGCGATCCACACTATGTTCACTGAAATAGGAAAACAGGTTATACCCGTTATCCTTCAAGTTGCCTCTTTGTTGGCTGCGCTCACTCACCCCGGTCACATAGTTATCTATGCTCCCGGGGATTCGCTCCCTTGCCGTCGCGATGCATCTTGAAATCCATTGGGTATATACTGCTTTTCGCCCGATATCTCCGCCCGCATTAGGCCAAGATTTACAGTGAATTTTACTAACAATAACCAATATCTGTGTAAATGCGTTCACCAACCAGACAATTTAGTTCAGCTCATTCAGAACAGATAAAGCCGTCTGCCGGAAACAATCGTAAGCTTCTGCCCAAGGTATTCTACTATGTTCAAAGACCATTGGGATCACAAGTTGTTGATAACATTGCTGATAGATGGGATTACTTCCCAACTCTTCCAATCCAGCTCTCAGTTCATTAATCGACGAAATCTGAAACTGAGGATACTGGCGGCCATAGCGCTGAATATCCTGTTCAATAGTTTGTTGTACAAAACCAGCAAGTTGACGGATATCCACTCCTATTGCATTCACAATGCAGTAGTTATCATGCAGATGACGAACCAGTGACTCGTCATCCTTTCTATCAATATTACGCATAAACGCAGCAGTCCGTCTCAGCATAGCTACCAGCTTTTCAGCTTGAGTGCTGATAATCGTCGTGCAGGGGAACGCTTCAACCGCCCGACCTTTTCCTGTTAGTTGCGTGACAAATGAACGAATATCGCGCCGTTCTGCCGCTTGCAGCAAATCAGACTCCATCAACTCCAGTTTGATAAACGGCCTGAGGTAGGGAACCTGTACAACACGTTGGGGATAGCGGACCGAAATATCATTGTAGCGATATTCATCCCGTGTGATCTTAGGGTTGCTATCGTCAATCCCCAAAAAACCAGATGCTGCAATAGTCGCTGATATCGTCTGAACAATATCCTTTCTGATATTTTTGCGCTGAGATCGGGAGTACTGAACACCCACCAAAAATTCAGGCTGTGGAACCAGTTTGATATCCACATCTTCCGACATCCGATCAAGTGAAATTCCGGCTTTTGCCAACGCTGTTCCACCAGCAAATACCAGTTTATGGGTATCAAACGCTAAAGGCTGTAGCAGACGAAGCAGTTCAACAATATATACCCGTTATCCTTCAAGTTGCCTCTTTGTTGGCTGCACTCGCTCACCCCGGTCACATAGTTACCTATGCTCCCGGGGATTCACTCCCTTGCCGTCGCGATGCATCTTGAAATCCATAGGGTATAGTAATCTTTTTCCACAATAGAAATAGTACCGATACCTAGTACATCGGCAACATCTGCAAATAAACCTGATAAATCATCCATTTAACCGGCTATTCCCCACCGATAACACCCGTTTAAAACGGAATGTGGTTTTAATTTGGGTATAAGCGGGAATCTGTGTTGATTTACCGTCAGTATAGGCAGCAGAAGCTCCATCCAAATGGTATTTCACCTTTAAACGCTCTAACGCTTCAAGAATAACCGCATCAGAGCCTCCCGGAGAAGCAGGCATTATTTTCCCAGTAACGCTATTTTTCCGAGCCTTGGTGTAAACACCGTATCCCACTTTCAGCAATTGACCTTCTTTGACCAAACCGCGCAGTATCCTTCCTACCTGATCATAACCAGCAATATCTTTAAAGTCGTCACGAATGAACACATAACGTTTTGATCGCTTCAAACGCGCCTGAATACGCTCTTTAATAATCATGGGGCTCTCCAGAAATTATGATCGACAAGCGTAGCAAACATACGACATTTTTACTAGCAAACAAACGACATCCAACACTGTAAAATATTAGATCTTTTCCATGAGTTGACTAAACATCAGCAACGAACTGAGCAACAAATAACGCTGCTCAGAAGTCAAACGCAAATAACGACGACTGGCCGGCAATCGGCTGACAATCTCAGAAGCAGCAAAATGTTCCACCTCAAGTTGCCATTGCCCTTGATGAATATTCAATACCAGATCCCGGAAATCCAGCTCTGCTAATGTTTCTCCAATTAATGGATATTGATTGAGTAAATCAATAATCTGTTGCCCATATTCTGCACCATGATAACAGTAATAAGTCACGGTTTTTCGCCGAAATATCCCCTTTATCTTGGCTTTAATAACGATTTTTTCCTTGAGTGAAGTCATTCCCTGCAAACGAAAACAACAACTGACAATATAGGCCAGAAACAGCGTCTTCGGCTTTTCACAAACGTCAATCTGCAATCCATCAGGTAACGTCACTTGCAAACTTTCCGCTGATAAACGCTCACAACAGTAAGGCGATAAATTCTGTTCCAACCGGTTTAGCGTTATACCTGCCTGATAGCCAGTAGGATAGCGGGGTTTATTTAACCGCCGCCAAATACCCTCAATTAAGGGAACGAAGTGGCTCAAGTTGTACCTCCGGCAATTCACCCTTAGTGAAAGTATGTGAAAGTACCTGCTCAACGGGTACGGGTTTAAACGGATTCACCCGTTGTACACAGAGCGTCCAAAACAGGGCATAGCTAGCGGTCAGACCCAACATGATGGCGAATGGAATGTACACATCACCGGGATTCATTCCCGGAGGTGTAATGTGAATAATCGCCAAAATAATTCCTACACTAGAGACAATTTGAGGTAATGGGAAAAAAGGGGATTTATAAGCACGATGTAAATCAGGTCTGCGAATACGCAGTAATATCACAGAACATGTCACCAGCAAATAAGCGACACACCAGGCACATACCGCTGCCAGCACCAAAGGCATAATCCGACTCAAATCACCTTGAATAATAAAGGCATGTAAGCAGGGGATCATTACCGCAACCAAAATCCCAAATATTGGCGTTTTAAAACGTGGATGTAGATAAGCAAAAATACGCGGTAACGCACCATCCAATGCCATACCATAGAGAATACGTGGGACCGCCGCCATCAGGGTATTAATCGTTGCCGCTCCCGCCAATAATAACCCGATACCAATCCAATATTTACCAAAATCCCCCATCACCTGGCCAGCAAAAGCAGGAATGGCCATTGGCGTTTCTAGCAAGCGAACATTATTTTCTACATCCACCAACACATTTTCTACCTGATGACTGATTGACGCCCCATATAGACCCATACAGAAAGCCACCCCACACAGGCCCGTCATCATTGCTCGCGGCAAAACTTTGGCAGAATTTTTAATTTCCGGTGCCATTGGCGTCACTAGTTCACAACCGACAAACATAAACATCGCCATACCTACCAGACTCAGCACTGCCAAGGGATCGCTTACATTAAGCCCCTCACCAAACCAACTCTCCAGCGGCACAGCAAATGGCATTAATAATCCGCAAATACTGAAAATAACCAAAGTACTCCACATGCAGAATGTCAGCACAATTTCGACTTTACCGAACGCTTCAATACCCAACGCATTCAGTAATCCGAACGTAATAACGAGCCCAACACCGACCATCCATGAAGCGTTATGACTTTCCACCATCGTATTAAGGCTGTCAAAATTCACTAATGCCATAATACCTGAGAGGATCGTTTCTGCCGTACCCGCAAAAATATGAACAATCAAATACGCCGAAAGTGCGCCAGTAATTGCCCAGAACCGCCCCATGCCACAAGAAATATAGTCATAAACAGAGCCGGAAGTAGGCAAAATAGCGGCTGCCTCCGCAAACGTCGTCACTTGGGCCTGCATCATGATAAAACTGATCAACATTGCCAGTACGAAAGTGTCACCGCCAATCCCAAAGCCACTGGTCACGGTCAAAATAACCGGGCTCGCCATGATCACCCCGATGGAACTTGCCAGTGCGGTAGGAAATCCCACCACTCCCTTTTCAATATGCGAAGTCAGTCGTGTTGACATATTCATTTATCTTCCCTTTTACTTCCGGTCGTAGAAATAACGCTCACAGCGATTTACTTGTGAATTTTTTGTACAATTTATTGCGGATAAATACACTATAGAAAGTGAAACGGAATACCGACTATCGTCCTGAAGAACGATACCTAAAGGGGGATTCATAGCCGAAAAGCTGTGACGAAAAACACCAGAAAAAAACAAAAATCAAAAATAATCACTTAAATATCAATCAATAAAAAACAGATTACTTAATAAGTGCATTAAGAAATTATTTCAGATATATACCAAAACCTCTATTCTTAACAGGTGATCATCACGGTGAGAAATTTCATTTATTGCAATCTATATCACGTTATTAATATGTTTATTTTGTGTTGATTTTGCATTTTAACTAGCATTCGATTAATCTTCATTATTGATTTATCCAGTTAGATATTATTCTATATCCTATGAATTTCAAGATGCATCGCGGCGGCTAGGGAGCGAATCCCTGGGAGCATAGATAACGATGTGGCCGGGGTGAGAGAGCGCAGCCAACAAAGAGGCAACTTGAAAGATAACGGGTATAAAGGGAGAACTTCCTTGTCTACTGTACTACCGAATAGCCGTGAAAATGCTTTAATCTACAGTTGCTTAAATACCATTGCACATCTGGTTCCTATCTCAGCCGCAGCATTCTATCTGGTGAATAATGAATTACGCCCTGAAAATTACATTCTGTACGGCATCTCAGACGAAACCCACCAGAATTATCTGGCTCATTTTCAGCATTTAGATCCATTAAAACCAGCTAATTATCAACAAGGTGATATTAATATGGTTGGCATGGATCAGAAAACACTGACGAAACATAATAAATATTACCATGAATTTATGCAGCCAAATAATATACAGGACATCGCCGAAATATTTATCCGTCAACACAACCAAATTATTGCCGGCGTCTCTTTATTACGAGATACCCTATTTACACCAAAAGACTTTAACCGCCTCAGTGCTATTCTGCCATTAATTGAATTAGCTGTCAGAGATTTGCTTCCTGAAACACCAACTATTCTGACAGCTAAAGAGCAAGAAATTATTAATTTAATAAGAGAAGGATCAAGTAACAAACGTATTGCACAGATACTTAATATTTCCCTATCTACCGTCAAAACCCACCTGCGCAATATTTTTGCCAAAACAAAAGTGACTAACCGTACTGAACTCGTTTCCAGTGGGTTTATTACTCGGTATTTGTGATTGGTAGGATTTGATAAATTATACCCGTCATCTTTCATTGGCTGTACGCGCTCACCCCGGCCACATAGTTATCTATGCTCCCGGGGATTCACTCCCTTGCCGTCGCGATGCATCTTGAAATCCATAGGGTATATACGGACTTCTGTATCATCAATAATCTGAAAGAAAACGACATAGCGACCATAAGCGCTGCTTCTGACCCCTTTCCCGAGCTCAGGTCTTTCCCTATAAATTGCGGGTGCTTCCGCTAATAACAAGCATTGCTGGTATAACTCTTTGGTAAAGCTGAGCGCTCTTACAGGATTATCTTGTGCAATCCAATCGCCGATTTCTTCAAGGTCGTGTTCTGCCAGAGGCGAAATACTCAGTTTCATTTACCCTGACTACCTTCGGCCATGTTCTTGTATTTTTGCGTAAGGCGGTCAAAAACATCTCCCGCATCTCTACTTTCACCGCTTTGGATGCCAGCCATTATAGCGCTTTTGAGTGATTCAACTTTTACTTGCTGCTCTCGCTCTTCTAACGCACGAAGACCGGCGCGAATGACTTCGCTTGTATTGTTATAACGACCGCTATCAATCTGATTGCGGATAAATGCTTCAAAATAAGGGCTTAGTGCTACACTTGTCGGCATAGTCATGCCTCCACTGTTTTTAATATCTATTAATAACTATTAGTATAATTTAGAGGCATCATTTCGGCAATTTTTGACAGGCAAGAGACTTAATTATTTCCCGATATTGGTGATTTCACCTCATGTTGACAAAATACCAGGCGAAAAGCTCAGAATGAGTCAAATGACATTGCTATTTGCCTCATTTGATGAGTAGAATAAAAGCCTTATTTGACTCACAGGTGAAGCAAAGCCAATGTGGATATGGGAACAACCGAACTGGCCGAAATTCCATTGGAATGCCGATACTATTGCACCATTACTGCGAGATGTGCACTTCAACCAAGGATTGTTATTAGGCAAATCTGATTATGAAGACACCAAGCAAGCAACGCTTGATAGCCTTCTATCTAGCATACTCTATTCAAGTGAAATTGAAGGCGAAAGATTGAATGCGGCTTCGATACGTTCATCATTGGCAAACAGACTAGGCATTACGGAAGAAAAACCTTATCCAATCATAGAGAAGAGTGACGGCATTACAGAGGTTGCCCTTGATGTGATAGAAAATAGCCACTCCGATTTAACCCTTGAGCGTATCCTCAGATGGCATCAGTTGATATTCCCTGAAGGTTATACCATGTTCAATCCGATACAAGGAGGTAAATTACGCAAAGGGATGATAGAAGTGATATCCGGTCGTTTAGATAAGCCAACCGTTCACCTTGAAGCGCCACCGCCAGAAAGAATGGTCGACGAAATGCCCCAATTTATAGAGTGGTTCAACCAATCCCGAACAGATGCCAGTCTCGATCCCATCATCAGAGCAGCAATTGTTCATTTATGGTTTGTAACAATTCACCCTTTAGAAGACGGAAACGGGCGCATTACTCGATTTCTAACAGACCTTGCGCTTGCTCAAGCCGAAAACCGCTCAATCCGTTTCTATGCAATGTCGGTAAGTATTTGTCATCATCGTAAGGCGTATTACGAACTCCTTGAAAATACTCAACGTGGCGGCTTGGATATTACTGATTGGTTGGTTTGGTTTCTGAAAATATTGAATGAGACCTTAATAAACAAACTGCAAGAAATTAATCAGGTTGTGCAAAAAGCTAAGTTTTGGCAGCGAATAGACCAGACTCAACTTACCGCAGAGCAAACTAAGGTGCTAAACCGTATGCTGGACGGCCATTTTGAGCAAGGCATTAGCAGCAGCCAATATCAAAAGGTGGCGAAGGTAAGTCGCGCCACTGCAACCAGACACTTGGCACATTTGGTTGAGCTAAATTGTTTAGAAAGCACCGGGGCCGGTGGTCGTAGCACTCGTTACGTTATTAATCACAAAGGTTGAATCAATGCCAGTGATGACCTTAGGTTTGACAATGGCCCCTTTCAATCAAGGGGCCTTGCTTATTTTGATCCGAATATCAAATCAATAGCGAACCATCACGGATTTCAATTCAGTATAATGCTCAATAAAGGCGCTACCGAATTCACGACCTATACCTGAGGATTTGGTGCCACCAAATGGTAATGCCGGATCGAGGAATGTATGCATATTAACCCAAACAGTTCCTGCTTCGATACGTGGGATCATGCGCATGGCTTTGCTGAGATCATTGGTCCACAAACTCGCCGCTAAACCAAACGGAGTGCTATTCATCAAGCCAACCAGCTCTTCCTCATCGTTATAGCTGAGGAAAGTCCCAACAGGACCAAATGTCTCTTCCTTCATCAATGAATCTTCAGGGCTGTTAGCACGAATCACGGTTGGTGCCACAAAGAAACCCGGTCCGGCCAGAGCATGACCACCGTAAACAATCTCACTGCCTTCTTGACGCGCTTGCTCAAACAGGGACAAGATCTTGTCATAGTGTGCTTTGTTTGCCAACGGACCCATTTCTGTTGAGTCATCCAGAGGCGAGCCAATTTTCATTGCCGCGAGTCTTTCAGACAACAATTTCAGCACATCATCCATATGGCTTGCGGGAATATAGAAACGTTCCGCTGCCGCACAAATCTGCCCTTGATTGAGATAACCGGCTTCCAGAATACCATCGACAATTTTTTCAACAGACATGTCCGCTAAAAACGCCGCACCGTTCTTGCCACCCAATTCCAACGTGGCGCGAGTCAATCCCTGTTCCATTGCTGATTTACCAACAGCAATACCCGTTGGCACCGATCCGGTGAAAGTCACCTTGGCGCATAACGGATGACCTATCAGTGCAGGCCCAAGCACCGAACCGGAACCATTAATCACATTAATGACACCATCAGGAATACCCGCTTGTTTGGCTAATTCAGCCACTCTGAGCATGGTCAACGGGGTGTATTCACTGGGTTTCAACACAATGGTACAGCCGCAAGTCAGTGCAGCCGCCATTTTCCAGATGGCAATCATGATGGAGAAATTCCACGGAATAATCCCTACCACAACACCAATCGGCTCGCGACGGGTAAACGCCGTGTATTGTTCACCCTTAAAAGAGGGCAAAGAGACATTCAAGGTTTCGCCACTGATCTTACTTGACCATCCGGCAAAATAACGCAGGAATTGAGCAGAAGAATCAATTTCCAGCATACGGGATAACTGGATGGTTTTACCGGAGCAAAGGGTTTCTAACTGCGCCAACTCTTCCCGATGTGCCAGTAATAGATCTGCCAGACGATTCAGGCAATGACCGCGCTCCATCGGTGAAGTTTGGGCCCATACCCCATGAAATGCCGCCTGTGCCGCTTGCATAGCAGCATTAACTTCCGCTTTACCGCCTTGATTAACAGTTGCAATGATTTCATCAGTCGCAGGATTTATGACAGAAAATGTTTCACTCCCCTGACCACTGACTGGCTGACCATTAATATAATGCCCATGATTGTGTTGCAAAAAGGCCATCACTGGCTGTAATAAGTTTATATCACTCATTATTTACCTCTATAAAATATACCCGTTATCTTTCAAGTTGCTTCTTTGTTGGCCGCACTCACTCACCCCGGTCACATAGTTACCTATGCTCCCGGGGATTCGCTCCCTTGCCGTCGCGATCCATCTTGAAATCCATTGGGTATAAGTGTTTTTTAACCTTTATTACAAGCCAGATAATGCTTCACAAAACGGTCAGCGGTGATTTCCCACAGTACTTCCGTTCCTTTCCGCGCAAACCAGGAATCTCCCGGATGATATTCAACGGTTTCACCGCTCTTCACGTCGGTCAATTTTACCGAACCTTCTGTCACGGTTGCGTGCTCATCAAACGGATACACCATACTGAACTTGCCATGAGTACAAGCGAAAATACCACATGTCAGGTTATCCGTTGGTTCACCAAATATCAGTGCCATACTGGCCTGCGGATCGCTTTCCAACACAGTCGCTCCCAGATTGCTTACGCTACCAATGTCCAATAATTCAGGCAGGGATTTGTTCAGTAAAAGTGATTTAATCATAATGTTCTCGCTCCAAATAAAATAATTTATGAATTGCCCAATGAATACTATTGATATCAATAAATTAACGGCGACCTTTCCAATACCCTGACGTTTGATGCCAAATTTTGCCCGCTGATACCATCAGATGTCGCAACTTATCTTTGCCAATAATATTCGCATGAGGAATTGAACTCATCAGGTCATAACGTTCAGATCCTTCACTCATTCCTTCAGCCAACACTTTACAAACGATATGGCTTGGAGTGACCCCAAAACCGGAATATCCCTGCACATAGAACACATTATTGTGCTGCGGCAAAGAGCCAATCTGTGGGAACAAGTTTGCACTGCAACACAACGGCCCTCCCCATGCCAGTTCAACTTTCACATCTTTCAAATAAGGGAAAACTTTCAGCATCAAGTGGCGGTTCCAGGCTTTCAAATCAGATGGGATATGCTCAATGAAAGGGGTTGCACTACCGAACAAGAGACGGTTTTCTTTCGTCACACGGAAGTAATCAATAACCGGACGAATATCACTGTATGCACCGCGAATTGGGCTGATTCTCTCAATCAAATCATCCGGCAACACTTCTGTCATTAATTGGAAGGCATAAGTGTTAACCACCTTTTTATAAATATATGGCTCAAGACCACTATTAAGAAAGGCGTTACAGGCCCACAGCATTTTATTAGCACGAACCGATCCCATCGCGGTACGAACCGTTACTCTGGGACCATATTCAATATTCAGTACCTGGCTGTTCTCAAAGAGCTTTACGCCCAAATCTGTCGCAGCCTTTGCCTCTCCTAACAACAGGTTTAGGGAATGAACATGCCCTCCCCCCATATGCTTCAACACGCAAGTATAAGCATCAGAACCAATCACCTTTTTCACATCAGCGCCAGTGTAAAGCTCAATCTCTTCATCAGGAGAAACCGCCTTAAAATCTTGCAACCAGCTACGTAACGTCTTTTCCTGCCTCTTATTCATGCCAAGATAGCCATAACCACGGCAGAGATCCGCATCAATATTATATTTAGCGATACGATCACGAATGATGCCAGCACCCAGATTGCTGATCTGAAAGATCGTTTCTAACCCTCGCTCACCAATATGCCGTTTGATCACCTCCAGATCATGACCGATACCCGCCATAACCTGACCACCATTACGACCTGTACTGCCATAGCCAAGATGACGGCTTTCCAAGATCGCAATATTGGTGATACCTTTTTCCGCCAGTTCAAGGGCAGTATTGATACCGGAAAATCCACCGCCGATAATCACGACGTCTACATCCAGATCTTCTTGTAATGCGGGAAAACGAAGATCATATTTCTTGGTCGCAGCGTAATAAGTTAATGAATCAAGATGATTGTTCATGTGATAGCCCGTTATCTTTCAAGTTGCCTCTTTGTTGGCTGCACTCTCTCACCCCGGTCACATCGTTCGCTATGCTCCCGGAGATTCGCTCCCTTGCCGTCTCGATACATCTTGAAATCCATAGGGTATAGCCCGATTAGCATCCAACATAATCACCGGATTATCTGTAGCGCAGAGTCACATCGCCATGTCCCCTTAGGGATATTTGCAACACAGTTTTAGCATTTGTGACTTAGGCAAAATAACGGACAGGAGGCATCATAAACAGGCTAAAAAGTTCTGCTTGTGATCTGATTTGTAGCTTTTGATAAATATTTTTCCGATGGTTTTTCACCGTTCCCGTACTGATAAAAAGTTTCTCGGCAATCTGTGGTGAACCTTTACCTTGCAATATCAACTCCACAATCTCACATTCTCTCGGAGTCAAGGCATAACGAGTCTGAGTATCCAGACAAACCATCTCAGCAGCGGGTGGTTGCTGAGTCATATCATCATGTAATCGCGCCACACTGCGGATAATTTCCAGTGCAGTTTTCAGGTTTTCCCAATGTGGTTTCTGGATGAAAAATGGCTGATTTTCCTTACCAAAAAACAGGCCAAGCTGCCTCTGGGGAGAGAGCTTCAATAACACCCCCGTCTCATCCTGCCAACCGGTCTTACGATAAAAATTCAGATAATAATCAGTATGATAAAACCCTGAAGGGACAAGTTCCCGTAAGGTAAATAGATCAGTGTCAGCCCCATCTATCAAGGCTTGATAGAATGGATCTTGCAGATAAGCACCCTGTTGATAAATCTGATTTATTGCATCACTGTTTTTCTTCTCGGTTTTACTCAAACAACGCGGAGAAGAACCTTGCTCGAAGGCATAGACAATAGCATTATCAAAAGTAATAAATTGTTCCAGCCAAGTCAGTAAATTAGGATAAAATTCACTGGTTGCCACCGACTCAATCACTGTTGATAATCTATCTACATGAATATCCATTCAAGCCCTCGCAATTATTCATAAATTAATAATAAATCCGAAGCAGATATAGCCCGCCAATTCCATAGCGAACCTATATAAAAATCACACTAAAACTAGCTCCACAACTCAACTATCGTTTATGTGTTAATCAAATCACAATTATGAAACATTTTACTAATTATTTATGAGAGCACTCACCCAGATCTAAGATTTTGTCACGGAATAGACGTTTTAACTGGATTATGCTCATTTTTTATATCACTTTCTCTAGCAAGGAGTAAAAATGACCACCAAAAAAATTATTCTTGATTGCGATCCGGGACATGATGATGCCATTGCGATGTTATTGGCGCATGGCAACCCTAATATTGAGCTATTAGCCGTCACGACGGTTGTCGGGAATCAGACACTGGATAAAGTCACTCGCAATGCGCTGGCGATAGCGCATATTGCCGGTATTACCGGCGTGCCCTTTGCCTCAGGCTGTCATCGGCCACTCGTTCGCGATATCGAAACGGCATCGGATATTCACGGCGAATCTGGTCTGGGTGGCGTGAAGTTGCCTAAACACTCTCGAACACTTGATCCCCGCCACGCAACGGATCTGATCATTGATACCATCATGTCTCACCCGCCCAAAACGGTGACTTTAGTCCCCGTTGGCAGCTTAACTAATATTGCTCTCGCCGTCCGTAAAGCACCGCAGATCGTTGAGCGGGTAAAAGAAGTGGTATTAATGGGGGGTGGATATCACACCGGCAACAGAAGTGCAGTGGCAGAATTCAATATCAAAACCGATCCGGAAGCCGCACATATTGTTTTCAATGAAAAATGGCCGCTGACCATGGTCGGTCTTGATCTGACACATCAAGCTCGCGCCACACCAGAAATCACCAAAGCAATTTCACGTATCAATACCAAAGTGTCTCGGTTTGTCGTAGAACTACTGGATTACTATGGTCAACGTTATCAAGAGAGACATGGTTTCAACTGCCCGCCAATACATGATCCTTGTGCCGTCGCCTATGTTATTGATCCTACAGTGATGACAACGCAAAAAGTCCCCGTCAATATTGAACTGAACGGTACCTTAACCGTAGGAATGACAGTGGCGGATTTCCGTTACCCGCCAACAGAAGATTGCCATACCCAAGTTGCTGTCAAACTCGATCAACAGCGATTCTGGCAATTGATTATTGATGCATTGAAAAACATCGGCGATACCTGCGATTAAGATGGAAAATAACCACAGGTAGGGAACGATTATTAAAGCCGTTATTTTCACTCTTAAACGGCTTTTAACACCGCTCGAAGTCGCGGATAACGACGAGCCAAACGCCAACGCAATCTAAATCCACGGGCATTTTTCCAGATCATTGACCAAATACCGCGCTCAAACAATTCATGAACGATTTGTTGTTTTATCGTAGAGGATTCTATCTCATTAATGGTATGCAAAATCCCTAGCCCCTCTTTCGCAATTTGCCAATGACATGCCGGCACCTGCTTGACTTGCTGTGGATAGCGCTGATTAATCTTATTCAGCATCTCCACGATTTTCATATAGTGATGTGCTGTTCTTACCTTAATACGATCATCCGCAGGAACATGGGACACCGAAGCGGCGTGAATCAGATAATCATAAAAAGATTCATCAATATATTGCACCCGATTTGCCGTCAACAAGAGTTCTGTTGTCCACGGAATATCCTGATGATGCAACCCCGGTTCAAACTGATAATGATGTTTTGTCAGAAAAGCCCGTTTATAGATATTCAGCCAAGTTACATGCAAGAATTTGCGTGAACTCAGTGCTTGTTGCAACCATTCTGGTCCGCTCAGAACCGCGGTAGAAGAGAGGCGATCGGAAGGAAAAATCTTTCGAGCAGGCCGACCATCATCATAAACATAATGACCGTTGCAAGTAGCAATATCCAAATCATTATTTTGAGCAATCTCTAACAGCCGGTTATACATACCCGGATAAATGACATCATCAATATCAGGAAAAGCCACATAATCACCTCTGGCTTTCACTAACCCCGTATTACGGGCAACAGAAACCCCTTGATTCTTCTGCGCGATAATTTCTATCTTTGGGAATTTTTTGGCATATTGCTCAATAATCTGGCGACTATTATCCGTTGAACCATCATCAACCAAAATTAATTCAAAATTAGCTAGCTTTTGCCGAGATAAATTAACAAAAAACTGCGGTAAAAACCGCGTTCCATTATAAATAGATACGACAATACTGAGTTTTAGTGATATAGACATAAAATCAATATATTCCTTTAGCCCAAAAGTGTTACTTTTTTATATTGACATCATCTAAATAGTTATCAGGAAAATAATTTCCACATATAAATATAAAACCAATAAATATTTATTACCTTTACATTATACCTAAAAATAAAATAATAATAATTTTTACCACTCAAACTTACCGACAGACGAAACTTTCACCAATATTACCCCTGAAACCAATAATAGTTCAACCGCAGTTAAACAATTACTCACTACATTTCACATTAACTAATGTAATGATGTTATTGTTCTTGAAATCCATTGGATATAGTAAAAAGCAGATAATAATGTGGGGTTTTACCGGACCCTGGATTTTTATCTTCCACTCCTAGAAAAGGAATCTAATATTATGAAAAAACAGGAAAAAACAACCTCCCGGGCAATTATCGCCGCCAGCATGCTGACGCTGATAACGGGCTGTAGCCATATGGAAAAAATCCATATGCCAGAAAAAAATAAACCTGTCCTTTCTACTAAGCTGAACATCCATCAGCCAACATCGATTATTGTTCCTGTCACTATCTCCGGTAAAAAATATCAATTCTTGCTGGATACCGGTGCCAGTTATACCTTCATCGATAATAAGCTGGCAAAAACGCTGACACAAACCACACCAGAATCAAAAATACCGGTTACATTCCACCGTATGTTGTCCGATGGACTGGTTACAACCAGTGAAAAACGCTTACACAAAGCTGACCTAACATTATGGCAACCTCTGGCGATTACCCTCGGTAATCATACAGTGCCGGGCTCCGATCCCTGGATTGGCATTGACATGAGTCTCTTTAATCAGTCCATTGGTCAGGAGCTGGATGGTATTCTCGGCATTGATACTTTTCGTCAGCTAAACTGGGAAATAAATAACCTGAACCACACATTGACAGTATGGCGACATGCACCTTCAATCCTAAATTATCAACAATGTGAACCTTACAGTGATAGCTACGGCAAATCTCCCGCAATCCAAGTTTCTAATGTCGTTTTTAATATAGATACCGGGGCCGATTACAGCTATGTTGCTCAGGAATTTATTGAATATCTGAAAAAAGAGCACAAAGATAAAATTTCTGAAGGAACCAGTGTCAAATACGCGTCCGCTAGTGGGCTTGATAGTAGTAAAGAGTATCTGATTGATGGCTTTTATTTACAGCAACTGCCGGTAGGTCGTCTGAGAATTGGCGAAAATAAAAGTGGTCTCTACAATCTCGGTATGAGTTTCTTCTCACGTTTTGATAATTATCTGTTTATCCCAAATAAAATGCTGCTCTGTTTTAACGCTAAAAATTTCACCCGTTATGACAGTCCATTACTTCGCACAATTGCAATCCGTTATTTTAATAACAAAGTAGAGATATTTTACAACGATCCCAAAGATATCGAAAAATTTGGATTAAAGAACGGTGATATTGTACTGGAAGTTAATGGTCAACAAGCCCTTCCTAAGGATATCACCTATCTTCGTAATCAGTTGTCAGAAACACCATCGGGTAAATTGACAATAAAAATTGAACGAGATAACACCCAGAAAATTATAACTATTTAATAAAGCCATTTATTGA
The DNA here is from genome assembly GCF_963887965.1 of Photorhabdus sp. RW14-46. Lineage (NCBI taxonomy): Bacteria > Pseudomonadati > Pseudomonadota > Gammaproteobacteria > Enterobacterales > Morganellaceae > Photorhabdus > Photorhabdus sp. RW14-46. The sequence goes on along the minus strand of NZ_CAWPHH010000009.1, from coordinate 119,385 downwards.
GGGAGATATATACCCGTCATCTTTCAAGTTGCTTCTTTGTTGGCTGCACTCTCTCACCCCGGTCACATAGTTATCTATGCTCCCGGGGATTCGCTCCCTTGCCGCCGCGATGCATCTTGAAATCCATAGGGTATAGGTTCTTCCTCAATAAACTTATTTTTCAATTTATCGTCAACCCATTCGTTCGACTTTATTTAAGGTTAGCATAGTAATTCATTCCAACAAAAAGATAAGAAAATTTCTAAGAAATAAAGGGGAAAGCGACTATTTTAGCCTTTTGGCTTTGCACTGAAATCAAACAAGTCTGTCAGCTCAATCTGCAAACCACTCGCAATAATATTGATGATTTCAAGCGTAGGATTTCTAACCCCACGCTCAATACCACTGATATATGTCCGATCAATTCCACATTTATCGGCAAAAGCTTCCTGAGACATGCCAGACGACTGCCTGAAATACCTAACTCTTTGTCCAAAAAGGAATTTTACAGCATTTGGCTTTTTCATCTGATAAGTATCGAATGATGTTACTTATCAGACCACGGACTATGAGTCACTTTTTATGGTAAGTTATGTTATCATATGTGACTTATAGTCTACTATGTAACGACTTACCTTTTCATATCAAAGTTATCCGTAACACGGAGGATTAATTAATGAAAAATCAAGACTGGCACCCAGCAGACATCATAGCTGAGCTGAAAAAACGTGGCACATCGCTAGCCGCCGTTTCAAGGAAAGCAGGATTAGCATCATCGACCCTTGCCAATACCCTGCAACGCCGCTGGCCAAAAGGTCAACGGCTTATTGCCACGGCTTTGGATCGCGATCCCGCTGAAATATGGCCTTCGAGGTACACAAAGTAGGTGGCTGTAAATTAAAGTGGAGTAGTTTATCAATGAGATAAGCTGCTCCAATCTACTTTATATCATTCGGTAAGAGTAATGATTACTTATAGCTGTTTGCATTTATCTTTTCCTGCTCGCAATCCATTTCCTCATGTTCATTTTAAGTGTGTTTCTGAGGTGTGCTATGAAACATAGAGTTAACGTAACTTTTGATAAAGAAAATTATCTGATCCTGAATTCAGCCGGTGTAAATATTTCAGGTTTTGTTAATGAAGCCATGACCAGAGAAGCTCAACGAATCAAAGCTGAAAGTTGGAAAGCAGATAATCGCAAAGGATTGGAAGAAATTGCTCAATTTATTGAACAATATGGCTCATTTGCTGATGAAAACAGGAACTGGTAAATGCAATTTGTTGTTTATCAATACAAACGGAGCGAAAGCAAATACAGTATGTTTGTTGATGTACAACGTGACATCATTGAAACACCAGAAAGGCGTATGGCTATTCCTTTAGTTGAAGCGCATCATTTTTCAAGCAAGGTGAGTCGTCATCTATTTCCCACGTCTGGCTCTCAGTTTTCTTCATTTGTGCCGCTCTGCTGCGTCTGTATGAATATTTTTCTGTAAACAGAGGGGGTGATGCCCGTATTTTTAACAAAGGCCCTGCGCATTACATCGCTGCTTCTGTATCCGCAAGCTCCCGGGATTGCCTTGAGCGGGAGCCTGCCTTCCTCAAGTAACGTCCGCGCTTTCTCAATACGTGCATGCTCCAGCCATACTCCTGCCTTCATGTTGAGCTCCTGACGGAACAGACGTCCCAGATGCCTGATACTCAGGTTCATATGTGTAGCCATGTCCTGCAAGCCACTTATGCCCTGTAGGTTTGCCTGCGCCCAGCGTTGTAAATCCTGAAAAGCGGCTCTCCCGGATAGGGATAACTGGCTCCTGCGGATAAAGTGCCCCTGACAGACCGGTCGCCTGAAAAACATGACGAGACTTGCTGCCACCTCCATCGCGATTTCGCGACCCAGATCCTCTTCAACCAGCCTGAGCGCCAGATCCAGCCCGGATGTCACACCTGCCGCCGTTCTCACGGAACCATCAGCCACATAGAGCATGTCCGGTTCGACAATGATTTCGGGAAAACGCATCGCGAGCAATTCGGCACACTCCCAATGGGTTGTCACCCGACGCTGCTTCAACAGTCCGGTCTGCGCCAACAACAGGGCACCAGTACAGACGGAGCCGTAACGCTGACTACGATGACACATTTCGATGATTGCAGAACACTCCTGTTCTGAAAGGGTATGGCTATGCGCATCCGGCGCACCAGCCACAAGAAATGTGTCTGCCGAGTGGCTGGTTGTATCGCTCAAAATCACATCAGCCATCAGCCTAACGCCAGAAGAAGAAGTGATGATGTCTGAACCGGTCGACATCACGCTCAGGGAATAGACCTGCCGGTGCAATATACGGTTCGCCTCAGCGAATACATCTAGGGGGCCTGAAACATCGAGTAGCTGAACGTCAGGCACAGCCAATATGGTGATGTTGTGAATCATTGCTCTACAGAAGTCTTATTTAATCTTAGTGTCCTGAATCATCGTTATAAGTTAATTCAGGACGGGTGTCATGTGTTTTATGCTGACCTTCACTTAATCAACCGGAGACAGCATATGAATTTTTCAATTAACGGCGTGAGTATTCCTGATACCCAAATAACCCGTGATGCAACCACGTTCATCCGCGATACGGAATCTGACCTGCTTTTTCATCATTCAAGTCGTGTTTACTACTGGGGTGCGCTCGCCGGTCAGCGTCTTGGGCTTAACGTGGATCATGAACTGCTCTATGTCGGATGTATGTTTCATGACATCGGCCTGACACATGAACACTGTAGCTGTGACAAACGATTCGAGGTTGACGGCGCGAATGCGGCGAAACATTTCCTGCAAGGATACGGTATCGCTCAGGCCGATATTGATAAAGTCTGGACGGCGATTGCTTTACATACCACGCCGGGCATTCCAGAGTTTATGGTACCCGAAATTGCGCTCGTTACTGCTGGCGTTGAAATGGATGTGTTGGGGATCAATTACGAAGCGTTCAGCGACAGTGAGCGCACTGCGGTTGTACAACAACACCCACGTACTGACGGCTTCAAGGAAGATATCATTCAGGCTTTTTATGATGGCATCAAGGACAAGTCCCAGACAATGTTTGGTGGCTTCAATGTGGATGTCATACAGGATAAACAGCCGGGACTTGTTCCCCTCAATTACTGTAACGTAATCCGCAATTCCCGCTGGAAAGGCTAAATGTCCTATTGTGGCAGATGAAGGATAATCTGCTATTCAAAGACGACAAGAGCAGGCACAGAGAAGATCTGCCTGAAAAACAGGCAGATCTGCGATAATGCAGACGATGTTTTCACCTGCGGGGATCATTTTCAGCAATCAATGGTTATGAGACGGTGGACCAGAAAGCAATTCAGATTCCTAGCTGTAGCGGCAGAATAAAATCTTCTGACGAGAGGGGAAATGATAGAACAACAGGAAAGCGTAAAAACTCAATGCTCAAATAAAATCGACTAACTCTTTTTCTCCGCGTCAAAGTCAAACAGATCTTTTAATTCAATCTGTAAACCACTTGCTATGACATTGATAACTTCAAGCGTGGGGTTCCTGACGCCACGTTCAATGCCACTGATATAAGTACGATCAAGCCCACATTTATCGGCAAAAGCTTCCTGAGACATACCAGATGCCATTCTGATATATCTAACTCTTTGTCCAAAAATGGATTTTATCGTGTTAGGTTTTTTCATTCGATAAGTATCGAACGATGTTACTTATCAAACCACGGACTATAAGTCACGTTTTCCTGTAACTCGTGTTACTAATATGACTTACCGCAAAAATACGATGAATGATATTTTAATAACAAAGTGATCTTGTCATTGGGAGGATTAAAACGCTCAATTATCATGGCACAAAAGGCATATATAGCTTCTCTTATCATTCGCTTCCTTAATGGCATAGACGCTACCGCCTTTGTTTGGGATTACGCCAAACAAATATAACGTTACAAACCAAAAATATGAAAAATCTTCAAACACATTAATTAAATTAATTTATTTTATCAAGAAATTTGCCAATCTGGTCGCAAGTATTATTTATTAAGTACGATTTTTGCGCGTATAAGCCGCTAATACCGTACGTTCTGACTGCTCCAGATAGCTTTTTAACTCGGAGGCCGCACTTTCTGGTTCACCTTTCTCAAGTAACGCCAAAATATGGGCATTCTGATCAATATAAGGAACATAAAAAAGTTCAGGATCGTTCAGATAACCAAAAGCCAGCCGCAATTCCGCAGAAATATGCCCATAGAATGTTATCAGCCGTTCACTGTCAGTCAGTTCAACAATAGCTGAATGAAATGCCATATTTGCAGTTCCTACACCGATCCAGTCCTGAGTATCACGACACCGTTTAGCCATTTCGATTGCACCGCGCATGTGTTCAACCGCAGGATGCATAGGATAAGATTGCGCCAATGCCTGACACTCAATAAGCCGCCGGATTCGATAAATATCGATAATAGAAACGATACTCGGAGTGGAGACGAAAACACCACGGTTAGGTTCATATCGCAGTAACCCTTCTTGAGTCAGTACCCGAAAAACCTCACGTAATGTATTACGCGATATTTCAAGTTGTTCGCTCAAAGCCGCTTCTGATAGTCGTTGACCGGGTGATAGCTCCCCAATAATCAATTTCTGCCGGATAATATCTGTAACTTTTTCACTTAACGTCTTAGGAGAGGAATTATTTTTTTTCATCATAATTAATTGAAAGAGCGGACCAAATGTCGCAAACCTGACCACAGGCTCCCGGCTGCTAAAGATAAGAATGGCAGGCATCTTCACACATTCACCTACTGCCAGCAAGCATAGAGATTCCTCCCCACTGACTGTTTTCTACGCCAGAATGATTATTGCCTCATAATGGTGCATTAAACGCACCACCATAGAACATCACTATTATAAAAAGTGATCTGCATTTCATTTTTATCATTAAAAAATAATTTTATTTGCCTATTCTTTCGCCTCACTCTATTTATTGTTCAACAATAAAAAAACAATAATTTAACAATAAATGCAAATTATCCAACGATGGTACGCATATTGCTTAGATATACATTTATCTACTATCTACCACACAGGAATTCAACCTATGACGACACAGCAAGCAACCGCGATTTTTATCCACCGAGGTGACACACCATGCAACAGATTGTGAATCTATGGCCGTTGATTGGCATCGCGGTTATTGTCGTGGGTTTTTTACTTAGGTTTAACCCGGTATTGGTAGTGATTGTCGCAGGGATCATTACCGGGCTGGCCGCTCATATGCCGATCACGGCGATTCTGGAAAAACTAGGTTCCGGCTTCCTTAATACCCGAAATTTGCCACTAATTTTGCTGTTGCCGCTGGCAACTATCGGTCTTTTAGAACGGCACGGCTTAAAAGAACGAGCTCAAACCTGGATTAGCAATATTAAAACAGCAACCGCCGGACGTTTGCTGATCATCTATCTGTTCATTCGTGAAATAACCGCTGCGCTAGGGCTGACCAGTTTAGGAGGGCACCCGCAAATGGTGCGTCCATTGCTGGCACCAATGGTAGAAGGGGCTACGGAAAACCGTCATCATGACCTACCTGACGATATACGTTATCGCCTGCGGGCCATGTCAGCAGCAACCGACAATGTTGGCCTTTTCTTCGGTGAGGATATTTTCGTCGCCTTTGGTGCAATCATCTTTATGCATAACTTTATGCTAGAGTCTGGCGGTATCCAAACGGAACCGCTACATATCGCTATGTGGGGAATTCCTACCGCCATCTGTGCCTTCCTAATCCACGCTTTCCGCTTGTCTCGTCTTGACCACCAGATCGCTACCAAGCTGGCAGCACTGAATGGCATGGACAAAAATCGCAGTAAGGTGGAGTAATGTTTCAGCAACAATATCTTTATTGGCTGGCAGGCGTGATTCTGTTAGCCGTAGCCATAATGTCCTGGCGTGATCACACCAACCCCCGCCGCCTGACCACCAGCTTGTTCTGGGCGTTATATGGCATCGTATTTTTAGTAGGCGACTGGACTTACCGCTTAATAGCACTATGGGCAGACAGCGAAGCCGAGGCCCAAAAGATGCTACATATCGGTGTCGGGCTAATCGTCGTATTGATGGCACTGACGGCTGGTTTTGGCGGTGTGCGATTGGGTAGCTACCATCAACGCACACCTCAGCAACGGCAGGAAAGTGCCTCCCGTTTGGGTAATCGCCTCTTTCTTCCCGCACTGGCAATCCCTATCGTCACGGTGATCGGCGTATTACTGTTTAACCACATCCCTGAGTTACAACAGGCGCTGTTCGGTAGCGGCAACCATGCCACCTTGGTAACGCTGTTTTCCATGACAGTAGGCTGCTTAGTCGGATATGGCGTTGCACTGAAAATGACACGTGAAAATGTAACTCAATCAACCCAAGAGGCGCGCCGCTTACTGGATTCCATCGGTTGGGCGTTTATCCTGCCACAGATATTAGCGACGCTAGGACTATTATTTACCGTAGCAGGTGTCGGTACCGCAATTTCTCACCTGACTGAACATTATTTAGCGGTGGATAATCGATTGATCGCGGTAGCGACATACGTACTCGGTATGGCGTTATTAACGATGATAATGGGCAACGCTTTCGCTGCGTTCCCGATTGTTACCGCCGGGATCGGCATTCCCATTCTAGTACTGCAACATGGCGGTAATCCAGCGGTCATGGCCGCCATCGGTATGTTCTCGGGCTATTGCGGTACATTGATGACCCCAATGGCCGCAAACTTCAATATCGTTCCAGCCGCTCTGTTGGAATTACCAAATCGCAATGCGGTCATTAAAGCACAAATCCCCACGGGAATAGCGCTGTTGATTGCCAATGTTTTTCTGCTCTATTTTTTGATGTTTTTGTAAGGATATCCTATGAAAACCGTTCTGATTACCGCTTTTGAACCTTTTGACGGTGAAGCCATCAATCCATCGTGGGAGTCGGTCAGGCAATTGCAAAACCAACAGCTATCTGGAGCACATATTGAGACACGCCAGCTCCCATGTGTATTCAATACTTCTCTCACCTGCCTGTACGCAGCTATTGATGAGATACAACCTGAACTCGTCATTGCCGTGGGACAAGCAGGAGGCAGGCCAGATATCACGGTGGAACGCATAGCGATTAACATCAACGACGCACGTATTCCCGATAATCAGGGCAATCAACCCATTGATACCCCAATCGTAGCAACAGGCCCGGCGGCCTACTTTTCCACCCTACCGATCAAAGCGATCGTCAGTGGCCTGCAAACCGCAGGGGTTCCTGCTTCGATTTCACAGAGTGCCGGCACATATATCTGCAACCATGTCATGTATGGCCTGCTGCACCATCTGGCACTGACTTATCCCAAAGTACGTGGTGGATTAGTACGTGGTGGATTTATCCATATTCCCTACCTGCCTGAACAGGCGGTAAAACACCCCGGTACGCCAAGTATGGCGCTGGAAACAATAACAATGGCACTGAAAATCGCTATTAATCAAGCATTAGAAAACAGTGGGGACATTGCTATTAGCGGAGGAATGACTCATTAGTTCAACGTCTACCGGCGTAACAGAAATTGCCTATCTGTAGAGCTGATAAGCATCCTGAATTTTTTACTACTTTTTTAGAGATCACTTTGATTGGGGTTATGACTATGAACATGATTGATTTAAACAGCGATCTTGGCGAAGGCTTTGGTCAATGGAAAATGGGTGACGATAATACCATGCTGAGCATTGTCACCAGCGCCAATGTCGCGTGTGGATTTCATGCTGGTGATCCCGCCGGGATCTTTCAAACCTTAAAATCTGCCCACAAAAATCAGGTAGTTATCGGTGCACATGTCTCTTATCCAGATCTGGTCGGATTTGGTCGCCGTAATATGGATGTTTCCAGTAATGAGCTGATCGCGGATGTTATTTACCAGATTGGCGCGTTGAAAGGGTTGGCCGCGGCGACAGGAACCACCGTAAGTTATGTTAAACCGCACGGTGCACTGTATAACACCATTGCCCACAATGAATACCAAGCCCTTGCCGTTATTACCGCGATTCGTGAAGTGGATGACAATTTAGTGCTGGTTGGATTAGCTGGCTCAAAACTATTGGATTTAGCGCAGGAAAACGGTTTACGTACCGTTGCGGAAGCCTTTGCTGACAGAGCTTACACTCCACAAGGCACGCTAGTTTCCCGCCGGGAAAAAGGGTCTGTGCTTCATGACGCTAATCTCGTTGCCCGACGCATGTTGCAATTGGTGACCGAAGGAGGAGTTGAAGCCATTGATGGTAGCTTTACCCGTATTCAGGCAGATTCCATCTGTGTTCATGGTGACAGCCCAGACGCGGTGGAAATGGCACGTCAGGTGAAACTAACCCTGCAACAAGCTGGGATCACCGTACGCTCCTTTATTTAAATACCCAGGAGTGCCTAGTGCGTTTTTTACCTGTTAATTTAGATGCCATTATTGTCGAGCTTCATGATCTGAATGAAACGCTGGCGTTATTTGATTCACTTAACGCTCGTCCCATTCCAGGCGTAGAAGAAATTATTCCAGCGGCCAGAACACTGTTGATTCGATTTCGTCCCAATGTAGTTTCCACCGTCAAACTTGCCGGAGATATCAACGGCCGCAACCTGAATACACTGGATAGGACAACCGGGAAACTCGTTGAAATCCCGGTGTATTACACTGGTGAAGATCTGGAAGAAGTGGCAGAAATCCTCGGTATCACCACACAGGAAGTTATTCAGCGACATACCGAAAGCGAGTACACCGTTGCTTTTACCGGGTTCGCCCCCGGATTTGCCTATTTAGTCGCAGAGTCAGATCGTTTACATGTTCCTCGCAGGACAACCCCAAGAGCCCGCATTCCTGCGGGATCAGTCGGCCTAGCCGGAGAATTCAGTGGAATATACCCTCAAGCCACTCCGGGAGGTTGGCAAATCATCGGTATCACGCCAGAACGCATGTGGGATCTCTCACGTTCTCCCTCTTCCCTGTTACAACCCGGTTTCCGGGTACGTTTCAGAGATCAACGCAAAGGCGCAGCAATCTCTATCACTAAAGCCGAAATCCCTGTTGCCCCCATAGAGGACGTTCTACCTTCGCAAGTTGATAAACACGCCTCGCTGGAAATCCTAACCACTGGAATACAAACACTTTTTCAGGATTTAGGCCGTTCAGGACAGGCTAGTTTAGGTATTTCCTCTGCCGGAGCGCTAGATAAAACAGCGCTGAGAAGTGCCAACCGGATCGCCGGTAATCCTTCGGATAATGCCTGTCTGGAAATTGTACAAGGAGGATTAAGCTTTATTTCTCATGGCAATGTCATTATCGCGGTTACAGGTGCTGACTGCCCAATCACTGTTCAAACAACATCTGGCCGAAAGTTTCAGGTTGATGGCTATCAGCCTATTGATCTGAGCGAAGGCGATAAAGTGACATTAGGAACGCCCAAAGCGGGAATGCGTTCTTATTTGGCGGTGCGTGGCAGCTTTGCCAAACAACCTATTCTCTCCAGCCTCTCTTACGACACGCTGGCACACGTTGGCCCCAAGCCAATCGCTATAGGCGATATTTTGGATATTCTTACTGTGACGCAGGGTTGTGCGGTATCAATGGATGAAAGCCCGGCTTTCAATATGCCCACCACTGACGATATCGTTACACTGGACATTATTCTAGGGCCGCGCACCGACTGGTTCACCGCAGAAGCGCTATCCCTGCTACAAAACCAACTTTGGCAAGTTACACCACAATCTAATCGAGTTGGTATTCGTCTGTACGGAGACACACCATTATCGCGTCTTAACCATAAAGAGTTACCGAGTGAGGGAACGACCACCGGCGCAATTCAGGTTCCTGCCAGTGGTCAACCGGTTTTGTTTTTAGCCGATCACCCTTTGACCGGTGGCTATCCAGTCATTGGTTCCGTTGCCAACTATCATCTCGATCTTGCGGGACAAATTCCTGTCAATGCCCGTATCCGCTTCAACCCAATCACTGAATTTCATGAAATAAAAGAGAGCGATTGCCGCTTATGAGTACCGCAATGACCATGAATATTAAAAACTATCCCATAAAAAAAGTTTTGATTGCTAACCGCGGTGAAATCGCCGTCCGTATCATCCGTGCCTGCCGGGATTATGGTTTACAATCTATCGCCGTCTACGCTGATTCGGACATCAATGCACAACATGTACGATTGGCTGATGAGGCTTATAGTTTAGGCGGAAACCGCCCCGCTGATACCTATCTTAATATTCCCCAATTATTGGATATTGCGAAACGTTCAGGTGCCGACATGGTACATCCCGGATACGGATTTCTGGCTGAACGAGCAGAATTTGCCCGTGCAGTTATTCATGCAGGGTTGATCTGGGTTGGTCCTGAACCAGAGACAATTGATACTTTGGGTGACAAAGTTAAAGCACGCAAAATTGCCCAACAGGTAGGTGCCCCACAGGTTTCAGGTACAGAAGAACCGGTGAAAAACGCAGAGGAAGCTCTGGCGTTTGCCGAACAATATGGCCTGCCAATCGCAATTAAAGCGGCATATGGCGGTGGTGGACGTGGCATGAAAGTGGCATGGCGGCTTGATGAAGTCACCGAACTCTACAATTCGGCTGTTCGTGAAGCAACAGCGGCCTTTGGTCGTGGAGAATGTTTCATTGAACAGTTCCTGGATAAACCTCGTCATATCGAAGCGCAAATTCTGGCTGATAAACATGGCAATGTGGTGGTACTTGGTACACGTGATTGTTCACTGCAACGACGTAACCAAAAATTGGTAGAAGAAGCACCGGCCCCATTTTTGGCTGAACATCAGCGCCAGCGTATTCATCAAGCAGCACAAGATATTTGCACCGCTGCTGGTTATATTGGAGCCGGAACAGTGGAATTTCTCCTCAGTGCAGACGGCACGATCTCCTTTCTGGAAGTCAATACTCGCTTGCAGGTCGAACATCCGGTCACCGAAGAAACCACAGGGATCGACATTGTGGTAGAACAATTTCGAATTGCCGAAGGTAAACCTTTATCATTGACCTCAACGCCTATTCCTTTAGGCCATTCTTTCGAGTTCCGTATTAACGCAGAAGATGCGGGTAAAGGATTTTTGCCGACACCCGGAACCGTGACAGTATTTTCTCCCCCTTCCGGCCCAGGCATAAGATTGGATTCTGGTGTTGCAGCAGGTTCCACCATCCCTGACACTTTTGATTCGCTGATGGCTAAGTTGATTGTCACCGGAGCAACCCGCCAACAAGCTATTGCCCGTGCGCAGCGGGCATTACAGGAATTCAGCATTAAAGGCGTTGCCTCAGTATTGCCTTTTCATCGAGCAGTGATGGAGCATCCTGATTTTATTTCCGATGACACATTTAACGTTCATACTCGTTGGATCGAAACTGACTTTATCAATGATATAAAAATATCTCCGCGTCAGGAAAATCATTATCAAGAAAAGGTAACACGTACTTTTATTGAAATTAATGGCCGTCGGCATGAACTAGGGCTACCAGCCGAATTATTAAAAGGGCTTTCATTGCCTGATTCTGGGCGAAATTCCATCATTGAAAACAAAAATAGTGAAATGGAGAGGACAATAACAGCACCGAATCCCGTCTCAGCACCAATATCCGGCGTTTTACAATCCTGGTATGTGCAGGAGGGTGATGAAGTTAAACAAGGTGATGTCATTGCTGTCATGGAAGCAATGAAAATGGAAACGCAACTCACCGCACATCGTTCTGGAAAAATCGTTATCTATGTAGAAGAAGGCGGTTATCAACAGGCAGGAAATGTACTGGCAAGTATTAACGATGATTAATAATGACGATAATTGGCTAATTTGACACATAAATTCACATTACCCAATACAACATCAAATTGTACGGATAATTTCCGTACAATTTTAATGAAAAGATTAAAATTAAAATGCAAGCAATATCGTAAAAAAGAGGTTAATTAACCCCTTTATGGATAGGAAAAAATAACTATTAATGGCAATGTTTTTAATCATTTCGTTAATATTGACAATAAGATAAATAAGAGCCTATCTCAATAGGCGTAATTGTTGCAGACAGTTTGAACACGGACAGCGCGGAAAAACCGGAGCGTACACGTAGTACGTGAGGATTTTGAGCACTGCCCAGGTTCGCTCTTTATGGCAAAGAAGGGCAAATAAAATAGCCCTATTGAGATAGGCAGTAAGTCATCACACGATTTAAAACCTGTTTACTGGTTAGATTAACTATTAATAAAACGCTTTCATTTTTATCCGAAAGAAATATTTATTAAATATTTTGATATCATATATTTCAATTGAAAATTGAGGAGCTATTAAAACCAGCAATAAACATGAAAATATTTCAACAAAATAAAAAACAAAGATAATATCATTTACTAATGATTATTAAGCGATAAATAACATGATAATTTGTGACTGTTTTTACCTATATTTAAGAAATTAAGAAATCATTAACTCATTATAAATTATCGGTTATAAATAGTGCATGGATTTATTTTCTACATCTGACAATATAAATACATTTACCAAACAAAAAAACAAAATAAAACATACAGTTAAAAATATTGCGTTATATCAACAAGATATAAATAAAATTTCACAAAAATAAATCAATAAAAATATTATGAGCCATATACTATACATACTTATATTTTCAAGAAATATATTAAAGACAACCTCTGATTTTATTCAGACCATAGAAATATTATTTCATAAAAAGATAATGTTTCTCATTTAATAATCCATCATATAGATATGATAATTATGCACATATCATACACATCTATTTGAATAGTATATAAACGTACTATTACAACAATATCATAATATTAAATCATTTAATTGTTTTACATTTCCTTTACAATTATCAACACAATTTAAAACTATAATGAATTCATATATGTTCTTACAAACACATTTTTATATAGATTAGCATCACAATTTCAACATTACTCAACAAAATAATAAATCAAATAATTGCAATTACCATTAAACATAATACTATATTAATAGTGTAATAAAATTTTTATTTACAATATTTTCCTAATGGTTAAAAAATAAGACCAAGATAAAAAACAAATTCAGAAGCATTGATTAAAAAGGAAAAATATTCGTTACTTGAAATTATACCCAATGGATTTCAAGATGCATCGCGGCGGCAAGGGAGCGAATCCCCGGGAGCATAGATAACTATGTGACCGGGGTGAGTGAGTGCAGCCAACAAAGAAGCAACTTGAAAGATGACGGGTATATACCCAATGGATTTCAAGATGCATCCAAAGAGGCAACCTGAAAGATAACGGGTATATAATAACAGTGACGGCTAAGTAATCAGGAGAACAATGTGATAACAAACGATTACGAGTTAATGACTGCGCCAAACAGTGTACCAGTGAAAATGTGGACTCATGGCGTACCGGTAGAAGCGGAAGCTCGTGAACAACTGTTGAATACAGCAAAAATGCCTTTTATATTCAGACATTTAGCCGTTATGCCTGATGTACATCTTGGTAAAGGTTCAACCATCGGCAGTGTCATCCCGACTCGTGGGGCAATTATTCCAGCCGCGGTAGGCGTAGATATCGGTTGTGGCATGATGGCAGTACGTACCTCATTGAATGCCAAAGATTTACCGGACAACCTATATGCGATCCGCCATGCTATTGAAATTGCCGTACCACACGGACGCACAGCAAACCGTAGCGGTCAGGATAAAGGCGCTTGGCAGCAACCACCAGAAACCGTCGATCACCATTGGAGCGTGTTGCAAACCGGGTTTAAACAGCTAACCGATAAATATCCACAATTGCTGAAAACCAATAACCATCTGCACTTAGGGACACTAGGGACCGGTAATCACTTCATTGAGCTCTGTCTGGATGAATCCGACCGGGTATGGGTAATGCTGCATAGCGGCTCACGCGGTGTAGGAAATGCCATTGGTAATCTATTTATCACCCTTGCCCAACAGGACATGAAACAACATATCGCTCACCTGCCTGATCGTAATCTGGCCTATTTTGAGGAAGGCAGCCGTCACTTTGCTGATTATATGGAAGCGGTCGGTTGGGCACAAAACTTCGCCCGCCACAATCGCGAAGTCATGATGCAACATACACTGGCAGCATTGGCGACGGTAATAACAAAACCATTCACTGCCACAATGGAAGCGGTAAATTGTCACCACAATTATGTGCAACAGGAGCAGCACTTCGGCCAAAACGTGTTAGTCACACGCAAAGGGGCAGTCGCTGCACACCGAGGCGTCATGGGCATCATTCCCGGCTCAATGGGTGCGAAAAGCTTTATCGTACGAGGTCTGGGAAACAAAGAGAGTTTCTGCTCATGCAGTCACGGTGCAGGACGAGTATTAAGCCGCACGGCAGCGAAAAAACGCTTCACAATAGAGGATCAAAAGCGTGCCACGGCACACGTGGAATGCCGCAAGGACAGCGACGTTATCGATGAAATTCCGATGGCCTACAAAGACATTGAGGCCGTAATGGCCGCTCAGTCTTCACTAGTAGAAATCGTTCACACCCTGCGTCAAGTGGTTTGCGTAAAAGGATAATCAAGATGAAAGAAAAATTTGGTATCAGTGACATCATGAAGCAACACATATGCCAAAAACTGGCGCAACTTGAGACAGAGCTGCAAATACGAATACTCTACGCCTGTGAATCAGGTAGCCGCGGTTGGGGATTTGCCTCGACAAGCAGTGATTACGATGTACGTTTTATTTATGTACATGCGCCATCATGGTACTTACGCGTCGATCCCTCTCGGGATGTCATTGAACTACCGATCAGTAACGAGCTGGATATCTGTGGTTGGGAACTGCGTAAAACTTTAGGGCTGCTGAAACGAGCCAACCCGACACTGATGGAGTGGGCAGACTCACCGGTAATCTACTACGAAGACGTGGAGTTCATGGCGGCACTACGTGCCCTATTACCAGACTATTTCTCCAACAACAGAGCGCGATATCACTATCTGTCAATGGCAAAGAAAAACTTTCGTAGTTACCTGAAAGGCGAGAAAATTCGGCTGAAAAAATACCTTTATGTACTACGCCCATTGCTGGCGGTACGTTGGATCGAAGCTGGTAAAGGTGTCCCCCCGATGCGCTTCGACAGCCTACTGGCCGGAACGGTTACAGACGCGGGGCTGATGCAAGAAATACAGACTCTGCTTGCCATCAAGCGTAACACTGACGAAACGGAATATAGTCCACGTTTTAAACGCATTCATAACTTTATCTGCCGCGAATTGGATGATTCAGTTACCCGCCGCGAACTCAAAGACAAAAAACACCTCCCAGATACCGAATTGGATCTACTTCTGATGCGCACCGTACTTCACCATAATAATAAAGAAGAAGGAGAATACCTGTTAAAAAATGGATGAAAAATCATACAAAAATGACATTTCAGCAATCAAGTTGGATGTTTACTCAGAGCCAGAAAGCAGGGTCTTCCACCCTGCTCCAGAAATAAATATATACCCGTCATCTTTCAAGTTGCCCTTTGTTGGCTGCACTCTCTCACCCCGGTCACATAGCTATCTATGCTCCCGGGGATTCGCTCCCTTGCCGTCGCGATGCACCTCGAAATCCATAGGGTATAGAGTTATTAACCTAAAATAATATGAGGCACAAATCGTGATGTATCTTTCGTGATCCTGCCAATATCTTCCCTAACCGATAGACCCGCAGGCGTATCATTAACGAGCCAACTACCGATAAGGACATGGCTATTACCGATCTTTGGCAATGGGGTGTACTGCTGCACAATGTAACCCTCCTCACCGTAAGGACCCTCTACCTTTTCAATCACTTTCCCGTCTTTGTGAATACTGATATTCGCGCCCTCACGGCTGAATATCGGCTTCATGACGTAATGAGTTAAACGCTTGGCTTTCGGATCATCAGCAAAATAAGCCTCAAGCAGATTTGGATGTCCTGGAAACATCTCCCAAAGCAATGGCAAAATTGCCTTATTCGAAGTAAGGCATTTCCACATTGGCTCAAACCAGTTAACACCCGCAGTGACCAAGTGTTGAGCATATTCTTCACGAAACATGAACTCCCACGGATACAACTTGAACATCGAGTCTATGATCTTGTTATTACTATCCGTAAATTGACCACACTCGCTGAGCCCGATGTCTTCAATGTAGACAAACTCGATATGAATACCGGCATCTTTGGCACAGTCAGCCATGTAATCAACCGAACCTTTGTCTTCTTCCGTACCCTTACAGCAGGCAAAATGAAGCGTGTTGAATGGCAAAAAGGGTTTCAGTTCACAGAAGCGATTAACAAGCAACTCCTGTAGTAAGTTGAACTGATCAGCAGCATGAGGCAATTCACCACGGTTAACCTTATCTTCCAACCACAGCCAGCTAAAAAAACCATGCTCATAAACAGAGGTCGGCGTATCTGAGTTAATTTCCAATAACTTAGCCGGGTTTTTACCATCATAGGCAAAATCAAGGCGACTATAGAGGCTTGGATCTCTGCGCTTCCAAGATCCACGAACCAATGACCACATGGCTTCTGGAATTTGGAATCTAGCCATCAACTCATCACTGTTAACCACGTGCTCTACTGCTTGAAGGCTCAAGCGGTGGATTTCCGCTGTCGGATCTTCAATATGTTCTTCAATCTGCTTGAGAGTAAACTGGTAATAACGGTCTTCCGTCCAGTACGGTTCATTATCGATTGTATGGAAACCAAACCCAAATTCTTTTGCTCGCACTTTCCAATCATGACGAGGTGTTGTTGGGATCTGAAGCATGAGATTAACCCTTTGATAATGCTTATTTGAATCTTGGAACAAACCATCTCACAAATGCTTAATGCGGCAATAATGACTCCATGCAAGAGACTGGCCTGAGAATAAAATGCCAGCGCTGGTTAACCACCCCAACTGTATTTAGCGGAAGATGTTGAACCAAAACCACCAGAAGATTTGGTAGTGACAATTGGCTTGCTATCATAACCAGAATAACGGGAATCGCTACTTTTAAACTTTTGTTCCTTTTCACGTATCAAGCGCTCTCGATACATTCTCTCTCTATGCTTACGCGCTGAATAATCACCGATTTCATCAACGATCCCAGATGCGATATAAGCAGTCGATCGGGAGTTCAGTACAGGGTTTATACCTGCAACGACATTTGCATTTGTTCCAACTTGAGGAACTTCTCGTTTCTCCATTGGCAGGCGAACCGTTTCCAGCGGATGCAAATAACGTCGGTTCATCTCGTACTGGATATTGCCAATATCGGAATAATCGCCAATAACCTTACCATCAGCGAAAAAAAGCTTACGGTACAAGTCGCCATAGCCTGATGTTGAGGTAAATAGTGGCTGATAGAACACATTGCGATACTTTTCAGCAATATCGTACTGGTTAAACTGTTCTGGCTTCACCGCCGCCATCATAAAGGCGGCCATCTTCGGTCGATAACCTACGGCCCCCGGCATTGCTTCACACTCACCGTACTCAAGCTCACACATAGCTTTCTGGCGAAATTTCTGCGAAGTACGCTCCGCTTCACGTAATGCCGCTTGGTATGTGGTTTCACATTGAGCAGCGATCATATTCTTCGGATTATTCTGACAAGACGCCAAATCCTTATAAACATGAATTGACAACTCATCCGCCGATTGACCACAACCCACGAGTGAACCAACACTGAGCGCCAATGATGTGAATGAGAAACCACGCCAATATTTACGCTTACTCTCAATGTTAATGGCGGTGCTGCGCATTCTGCGCTTTTTATTCCCGTTCGTCATACAATCCCTAAATCAGTAAGTCATGCAGGCTGCATTTAAAAGACCAACAGAAATTGACACCGACGCCAACACAATCGCAGCAGGGACCTCATTATTCTCAATGCGGGATACAATCTTTGGCATCATGAATATGCGAACCATGAAGAAGCCAGCAATTTGAGCCAACAGCGCAACAACACTCCACATCACGAAATCAATAACACCCACAGAGTTGCTTGCTGCACTTGCAATGGCAATGCTGTAACCAACCAGAGCGCCACCAAGCGATATCGCCGCGGCACTATTCTTCTCTTGTTTGATAAGCTTCCACTCATCATGCGGAGTAATTATTGTGTAGATGAATTTGAAAACGATGAAAAAAACCAGCGCCAGCCCAAAACACAAGCCAAAATTGCCTACACCATGCATAAATTGAGTAAAAGCCTGTTCTTCATTTTCCAATGTGATCATTTATGCCACCACTTTAAAATCAGTTTGGTTAAGTTGAATACCGGTGCTCAGTACCATCAATCTATCCAGGTTATTCCCTACCACTTTTTCTTCTCCCACAACCTGAAGTTCTTCTGTTCTGTTATGAGCAACCTGACGCGTATACACCATCACAAACTGATCAGTTTCGGTTATGTGACCTTCTTTACTGTAAGTTTTTTCGGTAACAGCCACCGGCTTAATGTTGTCCCATAACGGAGAGAACTGGGTACCATCGAGATCATATCGTCTGCTTGGTGTCACGATACCGTTTTCAATCAGCGCATCCCATTGAGCTTGTGAATCGATCGGTTTAGTTTCATAAAAGTACCACAAGCTCACTTCCTTCACGCCGTCATCCCCTTCACCTTCTTGAAGCACTTGAAGATAACCTTCATCATCAGTGTAATAACGAACCAAACGCACGTTATCACCTAGATCGACTACACCAACGGAACATATAAGCTGAGTTGAAGCGGCATTTTCGATGGTTAGGTCAGATTCAATCAGTTTTAGCATCAGCGGGTCTATCTCAAGTGCCCCACCGATACGCAAACCTAATACTTCCGGCACCTTTGGAACAGCAGGCGCAACCGTCTTACCCCCGAATGCGCTCTTAAATGCATCTGCGATTTTGGAAAGCATAGAAATATCTCTTGATAGGAAGATCCCACTTTAAAAAGCAGGATCTTGATTTAACAACTGGGTATTTACTTGCCAAGGATACGAGCAAGTTCATCTTCTGCGGACATAGAACTTGACGTTATGCCAGCCTCTTTAAGCTTTTTATCCAGATCGCTAGAAGTCATACTATCGTGGAGCTCCTGCTGAGCCTCGAACTGAGCCGCTTTCTCAGCCTGACGTGACTTGATACGCTCAAGGGAATCAAGGGCGGTAGATGTTTTTGAAGAAGCGCCAACGACAGAACTGTGAGTCGCAGCTTGGGCTTTCTGCACCTGCTCAGTGGCCTTAACCAAATCAACCTGGTTCTCAAGCTGAGACACCTTCTTCTTCGCCTCTTGTACAGTGTGTCGGTGCGTCGTTTCAGCCTTCTGGAACGATTCAAACAACCCTTGTTCTCTTTCCAGTTCGTCACGCAAGGTCGCAACTTTCTGAGCACACTCCAGAGCAAGCCCATTGTCACCTTTACCCGCAGCAGAACGAGCATAACCCTCGTACTCTGTAATACTGCTTTTGATATCCGCAACCTTTTTCTCTGCCATTTTTCGTTTAGCAATAATGCTAACCAAGCTTTCATCCGCACGGCGGATTTCTGCTTTTGCTTCCCGGATTTCCTGATCAAGAATCGTCAGAGCATTGCCATCAGCAACAGCTTCTGCCGCGTTATTTACCGTTCCCTTGATTGCCTTAAAAAGCTTTTTCCACACGTTCATTAATATTTGCCTCTATATTGTTATTTTAGGAACTCAGAATACGCATCAAGAAGTTCAGTGATGTTGGCAAACAACGTAGAGACTTCGATAACAACGCTTTCTTGTTTTGATTCTGATGACAATGAACCAAAAGCAGTATAGTAAGATTGACCCTCTACTTTAGTTATTCCAACTGAAGTCAGAGGAATCATCTTGTGCGTTTCTAAAATAAACTGATTTAAAGAAGCGGGATCTAAAACATTCTCTTCCGAAAACAGTAATGCTTCCACTGTAATTTGCCTGCCACAAATAGCCAGATGTGCTTTAATTCCGTCTTCATTAGTCATTGCAAGACATTCACCTATTTGCTCTACACTCCAGTTATTACCGGATTCATTAAGAGCTTTAATCACTTGATTTAATTCCAAACTATCTACTCCACTGGTTTGTTTTATCATTAAAATCAGTATATTAAGTTTAAATTATCATCAGATTAAACATTTTTCAATAAGTATTGCGTTAAAATAGCCCAGTATTAAACCTAAGATATTCATAAGCATGGTAAATACTAAAAACGCATAAAACCTTAAATATAGCATTACTTAACATTATTAAAACTTTATACCCTTTGCTAAGTGACTTTGTGCTATCTCAATACCTCTTGCACAAAACACCATTAGAATACTCGCATGAAAAAACTTATCCTGGTGGATGATTAAAACCACTCTTAGCTAAGGTTGCTTTATAGCCTTGGCATATCACAGTAAATAGAGCATTGCAGGGTAAAATAAAAACTTCCAGTAAAATCAACCGATATTGATAAAAGTATCCATTTTGGTTATCAACCCATTTAACCTTCTATACCCGTCATCTTTCAAGTTGCTTCTTTGTTGGCTGCACTCACTCACCCCGGTCACATCGTTAGCTATGCTCCCGGGGATTCGCTCCCTTGCCGCCGCGATCCATCTTGAAATCCATAGGGTATAATATTGAAGCTAAAATCTTTTTCAAATTCCCGTTTATCTCCGATATAAAAAACCTTTTCTACTGAGCATTTTTTACATTCAACAGAGATTAGCCTTATGCATTAACTATCAGATTTAACCTTTATTTACCGCCATAATCTTTTCATCACCATTTCAACTATCTGTTTTCACTTCATTTGAAAACTAAGAAAGCCGATTTACACAATAAACAGAAAAGTGATAATGATAAAGATTAAAAGGGTGATAAAACGTTTATATTTTTACTATTTTACATTGAGATATCTTTTAACGACAGACAGTTAGGTTAACTGACAACAAAAACTTACCGGATTTATCCAGAAGCATTCAGTTTATAAAACCCTCGGTTAAATAAAGTTTAATATCTATCAATGATAACCACGATGTTATTTAGCATCCGAGAATTATTTTACCTTTTCTTTTTTAATCGCGCTTTACTCACTTCCCAGACATACCGATTAAGCACTTTTTCAGTCAGTCCCAACAATCAAAAGGCCAAGACTTTACCCGCAATCTACGGCTCCCTTCATTTTTAAGGGAGCCCGTTTTAATCATTCTTTAATGTGGACAGATTTACCATTAAAAGTAACAACCTGCCCGGCTATCGCTTTGTAACGTTTACGGGTTTCTATCTGATTATTGACTTTAACCAAACCTTCAGCAATAACCGCTTTAGCGCTAGCGCCACTTTCACTCCACCCCTGAAACTTCAATAGATCACACAACGCCACATAAGGGTGACCTTCTAAATAAAAAATTTCCATTAACAACCTTCAATTCTTTCCACATCGTGATATTCCTCGCAGGCTTGCAAGGTATTCTGGATAAGTGTAGCGACTGTCATTGGGCCAACCCCTCCAGGCACCGGCGAGATCCAGCTTGCCCGCTCTGATGCAGTTTCAAAATCAACATCACCAATCACTTTGCCATCTTCCAGGCGATTAATTCCGACATCAATAACAATAGCGCCGGGTTTAATCCACTCTCCGGGGATAAAGTTTGGTTTACCGACCGCCACAATGAGTAAATCTGCCTGCTCCACATGGTGACGTAAATCTTTAGTAAAGCGATGAGTCACCGTGGTAGTACAGCCAGCCAATAACAGCTCCAAGCTCATTGGACGACCAACAATATTTGAAGCGCCGATAATGACAGCATTCAGCCCATAAGTATTAATTCCACAACGCTCAAGCAACGTTGCGATACCGCGTGGAGTACAGGGACGCAGCTTTGGCGCGCGTTGACACAAACGACCAATATTATAGGGATGGAAGCCATCAACATCCTTATCAGGCTGGATACGTTCCAAAACTTTGACGTTATCAATACCGGCAGGTAAAGGGAGCTGAACCAAAATACCATCAATATCTGAATCATTATTAAGCTGATCGATAAGATTCAACAATTCTGCTTCGCTGGTGGTATCTGGCAGGTCATAGGAACGGGAAACAAACCCGACTTCCTCACAGGCACGACGTTTGCTTGCGACATAAATTTGAGAAGCCGGGTTTTCGCCGACTAAAACAACGGCAAGACCGGGAGCACGTCTTCCCGCAGCAACACGTTGTTGAACACGCACTGCGACTTCACTTCTGATTGTCTGCGCAATCGTTTTCCCATCAATAATTTTTGCTGGCATGTACGAATAAATCCATAAATCAAACATTGGGATACTGCCTATTTTGTCAGAACATGAACGTGCTGTCAGTTTTATTGATAATCAGAAAATAGCCAGATGAAGATTTATAAGCAGAAAAGCCATTGACTCAAGGAGTTGTCACCGTATAATCTCTCCCCGCATCAGAGCATTACTGATGCAGCTCATCTCTCAAGATGCGCCCTTAGCTCAGCTGGATAGAGCAACGGCCTTCTAAGCCGTAGGTCACAGGTTCGAATCCTGTAGGGCGCGCCATCATCACTTCCGTTAACGTCTATTGAAGTCCACTAAACCCAGTAAATACAAGGCATTGCTACAGTTCCTATTCTTTCTACGTCCACTATAGTTTGTTGAAATCCATCCTATAATGGGGGTACATTTGGGGGTATGTTCAGGTTCAATGGAAAGTGATACCCCCATATGAAATTAAATGCCAGACAAGTAGAGTCAGCAAAGGCTAAAGCTACCGATTATAAATTAGCTGATGGTGGTGGTTTGTATTTACTAGTGAAGAAGAACGGAGCGCGTTATTGGCGTCTAAAATATCGGATTGCAGGTAAAGAGAAACTACTTGCTTTGGGGGTATACCCTAATTTGTCTTTAGCTAATGCCAGAGTCAAAAGAGATGAAGCTAAGCAACACTTGGCTAATGGCGTTGATCCCGCTGAAGTGAAGAAAACAGAACAGAAGGAGATAATCAGGAAAGCAACTAATACTTTTGAAGCTATAGCTAAAGAATGGCATTCCTATAAATTGCCGAATTGGTCTGTTGGCTATGCTGATGATTTGCTTGAATCCTTTAATAAAGACATATTTCCCTATATTGGCAAAAGAATAATAACGGATATTAAGCCACTGGATATGTTGGAAACTCTTCGCAAAATGGAACAGCGTGGCGTTCTGGACAAGCTCAAGAAGATTCGTCAAGCTTGTAGTCAGGTATTTAAATATGCGATTGTAACTGGTAGAGTTGAATATAATCCTGCTGCTGAGTTATCTGGAGCATTAGCATCACCGAAAGTTAAACACTTTCCACATCTTTTAGCCGATGAATTACCTTTTTTCCTGCAAACATTATCTCAATACAGGGGAAGTATCATTACTCAAATAGCAACAAAAATATTATTGTTAACCGGTGTTCGAACTATAGAACTCAGAGCTGCAAAGTGGGATGAACTAGATTTAGATAGAAAGATATGGGAAATTCCACTAGAACGTATGAAGATGCGCCGCCCGCATATCGTTCCACTGTCTGAGCAGGTTCTGTCTCTGTTTAAGACATTGGAAACTATCACTGGGCGTTTTGAGTTTATTTTTCATGGGCGTAATGATTCCAGTAAACCAATGAGTGAAGCAGCTATTAATCAAGTTATTAAACGTATCGGCTATGGTGGCAAAGCAACAGGCCACGGCTTTCGACATACCATGAGTACGATTCTGCATGAACAAGGTTATAACAGCGCTTGGATTGAAACGCAGTTAGCTCATGTTGATAAAAATAGTATCAGGGGTACGTATAATCATGCTCAATACTTGGATGGGCGTCGTGAAATGCTTCAATGGTATGCCGACTATATGGATAGTTTAGAATATGGTGAAAATGTAATTTATAGTACATTTGGTAAAAGAGCTTAATTATTATTTGCACAGATAGAGATAGAAAACTCCTATGATTGGTTAATTATTTGTAATAATATAAAAAGAAATTAATTGCTCCTTACACTTTTTCAGATAAAAACAGCAAATAGTTATATAAAAGGCCCACCTTAAATAGTGGGCAATAAGTATATTTATTTAATCATATTTTCTGAGTCATAACATTTTTATGATATGAATGCTTTAGTCCCGTTATTTTCATAACGGGAAGGCCAGATAATTTCAGGCGGAACTCCTAACGCATCAGAAATAATTCTTTCTCCTTTAGGCCAGTGGCGTGTCAGTGCATTTGCTAGTGTGGATGAAGCCAGTCCAACGCTCCTTGATAAAGCGGCTAATGTTATTCCTTTCTTTTTCAGTCCGGCAATAATATCGGCTGGATGCCAATCCTGTTGAATCATATTTTATATTTCCCTGAGTGGTGACATAAAATAATTATCCTTTCATGGACTCTATCTGTAAATAGTTAAAGTTAAAAAATACCATTGTTTTATTATTTCCCCCATTTAAATAAAACTCCCCCATTGATTACCCATTTTATTTTTCTTTAAATAAAGAGAAGATGATTTTCTAATTACAGAATAATGTGAATGCTCTATTGGATATTAATAAATAGGATGGTGTTAAACATACATTATGAATGAATTAAATAGCTCTATACCGACAGAAAGAAAATACCTACTCTTCCCCCATTTTGTCCCCCACGATATATGGATTTTTATTGCCCCCACATTGATATTATTAAAATCGCTTAAAGCCAGACAGAATAAGGGTTTCACGAGCTTCCCCCATTTAGGTGAGCTTAATAAGTGGTAAGTGGGGAGCATTGCTGGATTTTTGACAATATCCCCCACATTTACCATTTATTCCCCCATATTAGAATGGCGTTGATTAATGCGGATATCTTCACCCAACACGGTCAATAATCCATCATTTTCCAGTTTGTCCAGCCAGCGGCTGAATTTCTTTGATACATCAATGCCTTTCGCTCGTAAGTCATCCCGCACCTGTGATTTTGTGCAGGAATCGCTTTGGGCTGTTCGGTTACGAATAGATTCCCATAGTGCCAGATGATTGCCTGACAGACGCCGGACATGGGCCAGTGCCATATCACCGGCTGTGGCATCCTGCGGTTGTCTGGGCTGATCTGACAACACCAGAGAGGTAATCTCTTCACCGTCTTCATCAATACAAATGCTGACCGGATACAGGTCATAAGCGACTTGTGGCGGTTCATCAGCATCTTTCATTTTGGTACAGCTTAATATCAGCGCTTCTTTATCATTTTCACGGCGGATATTAAACTCCGCATCCAGTGCTGCCCGAAAGGCGCTGGAGCCTCTTGCGCCTTTATCTTGGTCTTTGCCGGAATGGTGCACAACAAGCACGGTGGCGTTTGTTTTGGCTTTGATATAGTCGCAACCCTGAATAAATGCGCCCATATCTTTAGCGGTGTTTTCGTCCGAGCCGCCAAAACAGCGGGCGAGGGTGTCCAGTACAATCAGACGGACAAGCAATCCGGTTTCCTGTTCGACATCTTTCGCTGCACAAATCACTTGCTCAGCACTTTCCTGACTAGCAGGAAACACCGGGCAGTCTATACGGTAAAGGGCATCTATCGGGCTGTTATCGTTCAGGCTGCTTTCCCATGCCCGGATACGACGCGGAACTCCCAGACCACCTTCACCGACCACATAAACCACCGCTCCCCGATTGACGCGTTTACCTGCCCATGCTCTACCCGTGGCGATATGACATGCCCAGGACACCGCCAAAAAAGATTTATAAGAACCACTGGGGCCGTAAATACTGGCTAAGGCGTTACTGGGCAAATGACCTTTGATCAGATAATCCTGATGAGTATCAAAGCCCTCAGAACCTCTGCGTAAAGGTAATGATGTGCTGTAGGTCGTGGGGAGACGAGTCACAGAAAGGGAACCGGTGATTTTACCGGTCTGGTGATAAAAGGCTGCTCGGGTTGCTTCATCACCATATTGCTTACGGTAATCATCCCAGTCAGCTTGATAGTCTGTTGGTGGCAGTGCAACCTTTCCCTGTATTGCATTCGCGGCCTGTTCTGCCTTAATTTTTCCTGTGTTTTTTTCATCTGCATCAACATCATTATCCCCTGCGATAATAAAAACACCTTGCGGATGTTGCGCTTTAAGCGCTTTTGCTACATTGAGCAGGTTATTAGCGGAAATGGCGGCATAGATTGTACTGTTTCGGCTAATAACGGCCAGTGATAAGCCAGTGGCATAACCTTCTGTGATGATAATGTCATCATAAGAATCGGGTTCATGGACAACAGCAAAAGCCCCTTTTAACTGACTGCCGGGTAATAATCGCTTGCTGCCGTCAGGGTGAATCAATTGGGCACCGCAATATCCTCCTGCAATATTAACTAGTGGTAACACCAGTGTATTTTCTGGAAAAATCACATTGCCTGTTTTTTGACAGTAAGCCGGTGGGAACAAAAAAACGCGTTCAGCTAAACTCTTGCGAATTAAATAAGGGCTCGCGCCCTTAATACACTGATTTAATAACGAATTGACCCGTTCAGCAATCGGCACTTGAATAACAGAGGCTTTTTTTCTGGCTGGCGCCGTTGACGGGAGTTCTGACAACTCAGATATCCACCTTGCCGCCTCAATTAATTGACAACCTTTAAATTTTGCCAATAAATCCAGTCCATCTCCATGACCGCATTTAGCCCGATTACAAATCCATGTACCATTACCGTTTTTATCATCAAATCGGAACCGGTCTTTCCCACCGCACATGGGACAAGGCCCATGACGATTATTGGCGGGCACAACAATGCCTGCCTGAGACAGGATCGCGGGCCAGCGGTGGCAGGATTGCCGGACAATATCAGAAATGAAGGAGGGCATGGCTTTCCTCCTCTGTGGTTTCTCCAACCAGCATTTTACTGAGCAGTTCAATACGTTCCCATAAAACGAAAGTCAGGATTTCCTTAAATGCGAGATTATTTTGCTCAATAATACTGTTGATAAGTGCCCGGCAATGGTCGAGTACTTCTTCTGAGTTTTCAGGGCGGTAATCATGCATAAAACACCCCTGCCAGAGAAAAAGCCTTAGAACAGGAGAATAGCTGACGTTGTAGATAAAATAGCCAGTCTTGGGGTGATAGGTAGAGGTTAAGAGGGGGTATAGCCATAAGGCAGCCTCCATTGTGTGCGAACTATCGCTACCACCAGAGACGCTAACCTCAAGGGTGGCAGCCCAGACAGGGTTAGCGTTACCGGACACAATGGAAACCGGCGCTTCTTTCGAAGCCCCTGCCTGAGCCACCATAGACAACAGGTGTACAAAAGCACCAGCATTGAATAGCCTAAAACAGGCGTGTAATGCTGCCATCATGTTAATCGGAACGCTAACTCCGGCTGCGGATTTTGCCGCAGCGCGTGAACTATACCTCAGTAATTTACTGATTATCAACTTATAATTAAGGTTAAAAGCCTCATTCAGACTCATCCCTGTGTTTCCTCGCGGTTGTTGATTTTATTGATAATCCATTCATCAATTTCTTTTTCTACCCATGCTACTGAGCGTGCTCCCAGACTGACAGATTTAGGGAATTCCCCTTGCTGCATCAAATGGTAAATCCATGATTTCTTTAAACCGACTTTTTTCATGACATCCGCCAGACGTATTAAGGTTGTCTCTGCCATTTCTCAATCCTCCTTTTGACTGTAAACTCGTTCAACATAACGCCCGCGACCATCACCGTGACCTAAATCCATTGAGACTAAAGCCCTGGCTTCCTGACGAGTAAAAGCGCTTTCTTGGTAAAACCTCAGCGCATCCTGTGCCCATGCGTAGCGCAAACTATGTGGGGCATAACAGCCGGTTAATCCCAGATGAGCGGTATGGGCACGCCAGTAGTTCATCGCTCGTTTGAGATCGGGTTTATCAATCAGCCTGCCGCCGCGCTGTTCTGCAATTTCAATGGCTTTATCAACCGCTTTTTTCACTGCGTCCACATTCAGTACACGAGTTTGTCTGGGGCGGCCGCCTTTAGTACCAAAAACTACATGGAGCTTAGGCTCTGGCTGATTAAGCTGTTTTTGCCAGCTTTTCAACGAAGCACAACACTGAACGGCTTCCTGAGAACGTAGCCCCATCAAACGGGTAAGCTGGAGGGTGATTGCCAGTCCGGCATCGTATTTTGCTGCTTTCTGATAAACTGCCTGAAAAAGTACATCAGGAATGGCTTGTTTTGTCCCTGCACGACTGGCACCACTCAGTCCCAATGCCTGATTATTCAATCGGGGAGAGGTACTTAACTTCGTCCGGTCTGCCAGAAGAAAGATATGACGGAGCGCCGACATTTCATTTTGCAGGGTGCGTTTAGCTATGCCCTGAGACAGTCGGGCATGGATATAACTTTCAATGTGTTTGGTCTTTAAATAGTTGAGGCTTTTCACCTGAATATTCAGTTTCAACAAAAACTCACCTAGCCGCCTCGCTATCCGAATGCGGTCATGACAGGTTTTATGACTGCCTCCAGCCTGCCGGGCAAAGGTCTGCATT
Organism: Photorhabdus sp. RW14-46; assembly: GCF_963887965.1. Classification (NCBI taxonomy): domain Bacteria; kingdom Pseudomonadati; phylum Pseudomonadota; class Gammaproteobacteria; order Enterobacterales; family Morganellaceae; genus Photorhabdus; species Photorhabdus sp. RW14-46. Next base: position 90,835 of record NZ_CAWPHH010000009.1, on the reverse strand, counting down.
TCCCTGACTAATCGACTCATATCACTCCTTATTTTTCACCTGATAACATTAAATCTCTGGCGCGCGACAGTTCTGACAAAACAGGGGTTATCTGCTTTGCCCTTGAACGATACCTGTGCGCCAGAGTGAACGCTGTTGAGGTATTGTGGGGTATCGGTTTGAGTACGCTGTACTGCCGCCTGCATAGGCAGGTTATCCCCTCTGGCAAAAGCCAGCCTCGGTATCGTCAAGCTCTCCTTTTTGATGGTGTTTTAATCTTAATTAGCAGTGACAGAAGCACTGATTTGTTGAGCAGGCATACGCCTGTAATGTGGATATTACCTTTATGCGGCGGCGTCACTTTCAGCGGTAAACCGGCGAAAAGTGACGCCTGAACATCGGAGTCAGTAAACAGAAGCAGGGCAGGTGCTTGCTGATGCCTGATGGCATAGCAAAGTGTTGCCCGTAGTAGTGTAAAACTGTCGCAATATGCTGATATTGAGAAATAGCCTACCTGACCGCCTGATAACTCAGGCAGCAGTTAGTTAAGGTGTGAGCCAAGCAAACCGAGTACTTTAGCTTACGTAAATGAAATGAGGCTAAACTCGTGGCTTAATCTCATTAGAGCGAAAGGCAGCTAAAGCTGTCCTGTCTGACGCTTGGATATAAGAAGAACTCGCTTCCTCCGGGATAGAAGACCCGTGAGTGAGTTAAATGTATAAATGCACCTTCATCGCTTTCATTTCGCGATCCCCACTCTCAAAGGATAAGCGGGGTTATCAGCCTCATGCTATCTGACGGCCTTCTCTTTTCAGATCAGGGAGAATTTTAGGTATGGTCGCTCGAAAGCGCTTCTTCACAGACCTTTTAGAAGCATTGAGTGCTGTCAATGGCAGCAATAGTGGATCACTCGAAAGCGTTTCCTCACAGATCCCTCGGAAACATTGGCGGCTGTCGATGACAGCAATATAAGTGTAACAAGGTTAGCGCAGGATGTAACACGTAGCAATAGGGAACAGATAATTTAATCAGTTAGTTAGACTATTGATTAGATACGCTGACGAAATCAGCTTATTGATGACTATAACATGGGCATTTTCTAGCTGACGCGCTACGCTTGTCCTCTCTTAGTTGACTTGTTAAAAAATTTAACAAGTCAACTAAGAGAATTAGAAAAAACCATAGATCTATTTTGTATCCCAAATGTAATAAAGCCATGTAACTTAGAAGGACTATGGCTAAAAATCACACTTGATAACCAAAAGTGTTAATTTTTATTTAAAACTCAATTTCTTACATGAAAGACAATAATGATTTTTTAATTGGGGGTACATTTGGGGGTATGTATATTTATTGAATAAAACATATATTTTTATAATCAACATGATATGTTTTTATATCGAATCCTGTAGGGCGCAAATCCCATAAAACCCCAGTAAATACGCAAAGTTAAGCTCTCCTTTGCTTATACTTACCGGAATACCATCGAATTGAGAGAATCAGAATGGACTGAATTCGATTTTGATAAAGATATCTGGCAAATACCCGCTGAACGAATGAAAATGCGTCACCCTCACATCGTCCCGCTATCAAATCAGGTTAAAGCCATTCTTATCAAGCTGCACAAGATTACAGGGAGCAGGAAATACGTTTTCCCCGGTCATAACGATGCGGGTAAGCCAATGAGTGAAGCTGCTATTAATCAGGTTATTAAGCGTATTGGCTATGATGATTCGTAGTAACCTGAATATTGGTACTGCTATCGAATGGCTGCCAAAACTGACAAGGGATAACCTGCCAGAAAAGTAATTTTTTCTTAATGTAGGCATTTTTCAGCTCTCCGATTTACCGGATTAATTTATTAGCCCGGTAAATCGAGAAGACAAGCGCAGCGCATCAGGTTGGAAGCAGCCCAAAATGACCCAGAGATGACGACTAAACTTGTCGCGATTCAAAATGATTAGAACGTCTTTACTCGTTATAATACTGGGATGATTATGGGCCGATGGCCATTCAAAAACGTATTAAAAGTGGAGTTTCACAATGACAAGTACCCAACAACGCGCCGAACTACAGCGTCAAATCTGGCAAATTGCTAACGATGTGAGAGGTTCGGTGGATGGCTGGGATTTCAAACAGTACGTACTAGGTACGCTGTTTTATCGCTTTATAAGTGAAAACTTTGCAAACTACATTGAAGGCGGTGATGAGAGCATTAACTATGCCGAGCTTTCAGACAATGTTATCACTGACGATATTAAAGATGATGCCATTAAAACCAAAGGCTATTTCATTTACCCAAGCCAACTGTTTGTTAATATTGCCGAAAATGCTAATAAAAATGATAACTTAAACAAAGACTTAAATAGCATTTTCGTCGCTATTGAAAGCTCAGCCAACGGCTACCCATCTGAAGCCGAGATTAAGGGTCTTTTTGCCGATTTTGACACCACCAGTAACCGTTTAGGTAATACCGTTAAAGATAAAAACACCCGCTTAGCCGCAGTCTTGAAAGGCGTGGCAGGGCTTAAATTTGGTCACTTTGAAAGTAACAAAATAGACTTGTTTGGTGATGCTTATGAGTTTTTAATCTCTAACTATGCCGCCAATGCAGGTAAATCAGGCGGTGAATTTTTTACACCACAACACGTTTCCAGGCTAATCGCTCAGCTCGCCATGCACGGGCAAACCAGCGTGAATAAAATCTATGATCCCGCCGCAGGTTCGGGCTCTCTGCTATTACAAGCCAAAAAACACTTCGATGCCCACATTATTGAAGACGGTTTCTTTGGTCAGGAGATTAACCATACCACCTATAATCTTGCGCGTATGAATATGTTTTTGCACAACATTAACTACGACAAGTTTAATATCATGTTGGGCAATACTTTAACCGAACCGCATTTTGGTGATGACAAACCGTTCGATGCCATCGTCTCTAATCCACCGTATTCGGTGAAATGGATTGGCAGTGATGATCCAACGCTAATCAACGATGACCGCTTTGCTCCCGCTGGCGTATTAGCGCCGAAGTCCAAAGCCGACTTTGCCTTTGTTCTGCACGCATTGAGTTACTTATCCAGCAAAGGTCGCGCGGCAATTGTTTGCTTCCCGGGTATTTTTTACCGTGGTGGAGCTGAGCAGAAAATCCGCAAATATCTGGTAGATAACAACTATGTTGAAACCGTGATCTCATTAGCGCCTAACCTATTTTTTGGCACGACCATTGCTGTCAACATTCTGGTGCTGTCTAAACACAAAACCGACACCACTACTCAGTTTATTGATGCAAGCACTCTGTTTAAAAAAGAAACCAATAACAACATACTTACCGATGATCATATCGAACAAATTATGCAGATGTTTGATAGCAAAGCTGACATTGAACATTTAGCAAAATCAGTCAGTTTTGAAGCCATCGCCGCTAACGATTACAACCTGTCGGTGAGTAGCTATGTCGAAGCTAGAGACAACCGCGAAGTAATTGATATTACAAAACTCAATGCCGAATTAAAGACCACCGTTAAAAAAATTGACCAGCTTCGGATGGATATTGATGCCATTGTTGCTGAAATTGAAGGCACGGAGAATAAAGCATGAGCAATATGAGTTTTATGGAGAAATTGCTTGAAGGTGTTGAGGTGGAGTGGAAGACTTTGGGGGAAGTTGGGGAGTTTATACGTGGCAATGGAATGCAAAAAAAGGATTTCATTGAAACGGGATTCCCTGCTATTCATTATGGACAAATCTATACCAGATACGGCCTATCAGCTGACAAAACTTTTACTTATATTTCTGAAGATTTAGCTAATAAGTTGAGAAAAGCTAACAAGAATGATCTTTTGCTTGCGACAACTTCAGAAAATGATGAAGATGTTGTGAAACCGCTGGCATGGCTGGGTGGTGAAGCTGTTATTTCTGGCGATATGATGTTGTTCAGGCATGACCAAAACGTTAAGTATCTAGCCTATTATTTTCAAACAGAAGCATTTCAAACGCAGAAAAGAAAGTATATTAACGGAGCAAAGGTTCGTAGGGTCTCAAAGGACGATCTAGCTAAAATTGTTGTTCCTATTCCTAAAAAACTCGATATCCAAACCGAAATCGTCCGCATTTTAGACGCCTTTACCGAGCTTACCGCTAAGCTTACCGCTAAGCTTACCGCTGAGCTTACCGCACGTAAAAAACAATACAGCTACTATCGCGACCAATTGTTAAGTTTTGGAAAAGGTGAGGTGGAGTGGAAGGCTTTGGGGGAAGTTGGTGAATTTATCCGTGGCAATGGAATGCAAAAAAAAGATTTCATTGAAAAGGGATTTCCAGCTATACATTATGGGCAAATCTACACCAGATATGGTCTATCATCTGATATAACTTTCACTTATGTATCTGAAAATTTAGCTAAAAAACTGAGAAAAGCTAATGAGAATGACCTTTTGCTTGCGACAACTTCCGAAAATGATGAGGATGTTGTGAAACCGCTGGCATGGCTGGGTGGTCAAGTTGCTATTTCTGGCGATATGATATTGTTCAGGAACGAACAAAACGTTAAATATTTAGCCTACTATTTTCAAACGGAAGCTTTTCAGGCGCAGAAAAGAAAGTATATTACCGGAACAAAGGTTCGTAGGGTCTCAAAGAGTGATCTAGAAAAAATTCTTGTTCCTATTCCATCACTAGCCGAGCAAGCTCGTATCGTCTCTACCTTAGATAAATTCGACGCTCTAACTAACTCCATTAGCGAAGGTTTGCCTCGTGAAATTGAATTACGTCAAAAGCAATATGAATATTATCGCGATCTGCTGTTGAATTTCCCTAAGCCAGAGGTAGAGGCATGATATGAACAAAACGCTAACGGGAATAGCCCAGCAGCTAAAAGATGCCAACAAGAAAGTACAACTGATCTATGCCTTTAATGGTACGGGTAAAACCCGGCTTTCGCGGGAATTTAAACAACTAATTGCGCCAAAAATTGATAATGATGAAAGTAGCAACAATGAAGGACTATCATTGACGCGTATTAATTTTTTGTATTACAACGCCTTTACCGAAGACTTGTTTTACTGGGATAACGACTTATCTGAGAATACCGAGCCTAAACTCAAAATCCAGCCGAATTCATTTACAGACTGGGTGCTGAAAGACCAAGGGCAAGATCGGAATATCATTGCTAACTTTCAACGCTATACGGATGAAAAATTAACTCCACATTTTAGCGAAAATAGTTCGGAGGTCACATTTTCTTTCGAACGTGGTAATGAAGCACCAACTGAAAATGTCAAAATATCAAAAGGCGAAGAAAGCAACTTTATCTGGAGTATGTTTTACACACTGATTGAGCAAGTAATAAGCGTGCTGAATGTTGCTGAACCCGGTGAGCGAGAAACAGATCAGTTTAATCAATTGCAATACGTTTTTATTGATGATCCTGTGAGCTCGTTAGATGAAAACCATTTGATTGAGTTGGCAGTACATCTTGCTCAACTTATTAAATCTAACGAGTCTAACGTTAAATTCATCATCACGACGCATAACCCTCTTTTCTATAACGTGCTACACAATGAGCTAAACAGTGATGATAAAAGCTATAAAAAGAAATGGTTTGAGAAATACAGGCTGACAAAGCATGAAGATGGCACATATCAGCTAGCAATCCAACCGAATGATTCACCATTTTCATATCATCTTTATCTGAAGTCAGAACTCGAAAAAGCCATTGAAAACGGTCAATTGAGCAAGTATCACTTCAACTTTCTAAGAAATATATTAGAAAAAACCTCTACTTTTCTTGGCTATAAAAAGTGGGGTGATTTATTGCCAAAAACCGATGATGGCAGACCTAACCCTTATGAAGCCAGGATTATTAATATCTCTAGTCATTCAAAACATGCAGGTGAAGAAGTCGCTGAGCTTACGGAAGATGACAAGCGTGTTTTGCGCTATCTGGTTAATGAAATTAACACTATGTACCGCTTCCAACAGGCAGAAAATTAGAGTGAATCGAATTTATAGGTGAAGTATGTACGAATACAAAACTGTTGCTGAATCAAATAACTTTATCGTACTGGATAAATACACTAAGGAATTGCAGCTAAATGAAACCTACCAAAGCGAAGGTGATTTAGAACGGGAATTAATCGACGATTTAGTCAACCAAGGTTATGAATATGTTTCTGGCTTAAACACGCCCCAAAACATGCTGGCCAATGTGCGTGAGCAACTGCAGATACTGAATAATGTTAATTTTTCAGAAAGTGAGTGGCAACGCTTTGTTGAGCAATACTTAGATAAGCCCAGCGATAACAACATAGATAAAACTCGTAAAATTCATAACGATTATATCCACGACTTTGTTTTTGATGATGGACATATCGAGAACATCTATCTCGTGGATAAGAAAAACATTGCCCGTAATAAAGTACAAATCATTAAGCAATTCAAGCAAACAGGGGCGCAAGCGAATCGATACGATGTAACCATTTTGGTTAATGGCCTGCCATTGGTACAAGTTGAGCTTAAAAAGCGCGGAGTTGCTATTCGTGAAGCCTTTAACCAAGTGCATCGTTATAGTAAAGAAAGCTTTAATACAGAAAACTCGCTGTTTAAATACTTACAGCTTTTTGTGATTTCAAACGGTACAGACACGCGCTATTTTGCCAATACTACCAAGCGTGATAAAAACAGTTTTGACTTCACCATGAATTGGGCCAAATCTGATAATACGCTGATTAAAGACTTAAAAGATTTTACAGCCACATTTTTTCAGAAAAATACCTTGCTGAATGTGTTAATTCATTATTCTGTATTTGATGTTAGCAATACTTTATTAGTGATGCGCCCCTATCAAATAGCGGCTACTGAACGTATTTTGTGGAAAATTAAAAGTGCATATCAGGCTAAAAATTGGAGTAATACTGAAAGTGGTGGCTACATTTGGCATACCACGGGGTCAGGCAAAACCTTAACTAGTTTCAAAGCGGCGCGTTTGGCTACTGAGTTGGATTTTATCGATAAGGTGTTTTTTGTGGTCGATCGTAAAGATCTGGATTACCAGACCATGAAAGAATATCAACGTTTTTCGCCTGACAGCGTTAATGGTTCGGAAAGTACCGCAGGGCTAAAACGGAATATTGAAAAAGATGACAATAAAATTATTGTTACTACCATTCAAAAATTTAATAACTTAATAAAAAGTGAAAGCGATTTACCAATATACAATAAGCAAGTAGTGTTTATTTTTGATGAGGCACACCGCAGCCAGTTTGGTGAAGCACAAAAAAACCTAAAGAAGAAATTTAAAAAGTATTATCAATTTGGTTTTACGGGCACGCCAATTTTCCCGCAAAATGCTTTAGGAGCAGACACCACCAGTAGTGTATTTGGCCGAGAATTACATTCGTATGTGATTACCGATGCCATTCGTGATGAAAAAGTATTGAAGTTTAAAGTTGATTATAACGATGTAAGACCACAGTTTAAGTCCATTGAAACCGAACAAGACGAGAAAAAGTTAACAGCGGCAGAAAACAAGCAAGCTTTTTTACATCCCGTTCGTATTCGTGCAATTTCCCAGTATATTTTAAATAACTTCAGGCAAAAAACACATCGTCTCCAAGCAGGCGGCAAAGGCTTTAATGCCATGTTTGCTGTCAGTAGCGTGGATGCCGCCAAAGCTTATTATGAAGCGTTCAAGCATTTACAAAAAGAGACTGAAGAAAATAAAGCAAATAAAAAACCGCTTAATGTTGCCACTATCTTCTCTTTCGCCGCTAATGAAGAGCAAGATGCTATTGGTGAGCTTATTGATGAAAGTTTTGAGCTCACCGCAATGGACAGCAGTGCCAAAGAATTTTTAAGCGCAGCCATTGATGATTATAATGCAGCGTTCAAAATGAATTTTGGTGTAGATAGTAAAGGTTTCCAAAACTACTATAAAGACCTCGCTAAGCGAGTGAAAAATCAAGAAGTAGATTTACTGATTGTTGTTGGCATGTTCTTAACAGGATTTGATGCGCCGACATTGAATACTTTATTTGTCGATAAAAATCTGCGTTACCACGGCCTAATGCAAGCTTTTTCACGTACTAACCGTATTTATGACGCCACGAAGACCTTTGGCAATATCGTCACCTTCCGTGATTTAGAACAGACTACGGTTGAGGCTATCACTTTATTTGGTGATAAAAACACCAAAAACATAGTGCTGGAAAAAAGCTATAAAGAATACATGGAAGGCTTTACCGATTTAATCACCGGCGAAGCACGTCGCGGATTTTTAGAGGTAGTGACAGAGCTACAAAGACGCTTTCCTAACCCTGATGATATTGTTAAAGAACAAGATAAAAAGGACTTTGCCAAACTATTTGGTGAATATTTACGTACGGAGAATGTACTGCAAAACTATGATGAATTTGCAGGATTAAAGGCTCTACAACATGTAGATATTAGTAATCCGGAGGCTGTTGAGGCATTTAAGGCTAAATACTACCTGAGTGATGAAGATATCGCCGCGATGCAAGCGATTGAGATGCCAACTGAGCGTACTATTCAAGATTATCGCTCAACCTATAATGATACGCGTGATTGGTTACGCCGTGAAAAGTCGTCTAACGAGAAAGATAAATCTACTATTGACTGGGATGATGTCGTCTTTGAAGTGGACTTGCTCAAATCGCAGGAAATTAATTTAGATTACATTCTTGAGTTGATTTTTGAAAACAATAAAAAGAATAAAAATAAGGCAGAATTAATTGATGAAGTTCGCCGTTTAATTCGTTCCAGCCTTGGCAATCGAGCAAAAGAAAGTTTAATTGTTGATTTCATTAATCAAACTAACTTGGACGAAATTATCGACAAGGCCAGTATTATTGATGAATTTTTCAAATTTGCTCAAGCTGAACAAAAACGTGAAGCAGAAGAGTTAATTAGCTCGGAGAAATTAAATGAAGATGCGGCTAAGCGCTATATTACAGCATCATTAAAACGAGAATATGCAAGTGAAAACGGCACAGAGCTCAATTCCACTCTACCTAAGTTAAGTCCACTTAACCCGGAATACAGAACGAAAAAACAGGCTGTTTTCCAGAAAATTGCTGCATTTGTTGAGAAGTTTAAAGGTGTAGGTGGGCAAATATAGGTGTGAGCTAATATACAACAGTCGATCTACTACTAGCTATTATAAGCCACTTACCAACCATCTAAACACCTTGGCGTTTAGATGGTTAATACGCTATTTTTCCCTCTTCCATTTGTATCATTATCTCACCTTTCCTCGGCTCACAAATTGATGCGTCTTAATAGTTTTAGACACCACAACAGACTGTAATTATTGTGAATTTTTATGAAGCTATTTTTACCATCAAACAAAAGCTGGCCCCGACAAATCTAATCGATAACGTATTAACCTGTTACTACAAAGATCCCATCGCTTGCAATGGTGGTTCAGGCAGGAAAGGCTTAGCCTTGCCGGTCATAATTACCCTGTCCACGAACACTGTCTGAATCGCCACCATCAATATTAATTAATGGAAAGGATAACAGGAATAAATAATGTTAGAAATGGCTGGCATCAAGCGAATATAATTGCTGTATTACGTAAGCGTGGAACAATCTTAGCGGCTGTTTCTCGTGAAGCGGGAGTCAGTTCATCTACATTAGCCAATACGCCCAGTCGGCCTTGGCCTAAAGGTGAATGGATAATTGCGAATTATCTCGGAATCCATCCCTCAGAAATCTGGCCGAGTCGGTATTTTGATATGTACGGTCAGCTTATTGAGCGAAAGGCTAGAAAAGAATTTGACTAACAATAGCCTGAATTAAAAAGATATTTTCTTGTGGGGGTACTAAGCCCCCACCAATTGATAGTTAGAATATTTCTTTTAGTTAAGAGAAGTTAAGTCGCCTTGTTTTAATAAATCTAGACTTACATCTCCATGTATGAATAAATCAAAAGCTAAAAATAACTTTCTTAAGTTTGATTTTAAATGATCATCCTTTCCACTTCTTTTAAATAATGGAAAGGCTTCTTCTTGGATATATTTCCTTAATTCATTTTTACTTATTGATTTTATGTTCTTTATTATAACCAATAATTCTTTGTTTTTTAATAAGTTCTCGGCTTTGATATCTTCAATTGATCTAAACCCAATACTTGAGTATTTTTTATCCAGATTAACAGATTTAACTAAGTTATCTATTTTTCCATGCATATTTATTCTTGTTTCTATTTTTTTCATTTCTTTTTTTGATATTTTTATATTATGGAAATCACAAGATTTTATTAACTTTGAGAAAGGAGTTCTGGCATGAGGAGGACAATCGATAAGAAATTCAATAGCTGATTTATTTGGTATTTCACTTTTATCAAAGATATAATCCTCTAAATATTCCATTTCTTTTACTCTAATATAAACAAGTTGTTTATCACCTAAGGCAACAACTAAATTTTTACCAGAATTGGCATGTTTCTCTAATTCATCCAAATCAGAAGGTGTGACTAATATACTACCTAGATTTCCTTTTTCCCCCTCTTCTAGTATAAGTTGCTTTATTACCCTTTGATATCTAAGAATATCATATGGCGGCAACCCTTCATCTATATTACTTATTTCATCATATATCTTTTTATAATTATCTGTTTCTATAGATGTATACGTTATTTGTGATTTATCATCTGTTCTATGTGTTTTTATAATATCCATTTCATCTTTTTTAAACTCAATAAAAATAATTCTTTCAGCAGATTTTCTTTTGTCTTCTTTCGGAAGTTGTGAAGAAAAATCAGTCAGTAGTTTTTTTACATTTCTATCTGTTAATGAATATCCAATAAAAATTATCGAGCTTTTTATCATGCTTGACAATATTTTTGCGCTAATCAGTATAGATTTATCATCATATCTTTCATAATCATAACTATTAATTACTATTGAATTAGGTAATTCTATATCTCCGTGTATTTTATATAACTCACTCCATCCAATAGTATCATCAAAAAAACCTTCATTGCCAATATACATTTTAGGTTCAACATTTTGTTCTGACAAAAGTGTTTCAATAAATGAATCATAATTTGTTGTAATAATCATTTTTGCATTTTTTAAAAACTTCTTAAATGATTCAAGTTCATCTTTTTTAATATTTTGTCTTAATTTATCTTGCTTGAATCTTTGACATAAAGAATATTTAAATGGTGATATATCCTCGTCAAAAACTCTTTTTGATGTTAATCCTTCTAATGATATTTTCCCTGAATTAAATAATTCCTTGAATTTTTTTTCAATGTAAGTTGCTGCGTCCGAATATACTTTATGATTTAAATCAGAGTCATTTTGTTCTTCTTTATATTTATCCTTTATTTCCGATAAGTAATTATAAAAACCTTGACCATTGTTATCAATTTTATTCCAGTATTCTTCCAGCAACTCAGGCCATGTTGGAGAATTTTCCAAGTATCTTTTAGACATTCCAGATCCAATAAATACTATTGGATAATTTTTAAAGTTAAAAATAGAGTCAGACATTTTAAGCCCTTTTCATAAAGATCAGCCGACCACTGGTATACTGCATATAGTAAAACATATTAAATCACTTTTTCTAATATTTTGATCAGAGCTTACTTAATTTGTGAGATATGTTGGCGATTAAAAAATAAACCAATGTTATAATAATGATGATTATTAATTTATGAAATAAATTCCTGTTACATAGTAACAATTTGTTATTTTAAGGTGCAATATATTGACTCAGAGAAAGTAATACCATAATGATACTATCAGCACAAAGTTTGACAACCTCTTTTATATGGCAGACACATATATGAGTTTATCCAAGGATAACCAAAACTCTAATAAAGAGTGGGTAATGAACTACTCTGAATAAGAAAGAATCAAATGCAAGATATAGTTCAATGATTATTTTTATGCAATATTACTGTAGCTTACCTTTCTCATCGATTTAAATAATAAGAAAGCCCCCATTCTTTATATTGCTGATTAATTTCTTTCACTGACATGAGTTTTATCTTGGGGATTGACAAGCTTTCGTAGATTTCAATATGACGTTTTCTGCTTTTGGGTACGGCGAAAATAATGTGATGTATCATCTCCCATTTTATGCGTTCTTTAGCTCCGAAAAGACCACCATGTCGGTAACTTTGGAGTAAAGTCCTGTTCATATATCGAGACAAACTCATACGATTTGGATTGATATTACAGTGGTATGGAGTTATTCAGATGGGATGGAAAAGGGCGGGAGAGATAATGTGAGAGATTTGGAGAAAAGCGCATGATATAACCATCTAAACATCAAAATACCTAGACGGTTAATACCTGCAACACAAATCGACTTTATCTATGTCTTAAACACCTGAGTCTGATGCCATTCAATAAATCTATCTGCCGGATAGTACTGACGATTACGCGGAAGATAAAGGCTTTCGCCATCTCTGGCCCAGAACAATTGCTCAACAACCGGACTACGATTGACCCCATCAGAAATTTTAATCTTCAGATTCTCGTCTACGCCGATTGCACCTCTATCAAAAGCGGAATGATGAAGTGTGCAAAGTGCCAAACCGTTCTCCACAAGGCAAGGGCCACCAAACTGTTTCCATTTGATGTGGGCGGCTTCCAGACCGACCAGAGAGCCATCCAGACGTAAATCATAGCCACAAACGGCGCAGCGGTAGTGATAAGCGCGTAAAACCACATCACGAAAACGTGGATCACGGCTATTTAACCTCTTGTTAATATCAAAACCTAGTCGCTCAACCAGACTTACCTGAACGCTTTCAGGGAAATGTTCATTGAGGATCTGTTGTGCCAGTTCATCAACAAGCGCAGGCTGACGGCGCAGTAACTGGAAACTGTCTGAATCAAAACCTCCGGCAACCTGATACTCAATCAGCTCTCGTTTTGGCGGTTCCTTGCTTCCCCGACGTGGTGTGCAATGTTCTGCATTTTTCAGTTCCCAAAAGCCATCTCTCCGTAAACGCCAGAAAGGCATTGAAGGATAGTGTTCTTTGCGGCTGGGGCCAAAATCAGTGAGTAATTGTAATAGTGGTTGATGGATTTCATCACCGTATTTAAACAATTGCCCATGACCTTTTTTGTACTCAGACAACACATACAATAGCAGTAATGGCTTATGTGGTGCGCGTTGATCGCCTTTACGCCAGACGGTGAGTTTTGATATCGCTGTTTGCAGTGCTGCGAGTGAAGTCATAACTATTAGCTAAACTGGTGAATGAACTGCGATCATGCTCGCAAAAGTGAATAAGTTCAATACTTAGTTGATGCTGAGTATTCATACTGCCAACAAACCCGGTTATATTAAACTAGGTTTGTCAGCAGTCTGGGATATCTAACATTAAAGTTAGATATCCTTTGCTCTTACTCAGAAAAATCCTAGAGTAGATTATATTACAAACTCCAAGAGCGAGGTATCAAGCCATCTCCTTCATCCTTCCAGCACGCGGCTTCACATGTATTTTTTACTTGCCCCCATATTGATTCATCAGCATGCTCAAGCACTATTACTTGAAAAAAATAGTTATTTTCTTCAATTGCGACTGCCAACATTTCAAAAATTCTCCGTGTAGCGACAACATCATTTTGTCTGGTTATCTGGAGACTTTCATCTTCTGCCATTACATCTAATATATTATCTCCGGAAGCAGCACTAGGGAAATAAACTTGACTAGGCTGATCAATCACTAAAAAGCTAAACGGAGGAAGACGAGTACGATCTTTATGAGATAGAAATTCATGCAAAGCTAAAAAGACAGATAAATGATATCCCATCCAATTAGCTCCACTGCCGACTTCCCATAAAAATTCATTTCTTCTATCATTATCTACATTAAAACATAATGTTAACTCATTTTTGTCAAGTTTAATATTGCCTCGACGTTCAAGCCTAAAATTATCAGCATACTTTTCTATAAGTGAATTTATCTCTTGGTAAACAATATATTCTGTTCTGCTTTTATTAGACTGAAAAAAGAATTTCTCTATTTCATTGAATTGATCATCTAATTCTTTTATTTTCTCACTTATATCATCAGTGTTATTTACTTTTTTAAGTGATGATAATGTTTCTTGGATACGCCCAATTAAAACATATACTTTATTCATGGAATTGTTGGTAGATTTATCTATTTTTTCTAGATTAAATTTTTCCTTGCGGATTTTTTGAAGTTTATCTTGCTGAATTCGTAATTCTTTTTTTAATTTATCAATTTCTTTATCTGCTATGGGGTTTTCAAAAAGAACCTCGGAGATAGAGTTAATCCGGGAAATTTGTTTTTCAAGATTATCAACAACTGTTGATAATATATTTGTTTTTGATCCACATGCGATACATTCACCTCCTGGAGACAAATTATTCTTAAGCCAGTCAAATCCAACAATATGCTCTTTTTCTTTCTGTATTGCCTGTGTAAAATCTTGACCTCTGGAAAATAGTTGCTCATAGTTTCTGATTTGGATCCGTAATGTATCAATATGCTGTTGGATCTCCTCTCCTTGAGCAACAAGTGCTTTTAAACGCCTATTGGTATACTCATAATTAGGAGTACCCAATAGATCACCGATACGCCCTTCAGTATATATATCATTAATGTAATTTAATGATTTTACTTTAGCATCAGTATCCTGATTTTCTGTTTCTGATAATAACCCCAATTCCACACATGCCTTCCATAGGCGATCAACATCAAAAGCCCAACTTGACAACGCTTTTTTGTTTACCTCTTGCTGTTTATATAGTGAATCTCGCTGCTTCTGTATATCTATACGCTCTTTCTCTCTAATCATATATTGACGATCAATAATGCCTAATGCAAACGGCATTACCCTTTTTAGTCTTTCTTTATTCTGGTAAGAGTCGGCTTTAAAAAATAGAGTATATGGATTAGCCACAATATGTTGTGGCAAGTAATTAAAAGCAGCCATATCTCTGTAGGAAGCTCTTCCATCAAATCCAGTTTTTTCGTTATTTTCAGACAGAGGGAGATCAGTCAGATTAACAAGTTGATTAAATTTATTTTTAAAAACAGCATCTGAATGAGTTGAAGTAAGAGTCAAAGGAAGTTCTTCAGGATAAGGGGAAAGATGGTACTCATTGCTAACCGATCTTTTACTGGGTGTTTTCCTTGCTATAAGATATTTATACCCTCGAATATTAGCTTTAATCGCAAACCACATAACAGACTCTCGAATAATACCTACAGGAATAGCACACTTGCTTGCTCCAAGACAATAATCAATTATTGATATAATTGATGATTTTCCTGTGCCGCTAATCCCATGAACTATATTTATTTTATCGCTTTTAAAGGGGATTACCCGAAGATTATTATTGGGATTAACAGGCCAAAGTATTAATGCATCAATAGTGAATTTCATAATTAGTTACCCAGAAGAAGACGATAAATGGAAGGTGTATCTACACAAGAAAACCAGTTTGCCAATCGTGTTATGATTTGAACCATTTCTTTAGGAAGCAACTTATTTATTCCTCCCGGCCATTTTGAGAAGTTTGTTGCAAACCGCGTTTCACCGTGTTCAATCAATCGCATTAGCAAACCAGAGGAAACAGCTAAATTCAGCCCCTGAATGGAGGCTCCTGCATATTCTGAAACACGTTGCGCTAAGTTAGATTTAATCAAAAGTGATTCCTGTACTACGGCAATTAGAGGTGTTGTTCTTTTCTTTTTTTTGATTGATTCCCGACTGACTTTATGCCATACAATAGGAAGTACAAGTAATAGTTTCATTAAATCAGGATGATCATCATTCACAGAACAGCTCTCATATTGTTCTACAAAATAGACAAGCAGAAAACAGGCGAGTGAACTGTTATTAATTATATTGCTATCTTTATAAATCATAATTATTTCTCCTTAATCTTCAGGAAATCATTATGCCAGTGTATAAATGTTTCCTTTGAAGGGGAATTGGCTAAATCGTGGTAATTTCCTGTCGTAAAATAAAGGTTCTCAGTTCGTTGACCAGCCAGTGAAGCCGTATAATTGGGATCCGTTGTATCAGTATAAATTTTCTTCAACATATTCAATTTTTGGCTATTTCCTTCTGATTCCAGTCCAAGTTCAATGCAATCTTTAATTTGTAACCAACGATTATAAAGTACATCATCACGGGCTCGCCATGCTGAAAGAGGAATTTCACCTGCCTGTTGTAATCTGACCCTTTCAGCATAAAATGCCCAATAGTGCTCTAATGCTCGATTACACATCGTTGTACTTATATCAATATGTTGAAGTTGTTTGATAAATAAATGCTCTGCATTATCTTGCTTAAGATAATTTTTGAAAGCGGTTTGGAAAAAAGGTTGCTCAGTAAAGTTTTTACGTTTAATTAGACTTATTTCAGAATTCAAGAGATTAGCAAAAGGTTCTTTAGTCAGCTCGACAGGTTGTTTAACTTTCCAAGCAGTATTACATTTGTCGATCATAAATCCAAACAACGTCTGATAGATATTATCTCCATGTTCCTTTACTTCAGATGGTAAATGTAGTAACTGAATTGTAGCTTCCTTTGGGGAAATACCAGAAGCCGTTCCATGACTATCAAGAAGTTCTATATTTTTAATCAGGAATATTAACTCTTCATCAGAATAAGTTAACACTTCCTCTGCAATAGATTTAACTTTCCCCGTAATTTTTTTCGCCTGTTCTTTTAACATTGCTAAAGCAGTATTAATCTGCTCTTCACTTTTCGCTTCAGAAAGAAATACTACAAGATTTTTTTTATCAATAATTCGGTTCGTGACTAAACAATAGGTAACTTCGTCATATCTTTCACGGGTTACTTTCATAGCATCCAGCCAGATATGCAAGGTATGCCACAAATTCTTGCTACTGTCCTGATAAGGCTGAGCTCTGGTATCTAAACTATGTTTATCCTGTTCGAAAGTAATGCTTGGTAATCCACTAGCTAATATAGCCTCCTCTACCACATCATCTACTGTTTCTATCCCAAATACAACAGAATTATGTTCACTTGAGAATATGCGATATAAGGCACGCTCGAACTGATACAGGAAACCGATAAGTTTTGAACTAGCATCTTGGGTAATCATTAGCTTATTTCACATTCTGTACAAAAGCCATTGAAAAACTACTTACTTAACTTATGTGGATGGACAAAAACTAAACCTCACCACAATCAGAAAGATATTCAAACTCAGATTAATACAACATGCAATACATTATTGTTAATATGTTTCCTAGGTTGGTCATAGATATCTCCTGCAGTAGACTTTAGCATCCACTACTACTGGTACATATAACCAACTTATCACCGATTTTGGCTCTGTCAGGTCTGATATTATCTTCTTACAGACATACTCATCAACGTAGGTAGTAATGTTATAACTTTAATGTCAATGGCAGCACTCGAACCAGAAGTAATTTCTGAGGCATCTCCCATCACGTAAACTTGGAGGAGTGGGAATAACGTAGATAACCGAAGTAAATTCTGCCTTTATATTTCATAATATACCCAATGGATTTCAAAATGCATCGCGGCGGCAAGGGGGTGAATCCTCGGGAGCATAGATAACTATGTGACCGGAGTAAGTGAGTACAGCCAACAAAGAGGCAACTTGAAAGATGACGGGTATATCTTCAGTTATGTGGTAATGACCATTAGTGTCAATAGCCATAAATGATTTCAGTATTCTGTGATTGTTCTCCGACTCTGCCAGCTTCCAGTACCAGTGATGAGCTGGCACAACAATATGTGCCAATATGTTAGCGAAAATAAGCATGGGTCCTAATACTACAGCCGTACTTACTTCTCTCAATAGAAAAGACACTCATAGAAAAGCTTAATTCATGCGGTTTCTCAGAGTTGTGAGTATCAAGGGAAATGCAACTTTCTGGTATCTACGGCTGTAGTACTAGAATCCAATTTAGTTATATGGATAGCGACGGTGAAAAATATTTAAGTAATAAAGGTAATGATATTAATCTTGGCGCAACAAAAACTACTGACCCAGGCGATCTTGGTGTTCCTGATGGAGCGATGATTTTTATGCATGTGTCTGTAGTATGGGGAAATGATAATGAAGCTCGTCAAACTTTTTTATACAAAAAAGGAAGTCAATCGACTGCGAGTTATGTTATCAGTGGTACAACATTAAATAATGATCTCGGCTTGATCGATGTTGCGTAATACATATAGGCCCTCTATTTATGAGGGCTTGTTCAGTGAATAACTTCCAAGAACTTCATTGCTTAGCCGATACTTTGCCAACCCGTAGGAATATGTTGGATATTATGGAACTCGCAATGGCTGGTGCAAAGTTAGGTTATTTCTCCACAACCCGCCTTTTCCTGAAAGGACATCTGTGACCATGACAAATCATAGTTTCCCAATTATCTCTAGTACGCTATTTTAAAAACATGTATTAATGTTAAAATTTTTGTACCATTTCTACAGAGGCGAAATCATATTCTTAACAAACTATTACAAAAATATCTTCGCTGATAACCCGATTGACTTTATTAATCTATACCCTATGGATTTCAAGTTGCATCGCGACGGCAAGGGAGCGAATCCCCGGGAGCATAGGTAACTATGTGACCGGGGTGAGTGAGTGCAGCCAACAAAGAGGCAGCTTGAAAGATGACGGGTATATATTCGCAAACGCGTAGCACTGTCTATTCAGAAGGAGAGCTTATGAAATCAAGAGCTGCTGTTGCATTCGGACCGGGCCGTCCCCTTGAAGTCGTTGAAATCGATGTAGCCCCGCCCCAAGCCGGTGAAGTGCTGGTCAAAATCAGTCATACCGGTGTGTGTCATACGGATGCCTTCACCCTGTCAGGGGATGATCCAGAGGGCGGTTTTCCTGTCATACTCGGGCATGAAGGCGCTGGCGTAGTCGTTGAGGTTGGTGAAGGCGTCACTAGCGTCAAACCCGGTGACCACGTTATCCCTCTTTATACCGCAGAATGCGGAGAGTGCTTGTTCTGCAAATCAGGAAAAACCAATCTGTGTGTGGCCGTACGGGCAACTCAAGGAAAAGGTGTAATGCCGGACGGCACAACCCGTTTTTCCTACAAAGGGCAGCCTATTTATCATTATATGGGATGCTCCACATTCAGCGAATATACAGTCGTAGCCGAAGTATCACTGGCAAAAATCAACCCGGAAGCAAATCATGAAGAAGTGTGCCTGCTAGGCTGCGGTGTCACTACCGGCATCGGTGCAGTGCATAATACCGCTAAAGTACAGTCCGGTGATTCCGTTGCCGTCTTTGGGCTCGGCGGCATTGGCCTTGCCGTTATCCAGGGCGCTCGTCAGGCAAAAGCAGGCAAGATCATTGCCATCGATACAAATCCGGCAAAATTTGAGCTGGCAAGGCAGTTCGGTGCAACCGACTGCCTGAACCCAAATGATTATGACAAACCTATTCAGCAAGTCATTATCGAGATGACGGAATGGGGAGTGGATCATACCTTCGAATGTATTGGTAATGTCAATGTGATGCGTGCTGCGCTCGAAAGCACACACCGTGGCTGGGGGCAATCAGTGATTATTGGTGTGGCCGGTGCAGGACAGGAAATATCAACCCGACCATTCCAACTGGTTACCGGTCGTTCGTGGCGAGGCACTGCCTTTGGTGGTGTTAAAGGCCGCAGTCAGTTGCCTAAAATGGTGGAAGAGGCAATGAAAGGTGAAATTGAGTTAAAACCTTTTGTTACTCACACCTTGCCGCTCGAACGCATTAATGAAGCATTCGATCTAATGCATGCGGGAAAATCCATTCGCACAGTCATCCATTACTAAGCTGTTTTACGGGAGTTAAAAACCGTGCTGTGACAGGCGGTTTTTAATAAAACAGGAAACGATAACCCTAGGTTTACCGTCAAATGAGTAAACCTGTAGGTAGGTTTTACAGAGGAAAAAGAATGGAGAGGATTGAACGCCACACTTGTTTTGGGGGATGGCAGGATGTTTATCAGCATGAATCGACCGTGCTTGACTGCACCATGAATTTTGCTGTCTACCTTCCTCCTCAGGCTGAACATCAGAAATTACCGGTGCTGTATTGGCTCTCAGGTCTAACATGTAATGAGCAGAATTTCATCACAAAATCAGGCGCTCAACGCTACGCTGCCGAACAGGGTATTATTCTCGTTACCCCAGATACCAGCCCTCGTGGTGAGAAAGTTGCAGATGATGACGCCTATGATTTAGGTCAGGGAGCCAGTTTTTACCTCAACGCAACACAAAATCCTTGGGCGCCGCACTACCGTATGTATGATTATGTGGTGTCAGAGCTACCAATACTGATTGAAGCACACTTTCCGGTAACAACCGCTCGGGCCATTAGTGGTCATTCGATGGGAGGCCACGGCGCACTGATGATCGCACTACGCAATCCAGATCGTTACCACAGCGTATCGGCCTTTTCACCGATTGTTGCTCCTTCTCAAGTTCCTTGGGGAGAAAAAGCTTTTCGCGCTTATCTGGGCGAAGATCGTGACACATGGAAAGCCTATGACACAATCGAGCTGCTGGCTAATAACGCCGAGCCATTGCATATGTTAATTGACATCGGTACCGATGATCCGTTTCTTGAAGAGCAACTGCGTCCTGAACTGCTGAAGGATGTATGCGAAAACACAGGACATCCCTACACACTGAACCTGCGCACTGGTTATGATCATAGCTACTATTTCGTCGCCAGTTTTATCGGTGAACATATCGCATATCATGCCAATGTATTGAAGGAGATTTGTATTGATAATCAATAAATTACATACGAATCCATTAATATTTTTACGATAAAAGGATGACTAAACCAATACACGGGTGATCATTTAGTCGATTTGATACAAATTCAGACAAAAAAACCTACGTTAATAAGGTATTAAAGAAATTTTTTACTCTATTTACTTTGGGTCAATCCTGTAAAGTAGGCCGCTGATTTGAAGTGAGTTCTCCAGCGGCATCCCATCAACCCCCTGCAACAACTTTATGAAGAGTTACTTGAACAACTTAAAAAGGCAGATGATATTAGGAAACAGACTTTTCATCGGCGACAAAATGGAAAATAAGATTCTTTATGAATAAACTGAATAATCGCCAACGTCAGACATTGGGATACTAAACACTTAATGAATTATTTTTAAATCAAAAAAATTATCTTATAGTATTAGATAAAGTCATTTTCACTTATTTATAAAAATATACAGATTTTAATTAAGCATTAAGAGATAAATTATTGTCATAAACTAATGAAATAATCGACTGAGAAAAAATCAAGATGGAAAAATATCTAATAATTCATTAAATAAATACGAAATCATTTATTCACAGCGTCATGATGTTGCAATTACTATTATAAAAAAACATTATAAATTGAAATCATTACTAATCAAAACAATAAAGTCATTTTGTATAAAAATAAATATCTCATTTTATTGTGTTATAAAGAAAAAATAGGAACCATATTACATATCTAATGAAAGAAAATTACTTATTCTGGTACTTGTTAAAATAATTTTTGTTTTTTATAAAACACACATAACAATTATTTGTCCTAGTGGTTTTAATGTGTTATTTATTTCACTCGTTAAGATTTATTTTTTATTTAACACATCTTAGACGACTTACTTATTTGAATAGCTAAATGTTATTAGTTTTTTCTCAAAAGGAGACTGTAATGACATTGCAAGAAATTGGCAAGATGAGTCTTAAAAACTCAGGTGGATTCGTTGCTAGAATCCAATTTAGTTATATGGATGGCGACGGTGAAAAGCATTTAAGTCAGCAAGGTAATAATATTACTCTTGGATTAACAGATACTGTTGACCCTGGCGATCTTGGCGTTCCTGATGGCTCAACAGTTTTTATGCATGTATTTGTAGTATGGGGAAATGATAATGAAGCCCGTAAAGCTTTTTTATACAAAAAAGGAAGTCAAGTACTTGCCAGCTACAATATCAGTGGTACGACATTAAGCAATGATCTTGGTTTGATTGATATCTCGTAATACATACAAACCCACCATATTTAAATTGTCCCCCTATGTACGGATTGAAGTCTAACATTTGGGGGACAGTTCATGCTTGCACTCTCTCACATTCCAAGCCTGAGTACACATTTATCTGGCGTTGCTCCTAATGTTTCAGTCACCCTTCTACATGTACGCCATCACATCAAAGGTGTGTTACTGTTTATAGTTATAGAAAAATTCTTCTTCGTGATTTCAGTTACAAAAATCCCTTTGGAAAAAAATAGTTCTGTTCATCTTCAATAAAGTACTGTTATTTTAGTATAGTTATATCTTCTTATAGAGCTCCGGTATTAAATCATTACCTATTATTCGGTTGGAAATATAGAGGTGAAGGCTTGAGCGACGTTGTATTATCGAAAAACCATATTAATCCCTTTCAATCTCAGCTGGAGGAACTTGATTCAAAATTAGTTCCTATTGAGGGAGAGGCTCCTTCAGAGTTAAAAGGTACTTTCTTTAGAATTGGTCCCGGTCGCCTGCATAGGGGAGACGAATATTATAATCATCCATTTGATGGGGATGGAATGATATTTAAAGTAACGTTCAGTGATAATGGGATATTCTATAGAAACAGACATGTGTTAACAAAGGAATACTTAAAAGAGGAAGAAGCTCAAAGGTTACTGTATCGCTCGGTTGGAACCGTCCCCAAAAAACTAAAACTCAGGATGAGATTTTTTATTATTAAAAATCCGGCAAATACAAATATTGTATATCATTCTCATAAGCTTCTGGCGTTGTGGGAAGGAGGGATGCCACATTTAATTAATCCGGTAACTCTTGAGACAATTTCAAAATATGACTTTTCTGGAAAGCTAAAAGCACGATTTTCTTTCCTTCCCAAACTTAACCTTCGTGAAGTACCATTTACAGCACATCCTAAAAAAATACCAAATGATGATAATTTATATGGATTTGGTGTGACATATGGTATTGGATCTAAGTTAACGCTATACAAAATAGACAGTGCCGGCGATATGATGGTTATACGCAAAATTTCGCTTAAGAAAAGGTATTTAATTCACGATTTCATAGTGACAAAAAATTACTTTTTATTTTTTTTAGGTGGGCCGCATATAAATCTTAAGTTGAGCAATGTAATTGGCAATGAAAGCATCATTGCATCCATGAATTCACGTGAAAGTGAAGATGGCCGGGTTCTTTTAGTTTCAAGAAAATGCCATGATGTGAAATTCTATGATGCAGTTCCTGGATTTATTTTTCATTTTGCAAATGGTTATGAAGATGCCGATGGGAATGTGATTTTCGACGCCTCATTTTGGCGGTCATTCCCAGTATTTACACAGAATATATTTAAAAATAATAGTTCAGAACTTTGTCGTTTTACTTTATGCACAGCATCCGGGAATGTTGATAAAGAAATTTTATTCAGGGGGAATACTGATTTCCCAGCCATAAACCCTACAGTCTGTGGTAGACAGTACAGATATGCCTGGTTCGTTTGTTGGGGGAATTCTGACAGTGAAGGGAGATCAATAATTAAATTTGATTGTTTTGATAAGCGTGTATTAAGCCACAGTTTTGATAATGATTTGCCGGAAGAACCTGTTTTTGTAGCCAAACCGGGTGCTGTTAAAGAAGATGATGGTTGGCTTATTTTTAAGGTTTATGTCGAAAAATTGCACTGTACAGATATCGTAGTTTTAAATGCTGATGATCTCTCAATGGTGTGCAGATTACGTTTGCCGCACCATATTCCAATGGGAATGCATCACTGCTGGATAAATGAAGTTATGCTATACCCTATGGATTTCAAGATGCATCGCGACGGCAAGGGAGTGAATCCCCGGGAGCATAGATAACGATGTGACCGGGGTGAGCGAGTGCAGCCAACAAAGAGGCAACTTGAAAGATGACGGGTATAACGGGTATATAAGCCTGAAGCCTATTGTAATATAAGCTTATCATTGTTTTTCAAATGGCTTAGTGAAATTATTTACGTGATTCGGGAAATATTTATGAACGTCAGTACTGCACGAGCTATGAATTACGAAGAGACATTACTGGAGCTACAGAGTGCACTACAACAACACCTAGAACTGGTACTTCCTTCAGGAGCCCCAGATGATAAAGTCTGCGCAGCCATGCGAGAAAGTACATTGGTGTCTGGAAAACGTATCCGCCCCCTCTTATTGCTACTCATAGTCCTGGATCTTGGAGAAAATCCCTGGAAGACTGACTTTCTACAGCTGGCATCTGCAATTGAAATAGTGCATGCCGCCTCATTAATTTTAGACGATCTTCCCTGTATGGATAATGCGGAGTATCGACGCGGACGCCCGGCTATTCATCGGCAGTATGGTGAAAGTGTAGCGATCCTAGCGGCTGTAGCCTTGCTGAGCCGGGCTTTTGGCCTCATTGTAGAAACAAACCTTTCTGAATACGATAAATCTGCTGCTGTCGCCATACTTTCCCATGCAGTGGGTTTAAACGGTCTTGTCCAAGGGCAGTTTCGCGATCTGAACAATACATTATGTGCTGGTAATTATCATGCCATTGCTACCACCAACGATTTAAAAACGGGTTTGCTGTTCGACACAACATTTCAGTTAGCGGCAATTGCTGTGAATGCACCTGATATAATTCGCCAGGCATTGCGTCATGTATCACAACATCTGGGGCAAGCGTTTCAATTACTGGATGACTTGAGCGATGACCTGAATAATACAGGGAAAGATATGTATCAGGATAAGGAAAAGTTAACAATGGTTACGCTGCTCGGAAAATCTAAAGTGCATAAACAATTACGCAGGCACATCAGATACATTGATAAATATTTGGCAATAGTGTATCGCAGAAATTTAGCTTCACGATATTTTATACGACACTGGTTTGATAAAAATATTGCGATGTTTAATTAATTTCAACCTTGGCCCGAAAAAAATGAAAAAGATCGATCACACTCAGCGTAAGAATGAGCATCTGGATATTATATTCCGTCCTCCTCAAACGGAGTCCCAAGTAAGTACGGGGTTTGCTGAGTGGCGATTTCAGCATTGTGCTCTGCCAGAATTGGATCTAGACAGTATAGATCTTAAGTGTTCCCTCTTTGGAAAAATTTTGCAGGCACCACTGCTCATAAGCTCTATGACTGGAGGGGTTCATCGTGCTCATGCGATTAATCATCATCTTGCAGAGGCAGCTCAAGTACTGGGCATTTCAATGGGAGTCGGGTCGCAACGTGTTGCTCTTGAAAATGAAGCAAACGATGGGCTTAGTCGCTCACTACGCCAGATAGCTCCTGATATTCTCCTTTTCGCTAATCTCGGGGCAGCCCAAATTCGTGGCGAGCGCGGGTTTAATTATGCTCTGCGAGCAGTACAGATGATTGAAGCCGATGCTCTAATTATCCATCTGAATCCGCTACAGGAGGCGCTGCAACAGGGAGGAGATCGTAACTGGTGCCATATTCTATATGCTATTGAACAACTCGTAACAAAACTTGGGGTTCCTATAATTGTTAAAGAAGTAGGTTCAGGCTTATCGCTTCCTGTCGCACGCCAATTGGCAGAAGCGGGCGTCAGTATGCTGGATATAGCCGGGGCTGGGGGAACCAGTTGGGCAGCGATTGAAGCAGAACGCGCATCCACACCGTATCATCGCGCATTGGCCATGGCATTTGCTGACTGGGGAATTCCGACCGCGACAGCACTGCGTGAAATACGCGAGGCACTTCCAAATATGCCACTGATCGCCTCTGGCGGTATCAGAAATGGTGTTGATGCCGCCAAAGCTTATTGCATGGGGGCACAATTGGTCGGCCAAGCCGCTGCCGTCATACATAGTGCAGCCCTCTCCACAGATGCAGTTATAGAACATTTCCAATTAATTATTGAGCAGATAAAAGTCGCCTGCTTTTGCACAGGGAGCGCCGATATTGCTGCGCTGCGTACAGCTGTTTTGCTACCAACATGAGTCTTTCCGCTATGACTGAATATCTTTAATCTCTTTCAACAAACACGAATTTCCGTGATGTATATGACTCTTGATGAGGTTAATAACTGTGTGATTGTCGGAGGATCAACAAAATGATGTACGACTGGGATCTGATTCTGGTGGGAGGAGGATTGGCCAACGGACTGATCGCAATGCGTTTCCAGCAGTGTAAACCACATCTGCGAGTGTTGCTTATTGAAAACACAGAAACAATAGGAGGCAATCACACGTGGTCATTTCATCAACATGATCTTACTGAGGCGGAACATGAGTGGATAGCACCGCTGATTACCTATCGCTGGTCAGGTTACGACGTCATTTTTCCAGCATTTCAACGCACATTGCCACATTCATATTTCAGTATCACATCCCAACACTTTGCAAGCATACTCCATGCATATTTGGGCGAACGTATACAGACTCGTTTATTGGTACAGGAGCTGACTCCACAGAAAGTTTACTTACAGGACGGCTCGTCTCTAAGTGCCGGCGCAGTCATTGATGGGAGAGGCTGGCAACCAGGACCATTTATAGGGAGTGGCACCCAGGCATTTTTTGGTCAGGAATGGGAGCTGGAAGAGTCGCACTCTTTAACCCACCCGATTTTAATGGATACTAGTGTGGGACAGGATACAGGTTATCGATTTATCTATGTCCTGCCGTTCTCCTCAACTCGTCTGCTGATAGAGGACACTCATTACGTTGATCGGGGGCCACCTGATAAGGCTTTGTCGCAGGCTACTATCGCAGAGTACGCGAAGAAACATGGATGGAAACTGGGTAAACTCATTCGAGAAGAGAGCGGTTGTCTTCCAATTACACTTACGGGAGATTTTACCTCTTTCTGGGCACAGCTAGCAGGACAGCCCACCTGTGGGTTACGTGCAGCTTTGTTTCACCCCACAACAGGCTACTCTCTGCCACACGCCATTCGGTTGGCAGATCGTATTGTTGCTCTGCCGGAGCTTACCGATACCTCCTTATTCATTACCCTCAGGGATTACGCACGACAACAGTGGCAACACCAGCGCTTTTTCCGTCTTCTAAATCGCATGCTCTTCCTCGCTGGGGATCCACAACAACGTTGGCAGGTAATGCAACGTTTCTATCAACTTTCCCCAAATCTGATTGCACGTTTTTATGCGGAGCAACTTAATTCCGTCGACAAGGCCCGGATTCTCATAGGTAAACCACCAGTGCCGATAAAGGGTGCTCTAAAGGCAATGTTTA
This sequence comes from Photorhabdus sp. RW14-46, assembly GCF_963887965.1. Classification (NCBI taxonomy): domain Bacteria; kingdom Pseudomonadati; phylum Pseudomonadota; class Gammaproteobacteria; order Enterobacterales; family Morganellaceae; genus Photorhabdus; species Photorhabdus sp. RW14-46. Next base: position 63,619 of record NZ_CAWPHH010000009.1, on the reverse strand, counting down.
AACAACACAAGAAGCTTCAGGGTTTTTATTATGATTAAAGCGCTGGTAATTGGTGCTGGTTTTGGTGGGCTGGCACTGGCAATAAGGCTCCAGTCTGCGGGGATTCCGACATGTATTTTGGAGCAACGGGATAAACCAGGTGGACGCGCTTATGTTTATAAGGAACAGGGGTTCACCTTTGATGCCGGCCCCACCGTAATCACCGCTCCCAATGTCATTGAAGAATTGTTTACCCAGGCTGGTAAACGTATGGCTGATTACGTCGATTTACTTCCCGTACGCCCTTTTTATCGGCTCTGTTGGGAGTCGGGTAAGATGTTTGATTACGACAATGATCAGCAACATCTGGAAGCACAAATCCATACGTTCAATCCAAGAGATGTTAACGGGTATCGACGCTTTCTGGACTATTCCCGGGAAGCCTTTAATGAAGGCTACCTGAAACTTGGAACGGTGCCCTTCCTCTCTTTTCGCGACATGTTGAGTGCGGCTCCACAGTTGATACGTCTACACGCATGGCGTAGTGTTTATAGTCAGGTGGCACGCTTTATCAAGGATGAGAGCCTGCGCCAGGCATTTTCATTTCACTCGCTACTGATAGGAGGTAACCCCTTTGCTGTATCTTCTATCTATACTTTGATCCACGCACTGGAACGAGAATGGGGAGTCTGGTTTCCGCGTGGAGGAACCAGCGCCCTGGTTGAAGCAATGGTGAAATTGTTTACTGACATTGGTGGAGAAATTGAGCTTAATGCAAAGGTAAAACGTTTCACCACCCATGGCAATCGGGTCACAGGTGTCCAATTAACTGATGGACGAAATATGACATGTGACGTTGTGGCCTCAAATGCCGATGTTATTCATACCTATAAGCACCTGTTGGGTCAGCATCCGGTCGGAATAGCCCGCGCTCGAACACTGGTGCGTAAACGAATGAGCAACTCACTGTTCGTGCTTTATTTCGGTCTGAACCATCACCATGCGCAATTAGCCCACCATACAGTTTGCTTTGGTCCACGCTATAAGGAACTCATCGAAGATATTTTTTATCATGACCGACTGGCGGAGGATTTTTCACTCTATCTCCATGCCCCCTCTGTTACTGACCCATCCCTTGCTCCCCGAGGATGCGCAAGTTACTACGTTCTGGCCCCTGTACCACATTTGGGGACAGCTAATTTAAACTGGGATATAGAGGGGCCACGCTTACGTGACCGTATTTTCGCGTATCTGGAAAAGTACTATATGCCCGGTCTGCTCAAGCAGTTAGTCGTTCATCGTATTTTTACCCCATTTGATTTTCGTGACCAACTCAATGCCCATCTCGGTTCGGCCTTCTCCTTTGAACCGTTGCTGACACAAAGCGCTTGGTTCCGACCACACAATCGGGACAACCGCATTGATAATCTGTATCTCGTCGGCGCAGGCACGCATCCTGGAGCAGGTATTCCCGGCGTGATTGGATCAGCAAAAGCCACAGCCACATTGATGTTAGAGGATATCGCTAGATGAATCCTGCGCTACTTAAACACGTTACTCAGATAATGGAGCAAGGCTCAAAAAGTTTTGCCAGTGTCACCCGACTTTTCGATACAGCAACACGACACAGCACAATGATGCTGTACGCCTGGTGCCGTTATTGTGATGATATAATAGACGGGCAAGAGCTGGGGAGACAAATAAGCAGTGTTGATAAGTATAGCGCCCGCGAGAAACTTCAAATGCTGCAATACCTGACAAAGCAGGCTTATGACGGTTTGCCGATGACCGAACCTGCTTTTGCAGCCTTTCAGACAGTAGCTCTGAGTAATGAAATCCCTCAGCAACAGGCCTTCGAACATCTGGAAGGATTCGCAATGGATGTACTCTGTGAACCTTACAGAACATTGGATGATACTCTGAGATATTGCTACCATGTCGCGGGAGTGGTTGGGCTGATGATGGCAAGGGTTATGGGGGTTCGCGAGGCGAGTGTGCTGGATCGGGCCTGCGATCTAGGAATTGCTTTTCAGTTAACTAACATTGCTCGGGATATTATTGAGGATGCGAAGGCCGGGCGTTGCTATCTTCCGCTAGAATGGCTTCACCAAGAAGGGCTAATGCCAGACACACTTATTTATACCGAAAACCGTCCTGCGCTAGCTCGGGTGGCATCCCGATTGATTGTAGAAGCGGAGTCTTATTATACCTCCGCTCTGACAGGGCTTGTTGGTTTACCTTTGCGTTCAGCCTGGGTCATCGCTTCTGCTCATGGTATCTATCGTGAAATCGGCATTAAAGTGCAACAAGCAGGAGTACGGGCCTGGGAATGCAGACAAAGAACTAATCGTGGAGAGAAGGTTAGCTTATTAATGGCTGGCGCAATGAAGGCGCTTATATCTCGGGTGGCGATAACAACGCCTCGCGATCCCAAATTGTGGCAGCGACCTCATTAAAAATTAACTCCACTTTGTGGTAAAAGAACATCTATTTATGTAAAACAAAAGTGGCTGGCGCAAAGTAAATTATTTCCCCGCAACCAGCCTTTTCCTGACATGCTGCACTTCCCTTCCTCTTTCGAGGTTCAAACCCATTACTGGGTAAGGATTAGTCAGGCTCGCAATAGGTACTCCAACGGCCTATGATTATCACAAGGAAATATGATAACCATTTGTTTTATAAATAAAAAAGATAACTCCAAAACGGTTCTGTTTACCACAGAACAAATAAAATAAAAATAAACTCATGTTATTCAATGCATTAAAGAATAATTTTTCTAATTCGTAAAGATTCTAGTAATGTTTATAGCAATCCAATGGAATAAAATTTACACATCAGCTAAGGAGATGGGATTATGCTGAATACCCGTTCCTAATATTCACTTTGTCTTTGTAAAATACCAAATTTTCCAGGGCATGCTGCGCTTATAGCCACAACCACGAATAAGTAGTCCAGTCGCACCTTTAGTCTTACTGAATCGCCACGGATAAACTATGCTATTCTCATTTTATGTTGCCATGAATAATTGAGCGTATGACTAACCTAAGAATCATCCACCATGCGTAAACCGTAGCTATTGATGACGATGCATCATCGTTCAATAACCCGTGAGCAACTTGATTACGCAGATTATATCCAAGCGATTCTGTGAAAATACTTTTAATTTCGAAGGTTAAATTTTCCCCAAAAACTTGCACAGCTTCTGGCAACTCCATCAGCGTACTTAATCCATTTTCATTTTCTATACCGTCTTTATCAATGTTGCTTGTGTGAGCGCCAACCTCTTTTAATTGTGATCGTACAATGTGTTCGATCTGTGGGCAAAGCAAATGAATTGCGGAGCCAAATTCGTATTCGAAGCCCAGCCAGAGAGCGTCCCCCAATAAGTTCACTCGGTCGTTTGGAACGATAGGTGAAAAATGACAAATAGATACCATTAACTCCTTTGTTACCCTATGCTCCATACATAATTGCCTTAACGCTGGCATTATTTGGCCTTCGACTACAAGCTGAACTTGAATGGAAAATTGCTGATGAATTTGTCTATGCAATGCAGCTTTATTTGCTGGATCATCTTCACCAGCACGCAGATTCATCGCAGGTGTTCTTGCAATGACGCGCCCATCACTGTTCATATAACTTGATTCAAATCGATTACTAAAAAAACTATTTTGAATGGTTTTTTTCGCACTTACGACAAGCTTTTTATATTCAGCCCCGTAAAACAAGCCTGTGAAATACTTCAGCGCTTCTTCAGGGCTATGTTTTCCTGCAACATGCTCAATAGATGATTTGATTATTTCAGAGATGTCTATACCTGGTATTTTAACCATATCCATTTCTCCTAGTGAAGCTTGACCCGATATAGTCATTTTTGTACGAATTTCTGTTATCTTTCCCTCAATACCATAAGTATCTCGATGTTTAGTAGGGATTCTGCGATATGCTTGTATAGCATTTTCATAGAAAGAATTGGCGACTACATTACTGTCGCTAGCTCGTGAATCAGCCTCTAGTTCGAAGCATTCAGCTATTGCAATGAGAGATTCCAGCCGACCTTTCTCGTTAGAGCATTGCCGGTATTTTTTTGACACTAACTCAAAATATGATCTAGCAGAATGGAAATCACCATTTTCCTTTAAATCATTTGCCTTCTTATGGAGTGATGAAGCTATATTTTCTTTGAAGTCATTATCGATATTTAGCTTATCCAATAAATCTGCAATCGATAGCGACATAAACTTGTTTCTTGGATATTCAAAAAGAAAAGCTGAGAATAGTTTTTCCTTAATTTCATTCAACCGGTTAAATTCTTTGATTTGTATGCATAAACGAGCAGCACGCTCCCAACATTCGTTTACACCTCGATACCAAGAATCGTCATCAATAATGTTAGCAATATACGAATCTATTGCGGCCCTTGCATAATCAGGATTTCTAGGTTTTCTTAATAACCATAACAGATCAGCTAGCCTTGCCTTTAAGTATGGCTCATTAACATCGTTCAAAATGTCTTCGAAAAATACCAGCTCTTCTTCCGAAAAGTCCTCAGGTAAAGCAGACCGCCCCACATTAACCAATTGAAAGTAGGCTGTAAATGGCTCATTTAGGCTACTCGCTGTCAGCATCATTGATGCTGCACGTGCTAGTAGCTCAAGAACTTTAGAGTGCCCTGTCTTCTCTGCCTCCATCATTTCTTTTGCGGACTTTTGTAGACTGCTCATGATAGAAAAGTATCCATAATGGTCTTCTGGAGAGACGTCATAACTCCAGTTGCATTCTATAAATAACTTACGAGTTAACTGCAATGAATCTTCCATATTTTCCTCACTGTTTAAAACTCAGATCTATCCATTGTAGTAGCACACAAAATTTGAACACGTGAATCGAAATAATATTACTAACAGATAACTAGACTAGCCACACTGCATATCTTTACTAGCGTTTTTCTCTATCGCTACGTTCACGGTCTATCTTAGGCATTGCCATATTAAGCTGTGATTCCTTCATTCCATACTTGTAGGCATTATATTGCCAAACAACAAACAGTTGCTTGTATTTACGATTCTGCTCTTTCAACTCTGCTAATTCAGCCTCTAAATTTGCGATGCGCGATGCCGCTGCATTTAAACTAGCAGGACGAGGCTTTTTCGGTGCTTTCCCTTTTAATGCATCCTTTTTTGTCTGATACGCGGTCGTAATAGCATCATGAGCATTAAGTGATTGCCTAGTTGGTAACTTTCCAATTAGTGGTTGTGCTTCAGAGCAGATCGCTGACCACGTAAGTTTAGAATCTTCCCAACCGCGAATAAGATTTACGATCGCTGAGATGTTTAGCCAAAACCACCTCCAAGCATTTTCGTCAAATCTTCTAGTATCGAAGCTTCTTCTTTATTATCAGAACTATTCTTACTAATTATTTCTAAAGTTTTTTTCTCAGCAACACGACGTAATTGACTGAAGTCTATTACCTCGCAATTTTACCTGCGCGCCATCTTTGATCTCTGGATTTTCCAAAATGCTTACAAGTTCGCGCAACCTAGATGCCGTTTTCTGATGATATGTCAGCCATCTGTCAGTTCCCATATCTCCTTCTTCAACCGCCTTTTCAGCATTGAATAGCAGTTTTTGAGTTCTCTCCAGCCGTTCTTTCATACGATCCAGTTTGTCAGAATCGCCTTTAACACAAATTTGCTCAGTACAATTAATACAATCCCGATATTTTTCACAGGCACTCATTGTGTAATCGTGGACGCAGAAACCATATTCGGTTATGTGAGCAGCAGCTTGTTCCAGCGTGTTAAATTCTTGAGCTGTTACTGGCAGGTGTTTCTCGACCTTTCCAACAGGACCAAACATTGTTTTTGATGTATCAATACGCTCTGCCATTGCGACCATTTCATACTCAGTCACTTATACTCAGATTTCAGATCAGATTGAAACCGATTGATACTCCATTACAAAGCTACATTGGGTACTATGGAAACTCTGTCATCATATTGGTTGTTTAGTTTAAACCAACTTAGATGATCCCGCATTTCTCTGTAGTCAAGATGCGTCCTACTTAGGTTCCACTTACGTCCAATTTCCACTCTCACCGAGCAGGTGCCAAAGTTGTTGGATATGACAACCTTCTAGCTATAATTGTCATAAACTTTGGTAAGACTCCTAAACTATCGTGAGTCAAAGATATCCCGAAACCCACTATGAACTATGATTCAACCAATCAGGCTTAACCTTATAGGACTTGCAATGGCTGGCGCAAAGTAAATTATTTCCCCGCAACCAGCCTTTTCCTGACCTGATGCACTCCCCTCCCTCTTTTGAGGTTCAAACACATTACTGGGTAAGGATTAGTCAGGCTCGCAATAGGTACTCCAACGGACTATGATTATCACGACATTCCGAGATAACCATTTGTTTTAAAAGTAAAAACTTTACACTCAAAACGGTTATGATGACCTTAATGACTGGCCTACCACCATAACACATTGTTTTAAAAATCAATTAAAGAAAAATATAACAAAAACGTTAAAGTTTTCGTTAACTTTTATCATCTTAAGGAACAATCTTTACAAAATAAGTAGTCAAACCGCATGAAGCTCTTGTGCTTAACACAGAGTTGGTCGAAATTATTTCATCGGTCAAGAAGGATAATAATATATAGATTGTCTTAATTTTTCATTCCTACCGAACCTTGGAATACATTGCTTCCTTTCCAATGCTAAGTTGGAACGAATAATCAACCAGCAAAGCACAGTTCTTAATTACCATCTAACTCTACGATATATGTAAGTTTAAAATCATTCCTTACCCCATTTTTAGGTTCAATAAAGGAAGTAAAGTGAATGACTCAACATCTTCCGAACATTTTCGCACTTGAGCAGTTTTCCTCTCATCTAATTCAATAAGATGAGAGGACTAAGCAGAAAATGACTATGAGTTAAACTATGCATAAGTTACACCTATGCATCGGAACTTACTTTTCCAAAAGAGCTTAATCTCAAAAAGTTAGAAGAAAATAGATCACTTGGCATCTTTTTCTTGAGCAACTCATGAAAATTCTCATCATGAATTGTCACTATAATTTGCTTATTGAACATAATAGAAAGCATTCAAAGAGTATCGATCAAACCCAAAGTATTGATTGCATCAATTGACTGAACAGGATCATCTATCAGTATGCAATAACAGGATTGCCTTCGTTGTCCTTTAAAGACAAGGTTCTCGCAAGAGAGATACTCATCAGACAGACAAGTAAAAACAATTTTTTTATACTCAGGATATGGATCAATGCTGCTGTATATCTTATTTATCAATTCTGTATTGAAGAAAGAATCAACTCTTAATTTTATTTCATTCCCGAGTTTTCTTATATCACTGTCAAGTTCAACAATTACTTCACTCAATTTAGAAACTTTAGAGGATATACTACAAAGCTCTTTCTCTAGTAAGCTGGTATCAGATGTATTAGCTCAGACCTCATATGCAGCCACCCAATGACGGAGGTAGGTTATATCCCTACCCAAAATTTTCTAGCTGTAGTTTTCTCTCTACCATCTGATAATGGCAGACAGAGGCAATTTAAATTCTAACGAATATCTCATTAACCATTCCTCCTATGTACGGATTGATGTCCAATATTTGAGATGTAGTTCATACTTACACTCTCTCACGTTCCAAGCTTGGGGATACATCTATCTGGCTTTGCTCTCATGTTTCTGTCAACTTCCACATCTACGCTATCACTATGCAGTCAGGATAACCAATTAATGTAGTAAAAATCTCACCTGCAAGATATTTTTTCAGCTCATTTAGAACGGCTAGAGTTAACTCTAATACAGATAAACAAAAAAATGTAATAGATTTATTTTAAAAGTTTAACCATAATATCGGTTCACCACTACAATAGCCTTCATTCAATATTTTAATTTCATTAGTTATAGCATGACACTCAATCATCTTACAGTACTTAAAATTTTAGACCGTTCTCATTAACCTACATAACTTTCGCTATTGCCTTTTGCTGAAATTTTCTACATCATAAAACCTGACACTCAGATCACCTTTCACAGCAACTTTTAACCATAGTTAAGGATAAGATAAGGATATGTACAGAAATGCAGTCGATACAATCCGTGGATATTGTTATCAATTCGACAAAACAATTCTTGAGGCAATCTCTCTTAACGAGTTAGATGATTACATTGAAGTAGAATCCATTGAGGATATCGATGTTTACCAAGATGGTCATCTGAAAGCCATTCAATGCAAATATTATGAAAGCACTGTCTATAATCACTCTGTTATAGCGAAACCAATTCGTTTAATGTTAAGCCACTACAAAAATAACCACAATCATAGCGGTGAATACTACCTTTTTGGGCATTACAAAGAAGGGCATGAAAAACTTACTCTTCCTTTAACTGTGGAAATATTAAAAAATAATTTTCTTACTTATACTGAAAATAAAATATATCACGAATATCACACAGAATTAAATATTACAGATATTGAACTTGAATCATTCTTACTGAGATTAACAATCAACATCAATGCAAAATCCTTTTCAGAGCAAAAGAAAGAAATTTTTGAAAAGCTTTCCTCATATTTCCAATGTAAAAAATATGAAGCAGAACACTATTATTACTCTAATGCCTTTAAAATAATAAATATTCTTGCTTGTAATAAAGAAAATAGAAAGATAACCAAAAGAGAATTCATTGACTCCATAAACAAATCAAAAATTCTTTTTAACATTTGGATTTATAAACATGAAGGAAGAACAGCATATTTAAGAAAAATAAAACAAAATTTTTTCAAAAGAGATATAAATACCCCACCTCACGCACGCTTCTTTATTTTAGAAGCAAAAAAATATGATACCATCAACGATATAAAAAATTGCATATACAAAATACAAAAAAATTGGTCAAATCTTTCTACAAGAACGAATAAACCTTTCTCTCCCTTCATTTTAATAACAGGCATTAATAAAAATACCTTGACTAAAGTAAAAACAGAACTATTTGACGAAGGTTTAGTATTTTGTGATGGATATCCTTTTAAAGGAAGCGAATTTCAGCAAAGTCTAATTACCAGTAATATGGCAAATAGAGAAATGAAATTTCAGTTTATAGATTGTGATGATGATTTAGAGGCCATATTAGAATATGGAATTAAGAATAGAATTGAGATATATCAGTTCTATATTGAAAAAGCATTAGAACTCCCCACAAAATACAGTGCGGTTAATATACAGGTTAATGATTTCTCAGACATTATGGAGATTATATAAATGCAAGATGAACAACTTATCAACGCAGAGGTTGTATCTGTATCACCTAACAAACTAAAAATTTCTGTTGACGACCTGGAGGAATTCAAAGTCGCAGAAGAAAAGCTTGGAGTTGGCTCCTATCTCAGAGTATCTGATAATGATGATGTAGCACTTCTTGCAATCATAGACAATTTCTCTATTGAAGCCAGAGAAAGCCAAAAACAAAAGTATATGATTGAAGCCAGTCCTATTGGGCTTATAAAAGATGGTAAATTTTATCGTGGAGGTGATTCTTTGGCTTTACCACCGAAAAAGGTCGAGCCAGCAAAAATACAGGAGATAATTTCTATCTATGCTGACAGTGTTAATGAGAAAGAACAATTCACATTTTCTACATTATCACTGAATTCAGAAATTCCAGTGCCTGTTAATGGTAATAGATTCTTTAATAAACACATTGCAATAGTTGGTTCCACAGGCTCAGGTAAATCGCATACTGTAGCTAAGATACTTCAAGAAGCAATAGAAGTTAAAAACACAAATTATAAGGGATTAAATAACTCACACATCATAATTTTTGATATCCATTCCGAGTATAAAAATGCATTCAAGAATGCTAATTCATTGAATATTGACAATCTAAACTTGCCATATTGGTTACTAAATGGCGATGAGTTAGAAGAACTATTCCTTGATACTGATGCCAATGACCATAATCAGAGAAATGTCTTTAGACAAGCTGTTACTCTTAACAAGAAAATTCACTTCAAAGGTGATAATGAAACAAAAGAAATTATAAGTTTTCACTCACCATATTATTTTGACATTAATGAAGTAATGAATTACATAAATAACAGAAATAATGAAAGAAAAAATAAAGAAAACGAGCATATATGGGTTGACAATAATTACGAATTCACATTTAACAATGAAAACGCCCATAAACTTTTTAAACCAGACTTAAAAGCTGATGGAACTTCCGCAGGAGCGTTAAATGGTAAGCTATTGAATTTTTTAGACAGAATTCAAAGTAAACTGTCTGATAAAAGATTAAATTTTATCCTCGGTGAGAAAAGTAAATCTGTTTCATTTAAAAAAACATTAGAAACACTTCTCAGTTACGGAGAGGAAAAGTCAAACATAACTATTCTCGATGTTAGTGGTGTTCCTTTTGAAGTATTAAGCATCTGTGTGTCATTAATATCGAGATTAATATTTGAATTTGGATACTATTCAAAAAAACATAAAAATAAACAAAATAAGGAACAAAATATTCCAATTTTAATAGTATATGAAGAAGCTCATAAATATGCTCCTAAAAGTGAACTCAGCAAATACAGAACATCAAAAGAAGCTATTGAAAGAATAGCCAAAGAAGGAAGAAAATATGGCGTAACTCTTCTTCTTGCAAGTCAAAGGCCGTCCGAAATATCAGAAAGTATATTTTCTCAGTGCAACACATTCATATCAATGAGATTAACCAATCCTGACGATCAAAATTATGTTAAGCGTCTATTACCTGATACAGTAGGTGATATCACTAATCTTCTGCCTTCCTTAAAAGAAGGTGAAGCATTGATTATGGGTGACTCTATTTCCATTCCGTCGATAGTAAAAATAGATAGGTGCTCAACTCCACCATCATCAATCGATATCAAATATCTTGATGAGTGGAAAAACCAATGGGTTGAGACTCAATTTGACGAAATTATAGAACAATGGAGTAAACATTAAATTATATGTGAGATCTCCGTCTTTTAGCACCCAGACAAAGTGATATTTGCAACACCCAAATACATGTGATGAACTCCTACTAGAGGCCCGTGATGGTGACTTCCTTCTTGCTTGTGGTGAGTAAGCTGGTATATTCCAACATGGATTTCCTTCAGGCTAGAGCCTCACAGGGACAATCACCATCTCCCTAAGAGTAGTTCAAGGGTGACAATAAAAAACCCAGCCAAAATGCTGGGTTATGTTTTATTTTGATGCTTATTTTTACATTTATTGTCTGAGGTAAATCCTAAAACGGAATATCATCATCAAAATCCATTGGCGGCTCATTGCTTTGTGGAGCGGAAGATTGAGCTGGACGCGAAGGAGCGCCACCACCGCTGAACTGCTGAGATTGTTGCTGTGGTTGTGGCTGCTGTGGCTGTCCCCAACCTCCGCCTTGTGATTGTTGGCTATCCTGGAAACTACCACCACCAGCACGACCACCCAACATTTGCATGGTACCGCCCATGTTTACCACTACTTCCGTGGTGTAACGCTCTTGACCGTTCTGATCCTGCCATTTACGGGTTTGCAGAGAACCTTCAATATAAACCTGTGAACCTTTACGCAGGTATTCACCCGCGACTTCCGCCAGTTTGCCAAACAAAACAACCCGGTGCCATTCAGTCTTCTCTTTCATCTCGCCGGTCTGTTTATCGCGCCAGCTTTCAGAAGTCGCCAGAGTAATGTTAGTCACTGCACCGCCGTTTGGCATATAGCGGACTTCCGGGTCTTGCCCCAGGTTACCGATTAAAATAACTTTGTTTATGCCTCTGCTGGCCATGGAAATACTCCTGATGAAATGAATTTCTACAATTATTAAGCAACACAGTTTAACATGCGACACTAAAAATGAAACGCAGCCGCTTTAGAACGAACTTTGCGAAGCTCACCGTATTTTTATACTGTACTTATTACATTATTTCACTTAAATACTGTATATCTAATCAGTCAACTCTGTGTAATAATAACTCACTTATTATTATATACCCTATGGATTTCAAGATGTATCGCGGCGGCAAGGGAGTGAATCCCCGGGAGCATAGCAAACTATGTGACCGGGGTGAGCGAGTGCAGCCAACAAAGAGGCAACTTGAAAGATAACGGGTATATGCACGTATGAATAATCCGGGAAATGATTCATGGATAACATCGAAGTTCGGGGCGCACGTACCCACAATCTCAAAAATATCAATCTGATAATTCCCCGAGACAAGCTGATCGTTATCACGGGCTTGTCCGGCTCAGGTAAGTCTTCTCTGGCATTTGATACGCTTTATGCCGAGGGTCAGCGCCGTTATGTGGAATCGCTTTCAGCTTATGCGCGCCAGTTTCTGTCACTGATGGAGAAACCCGATGTTGACCATATTGAAGGATTATCCCCGGCCATTTCTATTGAGCAGAAATCGACTTCCCATAATCCACGTTCAACCGTGGGGACTATTACTGAAATTCATGATTATCTACGTTTGTTGTTTGCCCGTGTAGGGGAACCTCGTTGCCCAGATCACGATATTCCATTAACCGCACAGACTGTTAGCCAGATGGTAGATAATGTGCTAACACTGCCAGAAGGTCATCGTCTGATGTTGCTGGCACCGATCGTCAAAGAGCGAAAAGGCGAGCATACTAAATTATTGGATAATCTGGCAGCACAAGGTTATATCCGCGCACGCATTGATGGTGAAGTCTGTGATCTATCCGATCCGCCGAAATTAGAATTACAGAAAAAACACACCATCGAAGTGGTCATTGATCGCTTTAAAGTTCGCGCCGATCTGGCACAACGTCTCGCTGAATCTTTTGAAACAGCGCTGGAACTTTCAGGCGGTACCGCTATTGTCGCCAATATAGATGATAATACCGCCGAAGAGCTGATTTTCTCTGCTAACTTCGCGTGTCCTACATGTGGCTACAGCATGAGTGAGTTGGAACCTCGCCTATTCTCTTTTAATAACCCAGCCGGTGCTTGCCCAACTTGTGATGGTTTAGGCATTCAGCAATTTTTTGATCCTGATAGAGTCATTCAAAATGGTGATATCTCCCTTGCCGGCGGTGCAATTCGTGGTTGGGATCGCCGTAATTTCTACTATTTTCAGATGTTACGTTCATTAGCAGAGCATTATAAATTCGATATCGAAGCCCCCTTCAATTCCCTCAGCGCCAATATTCAGCAAGTGGTGTTGTACGGCTCCGGTAAACAATCCATCGAATTTAAATACACCAATGACCGTGGCGATACCACAGTGCGTAACCATCCGTTCGAAGGTGTACTGCATAATATGGAACGCCGCTATAAAGAGACGGAATCCACAGCCGTTCGGGAGGAACTGGCGAAATATATTAGTAATCGTTCATGTATTTCCTGCCACGGAACTCGCTTACGTAAAGAAGCCCGTTACGTATTTATTGAGAATACCACCCTGCCAGAGATCTCAGATTTCAGTATCGGCCATGCGATGGATTTTTTCCAAAACATTAAACTCAGCGGTCAACGTGCGCAAATTGCTGAAAAAGTACTGAAAGAGATCCGCGACCGCCTGAAATTCTTGGTTAATGTTGGTCTGAATTATCTGACGCTCTCCCGTTCCGCCGAAACCCTGTCCGGCGGCGAAGCTCAACGTATCCGCCTTGCCAGCCAGATTGGTGCGGGTTTAGTGGGAGTGATGTATGTACTTGATGAACCTTCTATCGGGTTGCATCAGCGGGATAATGAACGCCTGCTGGAAACACTAATCCACTTGCGCAATCTGGGAAATACCGTGATTGTGGTTGAGCATGATGAGGATGCCATCCGGGCTGCCGACCATATCATTGATATCGGCCCCGGTGCAGGTGTACATGGCGGTGAAATCGTCGCGGAAGGCTCAGTTAAAGATATTATGGTGAGCAAAGATTCACTAACAGGTCAATTCCTGAGTGGAGAGCGTGAAATTGCCATCCCAGAGAAGCGTATCTCGGCAGATCCGAAAAAGGTGCTGAAACTGATCGGAGCGAAAGGTAATAACCTGAAAAATGTGACGTTCAATCTGCCAGTTGGGTTATTTACTTGTATTACCGGGGTTTCTGGTTCCGGTAAATCGACGCTAATCAATGATACTCTGTTCCCGATTGCCCAACGCCAGTTAAATGGCGCGACCAATATCACCCCTGCACCTTATATTGATATTCAAGGGCTAGAGCATTTCGATAAAGTGATTGATATTGACCAGAGCCCGATTGGCCGAACTCCCCGCTCTAACCCAGCAACTTATACCGGCGTATTTACACCAGTCCGTGAATTATTCGCAGGCGTACCTGAATCACGCACCCGTGGTTATACACCTGGACGATTCAGTTTTAACGTTAAAGGTGGACGCTGTGAAGCTTGCCAAGGTGATGGCGTTATTAAGGTAGAAATGCACTTCTTGCCTGATATTTATGTCCCTTGTGATCAGTGCAAAGGTAAGCGTTATAACCGTGAAACACTGGAAGTCAAATATAAGGGCAAAAATATCAATGAAGTATTGGATATGACGATCGAAGAAGCGCGTGAATTCTTTGATGCGGTTCCTGCTCTAGCCCGTAAACTGCAAACCCTCATGGACGTTGGACTTTCTTACATCCGTCTGGGCCAATCAGCAACCACGTTATCAGGCGGTGAAGCGCAGCGAGTAAAACTGGCGCGTGAACTATCCAAACGCGGAACTGGGCAGACGTTATATATTCTTGATGAGCCAACAACAGGTTTGCATTTTGCTGATATTCAACAGCTATTAACAGTTCTGCATCAGTTACGCGATCAAGGGAATACCATTGTGGTTATTGAACATAACCTTGATGTGATTAAAACCGCTGACTGGATCGTGGATCTTGGCCCAGAAGGAGGTAGCGGCGGCGGTGAGATTCTGATTTCTGGTACTCCAGAAGAGGTCGCGGAATGTGAAAAATCACATACCGCACGTTTCTTAAAACCTATATTGAAGAAAGAAGCATAATTTATAGATAGGGGCTCAGTTAGCCCCTTATTTTCTAGCCGCAACTTTTTGAAACGGGTTTCACATGCGGCGCTCCCAATAACAACAAGCAATTTTCGCTGCCAGTTCAGCGTTATTGAGCACTAACTGAATATTGGAAGATAGGCTATTGCCCCCGGTTAACTCAGAGACTCTTGCTAACAAAAACGGCGTACACGCTTTTCCATTTACTCTCTGTTCTATGGATTCGCGTACTGCCTGTTCGATAGCAGCATTGATCTCCGCTTCCGGCATGGCGTATGGCTCAGGAATCGGATTAGCAACTACCAAACCGCCCTGTAATCCAGTATCCCATTTTACTGCCATCGCCTGAGCTATCTGTTCTGGGGAATCCAGACGAATATTGACGGAGAATGGACTGGTACGACAGAAAAACGCCGGTAAAGCGTGGGTCTGATAGCCAATCAGTGGCACACCGTGAGTTTCAAGATATTCTGTTGTCAAGCCAAGATCCAAAATGGATTTAGCACCAGCACAGACTACCGCAACACTGGTTTTCGCTAATTCCTGTAAATCGGCAGAAATATCAAAAGTCTGTTCCGCCCCACGGTGCACACCGCCAATACCGCCGGTAGCGAAGATTCTAATCCCGGCCATTGCCGCAATAATCATGGTAGAAGCAACCGTCGTCGCGCCATTTTTTCCAGCCGCGATAACAAAGGGTAAATCACGACGGCTGACTTTAGTTATTTCATTACCTTTTCTAGCCAAAAACGCTATTTCTTCATGCGACAGACCTGCTTTCATCATCCCATTGATAACAGCAATTGTTGCAGGAACAGCACCATTTTCCCTGATTTTCTGCTCAACTTGTAGCGCAGTCTTTACATTTTGCGGATAAGGCATTCCATGAGCAATAATGGTCGATTCTAACGCCACAACCGGTCGGTTATTCTCTAAAGCCTCTGTAACTTCTGGGGAAATATCCAAATATTTATTGCTAATAGCATGATTTTTCATGATTATAATTCCAACAGTTTTTGGACACTGCCATTTGACAGATTTGGATTATTGGTCAATTCGCAAGAGAGCGTGAGCGCGGAACACCCTTGAGCAAAACGAACACTTTCAGCTAATGTCATATTTTCTAGCCAGCAGTTCACCAATCCGGCCATCATGGCATCTCCGGCACCTGTTACATTGACAATCTTGATACTGATGGGAAGTGACCAGCCTGCCACACCATCGCTTTCACTAAAGTAGACACCCTCTACGCCCATGCTGAGTACTAACCGCTGCACACCTTGATCGTGAAACCACCGCGCCACTGCCGGAACATCGGTAGGTTGGGTAATTTTCATTCCACTAAGCGCTTCTGCCTCCAGACAATTAGGTTTTAAGGTGTGGATATAGGAAAGCCAGTTTTTAATCTTAGGTGCTTTAAATGCGGATACTGTATCCACAAATACCGGCACCGTTCCGGCATTAGTCAACAACCAAACCAAAGCTTCTTCAGATAAATTGCAATCAATAACTAGCACGCCAGCGTGCTGAATAAGATCACAATGATTCGCTAACAACGATGGTGTCAGTTTTTCCAAAATATGCATGTCGTTGATGGCAACCAGCATCTCACCGCCGTCATCTAATAAAGAGATATATGTCGAGGTACTTTCACCATAAAGCTTATAGCAATAGTCGACATTAACACCTGCGCATCTGGCCTGATCCAGTAAAGTGCTACCATAGAAATCATCGCCAACAACAGAAATAAGATGACATTCTTTACCTAATAAAGTGATATTTTGGGCAATATTTCTGCCTACACCACCGGGGGTACATTTTATTTTTCCTGGGTTAGAGTCCTGATAAATGAGTTTATTCGATGAATAACCGTAAACATCCATATTAATAGAACCAACCACCACCACATAATGGTGATCAGATAAAATATAACCTTTGCCTTTTATATATCCCTTATTCATTAAATTCATAATATGACCAGCAACACCGGAGCGACTTATACCTAAAATATCGGCCATTTCCTGCTGTGGAATTAACGGATCTCGTCTCAGAAGCTGCAATATTTGTTTTTCCCGATTCGTCATTTTTGGACACTTGTTTGTTCTTAAACACACGTTTGTTTTATGTGTTAAAAGCAAAACAGTAAAGTGGGATTTTTTATTTTACAACGAAGTTGGAAGAACGATCGTAAGAGCCCATGACTGGACTATCAGCCCTATTTTATGTGATAACCATCAAGTTAAATCCTGTTGAAAACTCCTTTTTGCTGTATATTAATAATCAACCCGTGTTTTACGCTAGAAATAAATTCAACAAAACAAAGATCTAAGTAAACCCCTATCGAAAGCTAACAAATGTTTGGATATACCTTGAAATGGTGAGAATTATTTTTCACCATCTGAAACATGTTTCATGAAAAATTGATCTGCTTCACATTAAAAAACATACTTCATAGCCGAAAATATCCATGAACAAATTATATACGCTGCGATTATACCCTATGGATTTCAAGATGCATCGCGACGGCAAGGGAGTGAATCCCCGGGAGCATAGCAAACTATGTGACCGGGGTGAGCGAGTGCAGCCAACAAAGAGGCAACTTGAAAGATGACGGATATAGAATAATTTTCACGTCAGATTTCATCCTATAAAGAATAAATCTAAATGTTCATAACGCTATTACGCTTATAAACAAAAATGCTTATAAACCTCTTGATGATATAAACAAAAATGTTTATGTTTATTTTCAAGTTAAACAAACAGGAGGAGGCAGTGAAGCAAAGCGAGTTTCGCCGGTGGCTTAAAGCTCAGGGAGCAGAATTCAAAGATGAGACTAACCACTTGAAAGTTTTCCTGAACGGTAAGCAAACCACGATGCCAAGGCACCCTAGTAAAGAAATCCCAGAACCACTGAGGAAATTAATATTAAAACAGCCAGGCATCAAATGACAGACCGGCCCCAAGGGGCGGGTTACTCGCATAAATTCACTGAGTAAAAATATGCGATATCCAGTAAAATTCGAACATGACGAAACAGGTTGGGCTGTGATGTTCCCAGATATCCCAGAAGCCTTAACAGGCGGAGATACCAGAGAAGAAGCATTAGCTATGGCGCAGGATGCTCTGGTTACTGCGTTTGATTTCTACTTTGAAGACCGGCGCGAAATACCAACACCATCGACTAAAGGTGAAGCTTTTGTCGAAGTACCAGCCAGTATAGCGGCTAAGGTTTTACTGTTGAATACGATGCTTCAAACAAGAACAAGCAACGCAGAACTTGCACGGTTACTGGGAACTCGACCGCAAGAAATTCAACGTATAGTGTCATTAAGTCATAGCACTAAAATTGACACTATCGCGAATGCGTTAAATGCCTTGGGTAAACATCTGGAACTTGTTGCCATTTAAACATCACCATTAAATAGTCTTAAACCTTGCCGTGGCAAGGTTTAAGTAAATAAATTTAAATTACAGCTTCATTACCATTTATCTCGATAGTCAAATGATATTTGATACCAATATTTATCTGTTTCAATTTTATTTTTAAAACATGATTCAAGTGTTGGCACCCATTCTTTTTTTACATCGAATGCACCATTATTAATATTATCTTCAATAGGAAGCCCTAATTTTTCTATTACTGAACCATCATCTCCCAGATCTCCAGAATATTCCTCACCAATAAACTCTGCCGTTTTTTTATCAAACCACGCAATATTTAACTTTAACCCCATAATTCACCTCATATATAAACACAGACAATTAAGGTAGAAAAAAATTGATCTCAAACAATAATGATTATCATTATTTATATAAAATAAACACCAATTAAGATTAATAATACTCGTTACTAACTCAGTATAGAATGGAAGACTGAAAAGAATATGTGAATGAAGTTACTATAAATTCGACATATTAAATTAATATTAGGAAAGAGAATAAGCGCACCATAAATAGCGCGCTTTAAGGAGATGTTTACTGCTATTCTACAAAATTGTCGATCATTATCATCGATAGCAAATCATTTACATTAAAATTTATGACTTATTTACCGCCGCAAATGTTTCAGCAATACGTGCAACATTACGATGGTTGACACCCGCCATACAGACTCGGCCATTACCGACCAGATAAACAGCAAATTCTTGGCGCAAGCGATCCACCTGTTTCTGGCTAAAACCGGTATAGCTGAACATCCCGCGCTGTTTCAGAAAATACTCAAAGTTTTTCTCTGGTAATGCCGTTTTCAGAGCATCCACCAGCACCGTGCGCATTTCCAAAATACGCAAGCGCATATGCTCAACTTCTGTTAACCATTGTGCCTTCAAAGCAGGATCAGTCAGTACTTTCGCCACAACCTGTGCACCAAAACTCGGTGGACTAGAGTAAACGCGACGCACACCTGCTTTCAACTGCCCCAATACCCGTTCTTTGGTCTGTTCATCATCACAAATAACAGACAAGCCACCCACACGCTCACCATACATAGAAAATATCTTGGAGAAAGAGTTGCTCACCAGACAAGGCAAACCGACTGTCGCCATAGCACGAATGGCATAAGCATCTTTTTCCATCCCATCCGCAAGCCCCTGATAAGCAATATCAAGGAATGGCAGGAGCTCTCTCTCTTTAACAATTTGAACAACTTGATCCCATTGATCATAGGTCAGATCCGATCCGGTTGGGTTATGGCAACAAGGGTGCATCACAATAATGCTTTTTGCTGGCAGTTTCCTGAATGTTTCCAGCATTTCACTGAATTTTACCCCTTTGGTCTGTGTATCAAAATAAGGGTAATAGTTCACCTTAATACCTGCCCCCGCAAAAATAGCTGCGTGGTTTTCCCAAGTTGGATCACTGCACCACACTTCTGAATCAGGGAAATAGCGATGCAAAAAGTCAGCACCAATTTTAAGAGCGCCAGAACCACCTAATGATTGAATCGTTGCCACCACCCGCTGTTTCAACACCGGATGATCTTTACCAAATAACAGTTCCTGAACCGCAAGACGATAGGATTCCAATCCCTCCATTGGCAGATAAAGAGAAGCAGTCTGTGACAACGCTCTAAGTTGTTCTTCTGCGGTAGCCACTGCCTGCAATTGCGGAGTCACTCCCTGCTCATCGTAATAAAGCCCGATGCTCAGATTAATTTTTTCCGCACGAGGATCTTTTTTAAATTCTTCAGCCAGCGAAAGAATCGGATCACCAGCATAAGCATCAACATTCTGGAACATCAGGCTCTACTCCTTATCAGTTAGTTAATAAACAATATAACTTACAACATTATTCGTCCAAGTATTCCATCACCACTCTGGAAGTGAGTTTGGTCACCAGCTCATAAGTAATGATACCAGTGTGCTTAGCAACCCGTTCCACTGGCAGTACATCTCCCCAGAGCACCACTTCATCACCCACTTTATCTGTCGCCTCTGGCCCCAAATCAACAGAGATCATATCCATTGAAACACGGCCAGCAATCGGCACTTCACGACCATTAATATGTATTGGCGTTCCTGAAGGCGCACTCCGCGGATAACCATCACCATAACCAATAGCCACAACCCCAAGATAAGTATCACGTTCACTGACCCAGATCCCACCATAGCCAACCGATTCGCCAGCTTTATGCTTACGAACAGCAATTAAGCTCGATTTTAGAGTCATCGCTGGGATCAGGTTAAAATCCACGGCCGTTTTATCAGACAATGGCGATACACCATACATCATCAGCCCGGGACGAACCCAATCTTGATGGACTTCCGGCCACAACAGGATACCTCCCGATGCATCAATAGATTTTTCTCCCGGTTTGTCAGCACAGAAAGCCTGAAAACAGGCTATCTGCTGGCAAGTGGTGTCTACCGTTGGTTCATCAGCCCGGCCAAAATGGCTGACAATATTGACAGGCTGCTGTACATTTTTACAACGACTCAGCCGTTGATAAAATTCTTCCGCATCTTCCGGCCTTACACCTAAGCGATGCATCCCGCTATCCAATTTCATCCATACTTTTACCGGATGAGATAACTTAGCTTGTTCTAGAGCTTCCAACTGTTCAACACTGTGAACCACAGTTTCAATATGGTTAGCAACCAGTACTGGCAGGTCAGCCGCATCAAAGCATCCTTCCAGTAACAGAATCGGTTTGACGATACCACCATGACGCAACGTCAATGCTTCACCAATTCGCGCGACACCGAAACAATCGGCGTCGTCCAGCGTATGTGCTGTCTCCAGTAAACCGTGGCCATAAGCGTTTGCTTTCACAACTGCAATCAAATTGCTTTTAGGAGCAATCTCCCTTACCCGTTGCAAGTTATGTCGCAGCGCGCGGCGGTCAATAACTGCGGTTGCCGCTTTCATTCTATTCCTTAAATTTATTGATTCTTTGGTCGTTAATACTTATTCGTCGTCATAACTTGGCCCGGCATAGTTATCAAACCGCGACCACTGACCATTAAACGTTAGGCGAACTGTACCGATTGGACCATTACGCTGCTTACCAAGAATGATTTCAGCCACACCTTTCATGTCGCTATTCTCATGGTAAACCTCGTCACGATAGATAAACATAATGAGGTCGGCATCCTGCTCAATTGAGCCGGATTCACGTAAGTCAGAGTTAACCGGGCGCTTATCTGCCCGTTGTTCAAGGCTACGGTTGAGCTGAGAAAGTGCAACCACCGGCACTTGAAGCTCTTTAGCCAAGGCTTTTAGTGAACGGGAAATCTCTGCAATTTCCAAAGTACGATTATCGGATAAGGCCGGAACCCGCATTAATTGCAAGTAGTCGATCATGATCAGGCTCAATCCACCATTTTCGCGGAAGACGCGCCGAGCCCGGGAACGGACTTCGGTAGGTGTCAGGCCAGACGAATCATCAATATACATATTGCGTTTTTCCAGCAATATCCCCATCGTACTGGAGATCCGCGCCCAATCTTCATCATCAAGCTGACCGGTACGGATACGGGTTTGATCCACCCGTGAAAGGGATGCCAGCATACGCATCATGATCTGGTTGCCAGGCATCTCAAGACTAAAAATCAAAACCGGCTTATCCTGCATCATAGCTGCGTTTTCACACAGGTTCATGGCAAAAGTGGTTTTACCCATAGAAGGGCGAGCAGCCACAATGATCAAATCTGATTTTTGTAAGCCTGCGGTTTTCTTATCCAGATCCTGATATCCGGTTGAAACACCGGTTACACCATCATGAGGGCGCTGATAGAGTTGCTCAATCCGCTCGACGGTTTCTTCAAGGATCTGCTCTATTCCTTTCGGCCCTTCATCTTTACTGGCTCGATTTTCAGCGATCTGGAACACGCGAGATTCGGCCAGATCCAACAATTCTTCGCTGCTCCTGCCTTGAGGATCATAGCCCGCATCTGCAATTTCGTTTGCAACAGCGATCATCTCGCGGACAACAGCACGTTCGCGGACAATATCCGCATAAGCATTAATGTTAGCTGCACTTGGCGTATTTTTGGACAATTCAGCCAGATAAGCAAAACCCCCTACATTATTCAGCTCCCCACTCTGCTCAAGAGATTCCGATAATGTAATCAGGTCGATGGGGTTGCCCATCTCCAGCAACCGCTGCATTTCAGCAAAAATGCGCCGATGTGGACGACTGAAAAAATCATTGCTAGTAACACGTTCGGAAACATTATCCCACCGTTCGTTGTCTAGCATTAAACCGCCCAACACAGACTGCTCCGCTTCCAAAGAGTGTGGCGGAAGTTTCAGCCCTTCCATTTGGCGATCTTTCGGTTCAGCCATTTTGTTGTGAGTTGATTTTTTTCCCGCCATGAATCCCGCAATAATCCACTGATAAATCTGCAACAGCGCACGAGTATACGCTATGAAGTGCCTTGAGTAATTACATATAGTTTGTAATTATTTCTAACACACTAAAGCCTGTTCACAATGAGTTCAACTACTACGTGCACACATTTCCCTTACATTGATGAGGTTGAGTCATGGCAAAACATATCGAATTTTCCTCTATTGGCGGCCCCGAGGTCCTGCAATATTGTGAATTCACACCCAGAGCTCCTGCTGACAACGAAGTCCAAGTAGAAAATAGAGCGATTGGAATCAATTACATCGACACTTATATTCGTAGCGGGCTATACCCACCAGCACAATTACCCAGCGGCTTGGGCACTGAGGCCGCAGGCATAGTCACCAAAGTGGGTTCTGCCGTCACTACCATAAAAGTGGGTGACCGTGTAGTTTATGCACAATCAACTTTAGGCGCTTACAGTGAAGTACATAATGTTGCGGAAAGCAAAGTCGCTGTTCTGCCAGATACCATCTCCTTCGAACAAGCGGCTGCTTCTTTTCTGAAAGGGCTGACGGTCTATTATCTTCTACGCCGTACCTACAAGATCCAGTCGGGCGAACCCTTTTTGTTTCATGCCGCCGCTGGTGGCGTTGGGCTAATTGCCTGCCAATGGGCAAAAGCTTTGGGTGCAAAACTGATTGGAACAGTCGGCTCTGAAGAGAAAGTACAACGCGCTAAAGATGCTGGTGCATGGCAGGTTATTAACTATAACTGTGAAAATATTGTCGAACGAATTTATGAAATCACCAACGGTGAAAAAGTCGGTGTAGTTTATGATTCTGTTGGTAAATCGACCTGGCTGCACTCGCTGGATTGCCTGAAACGCCACGGGTTGATGGTGAGCTTTGGCAATGCATCCGGGCCAGTTACCGGTGTCGATTTAGGGATTTTAAATCAGAAAGGTTCACTGTTTGTTACCCGCCCTT
The DNA here is from genome assembly GCF_963887965.1 of Photorhabdus sp. RW14-46. Taxonomy (NCBI): domain Bacteria; kingdom Pseudomonadati; phylum Pseudomonadota; class Gammaproteobacteria; order Enterobacterales; family Morganellaceae; genus Photorhabdus; species Photorhabdus sp. RW14-46. The sequence goes on along the minus strand of NZ_CAWPHH010000009.1, from coordinate 39,829 downwards.
CTATCGCCGGCTATATTTCAACGCGCGAAGAGTTGGATGAGGCAAGCAAAGAATTATTTGATCTGATTGCCAGCGGCAAAATTAATGTGGACGTACCAGAAAATCAGAAGTTCTCGCTAAGTGAAGCAATAAGGGCACATCAGATTCTGGAAAGTCGGACAACGCAAGGATCAAGTTTACTGATCCCTTAACGGTAAGATGAGCGGGTTATTCACTAAGCCAGCAAGTCTAATATACCCGTTATCTTTCAAGTTGCCTTTTGTGGCTGCACTCACTCACCCCGGTCACATAATTATCTATGTTCCCGGGGATTCGCCCCCTTGCCGCCGCGATCCATCTTGAAATCCATAGGGTATAGGGTATAGGAGATAGACAAAGCAATACTCCTATTGGTAGGGGTATCATACCTCATGCAGATAAGTAACGATAAGATTGAGGCGCTGTTATCCCTTGGCCAAGCATATTTAAAGGCAAAGGCTTATCGTATTTTTTAACATTACCAATACTAATTGCGACAGCCTTTTCTCTTCCCTCAAAATAACTATCAAAAAAATCCTTCGTTGTACCTGCAAATTTATGAGTCATTTCCCATACAACGGAAGGAGAGTTAGAAATGATCTCTTTAATTTCAAACTCACCGACAATCATTCCTATCGGCATAGTTGCATATATAACAACAGATTGAACTTGATTATTCTTAAAAGCAACTTTCCTAAATTCAAATTTCTTTGAACCATCAAGTATTCTATCAACATATTCAGGCTTAATTGATAATAAAACTTTCATTAACTTCACTCAGTTTGATGATTTTATTAAATTGATCATCGGTTAATTTCATCATACCCCAATAATCACTACTGTTTAAACCAACTTCATTAATGAGTCTATCACGAATAATTCTTTTGGGTAAAGCCATATTATAAGTAAATCTTATTATGTACGGGTACTTTCTTATTTTATATTTTTCAATTAATTCATTCTCACTAAAGACACTAAATTTACTACAATAATCAATATAGCTTTCTAACGTTGAGAACTCATTAATACACCTGACTTCTTCAACAACGCAAAGTGAACTAATCACAGATCTATACCGTGCTGGCCCTTGCTTATCAGCCGTTCTATATATAACAATAATATCCCCTCTTTTCATATGAAGAACATCTTTCATTGCACATATATATATTTTATGAATACTATTAGTGTGTGAAACATCCTGAACAATATCAGGTGACTCAGTTAAAAGCCGAGAGTCAGGAAAAAGGCGTGTATGAAATTCTGGATATATTGATAATAAGTATTTATTTTTTGTTTTATGAACTATCAACGGATAATCAAGAAAAATATCACCATTTGTCAATGTTAAGTCTCTAACATATACAAACTCTATACCATTATCTGTACGCTTTTCGCCATGCTTATAGAAACCATATTTTTCAAATAAGCGAATAAGGTAATCATGTTTTTCAAAAACAGTCACATAGATATTATCAACTTCCATCACTATTGCTGTATCGAATACCTTCTTTATAAAACGCTGTCCACGTAATGTCCCTTTTGATTCAAATTTAAATGTACCTATTTTAAGATGAGTATTACCAGGTAAAGGAGGATCAACATCTGAAACATTATTCTCAAGTTTTAAATAAAGAAACCCTTCTATTTTACCAGTAGTATCATACAATACATAAGCTGATTCATTATTTCTAGCTTTCTTATTTAACCAATCTGGAAATTCAATATAACTTTCTTTTAATGAGTCGAAAAAAGCATCATTATGATTGAAATAGCTGAATTTTTCATATCTTAAACTATCCATAAACATCTAGCCTCCACAAGGGTAATTTTTCGTTCTGGTGTAACAGCCTAGTGGTTTTACTAACACCAGTGCTCTTATGTTTGTATTCCAATGTTATCCAAACATAAAAGTTTTATCTTGAATAACATCTCTTCTTTACAAGCTATCATTAGTTACTTACCTTACTATTCGATATTTATTTAATATCCATTAAGAAATCACTAACTTCTGGATACCTTAGTCCTTGTCTACTGTTAATAATCATCATATACCCGTTATCCTTCAAGTTGCCTCTTTGTTGGCTGCACTCGCTCACCCCGGTCACATAGTTATCTATGCTCCCGGGGATTCACTCCCTTGCCGTCGCGATGCATCTTGAAATCCATAGGGTATATATCATTATCGAAAAAATAGAAATGCCTAATGTTCATACATTCCGTTCTGGATAATACCTAACAAACTAGTTGCTATGTACTTACTATCAGCAAGAATCACGTAAACTGGGATATTATTACCCGGAACAGTTGTCCAGATTTCAATATGACAAAATTAATTTATTCGAACAGCATCACAATATTTCGCAAAGATATATGGATATCTGTTTTTGTCCGATAATAAAAAGCTAACCCGAAAAAACAGATTAAAGCACGGAAAAAAATCGCGACATCCATAAATATTTTAATGTTTAAGTCTCATGATAGACTATGCCTTCAACGGTAAGATGAGCGGATATTACATCCGCTCAGTCACCATAGCTAGTGCCTGTTCCACAACAGAAATATCTGCGCCCGGTTTGTGGGCATTCTCACTAAGATGACGACGCCACTGACGTGCCCCTGGAATCCCTTGAAAAATACCTAAAATATGGCGGGTAATATGTCCCAAATATGTTCCTTTTGATAGCTCTTGCTCTATATAAGGATAAAGTGCTTTGACCACCGCAACGGTATTAACTACCGGCATTGAAGCATCAAATAATTCATGATCAACCTGTGCCAGAATAGACGGGTTCTGATAAGCCTCACGCCCAATCATAATTCCATCCACATGTTGTAGATGCTGTTTCGCTTCTTCCAACGATTTAATACCGCCATTAATAGCAATCGTTAATTGAGGAAAATCCTTTTTCAATTGATAAACTCGTGGGTAATCCAGCGGTGGAATTTCACGGTTCTCTTTTGGACTCAAACCAGAAAGCCACGCTTTACGGGCATGCATGGTAAATATATTGCAGCCACTGCGCTGCACAACAATATCAATAAAATCACATAGGAATTGGTAACTGTCCTGTTCATCAATACCGATACGGGTTTTAACTGTCACCGGCACATTAACCACATCCTGCATGGCTTTAACGCAATCAGCGACCAGTTCAGCTTCCCCCATCAGACAAGCACCAAAACGACCGTTTTGTACCCGGTCAGAAGGGCAGCCGACGTTTAGGTTAATTTCGTCATAGCCCCGTTCCTGAGCAATCTTCGCACAATGCGCCAACGCCTGCGGATCACTGCCACCCAGTTGTAATGCTATCGGATGCTCTTGTTCGCTGTATGCCAGATAATCGCCTTTACCATGAATAATCGCGCCGGTTGTCACCATTTCGGTATATAACAGCGTTTGCTGGCTTAATAAACGATGAAAATAACGGCAATGACGATCTGTCCAGTCCAACATTGGGGCAACGGAGAAACGGTTAAGGCTATATTTAACCGTTTCTTTGTCTTTCTCGCTGAATTTAAACGTTTTTTCAATTTCTTTACTTTGGTGCATTGCTATACTTTTTAGATTATTTTGGCATTCTCAGCATCCCACAAATAGGGGGATATAACGCAGAGAATGATATTAAATTATGGCCTACTATAGCATAGAGAAACGTCTCCGTACTGATGACACTATTAGGTATCGTTGACAATTGACGTTTAAGAGGTATCGCAGGTGATTTAAATGTAGAGAATCGTACAGTTTGCTATCAGGAATATTTTGGGGAAAGCGCGGAGTACGTTTATACCCGTTATCTTTCAAGTTGCCTCTTTGTTGGCTGCGCTCTCTCACCCCGGTCACATCGTTCTCTATGCTCCCGGGGATTCGCTCCCTTGCCGCCGCGATGCATCTTGAAATCCATTGGGTATACTACAGTATAATTATTTCGGCTTAAAAGGATAAACGGGACCAAGGCCCCATTTCTTTTACTGATATTGAACGTTGAAGTTAATAACCGCGCCACACGCTGCTGCATAGCGTTCCAAAGTCTTCATACTTGCGCCAAGAGGATTTTTTTCAAGCCGATTGATACCTGATGGTTTGATACCGATTTTATCTGCCAGCTCAGTCTTTGACATGCCAGAACGCTCACGCATCTCAAACAATATCTGTATCAGTTCCAATTCCTTGTCGGCTTCCTTATACGCAGCGATAGACTCCGCGTCATTCAACATCAACTCCTTCAATTCGTTCAGTGATATTGGTTTCATTTGAACTCCTTAAGCCTCGCATGGGCTGTCTTGATGGCTGCTGCCGGGGTTTTCTCAGTCTTCTTCACGAATGCATGTAGCAGATAGATATTCTGACCTCTTGCATACGCATACAGTGACCGGGCAATGTCTTTAATCTTCAACCCCGTTTATCTAACATGCTACGTGGGCAAGTTCCAAGGGATCAGCGAGGCAAAAATGCTAGATTGCCTGAATCGACTAGGGCGTGACGTTCAGATTGTGATCGGGAAACCACGCCGGACACCCGGTAACCTTAAAGTCGTTTTTTCTTAATACAACTTTCATAATAGCCCAATCTTCTGGGCTATTTGTTTATCTATCGTGAAGATACTCAAGCTCAGTTCTTGTCAACAGATCTGACTAGTACCGAACCTTTAAATCATTTTAAGCTGGTTGATAATAAAAGGGTTAGCCTGAAGCAACAACAACAGTTTTCTTGATGCGCCAGTGGGATAACGGCGTTGGCTTTCCCAACTTTTCACCAAGTCATAACTTACCCCGACCGCCACAGCAAAATCTTGCTGCTTCAAGCCGGTAGCTTCGCGTATTGCTTTAACATCAATTTCGGTGAAAGTATGAACATGTTCCGGTTTCGGTGTCAGCTCACCCTTCTCGATTTTCACCATTTCTTCTACACTGGCCAGCAGATCGGCAACTATTTCATCTTTCATGCGATTTCTCCGCTCTTTAGGCGTGGGAGTTACTCTCATAAATAACGCAACTAATTCAGCCTATCCGAATGTACTGTGTACATAAATCAAGTTACCTTGGTGTACCAAGTACACTTTTATTAACTCAGATGCCTCACTACACTTGTAACGACACTATCTACTGTTCCAGCCAGCAAATCGACAAATAATTATTAAGCAGTAATTAATCAGTGCCAATATCATCATGCCCTTCTTCAAATTCCCATTGAATATTATATTTGTCGATAAAATAAAAATATCTTATCTTGCCCATAATCTCGCAAGTTTCTTGTTTTAAAACAGAGTTTTTTTCATCCTCCTCGTTAAAGAACATAAATTCATCACGGGTAATTTCATCTATTTTATATGGCTTATATAATGGTGATGAATTTATCAATCTGACATCAGGAGAATTTTTTATATGCTCAAATACACTATCTATGTTTTGTACTCTCAGGCAAATATGCCCAATACCACCAATATCATTAACTTCTTTTATTTCAACCCTTTTTATTCCAATTGGGCTGTGATATTCCATTAACTCAATAAAAACCCTCGCTCCAGGAATTTCCAAAAATGCCATTGATACATCAACCTGTTCAGGGTTATCAATAAAACCCGCTGACTTTGCAAAACCTTTATTTTTAAAATGAGGAAAGAATTGTCTTGGTATTGCCCCAAATAGATTTTTATAAAAATCTATTGCCGCCGTCATATCATCTACAACAATATTAATATGGCCTAATCCTTTAAAGTCTATCATTATTTTCTCCATTAGTTTATATAGGATATAATCTCATCTAAAATAACAAATAATAAAACTAGATTACAGCAGATAATCAAAAAATAAGATTTAAGCTTGAAACCGGATATCCCCCCAAAATCAAACAAGTCAATTTGGGGGGGGCGGATTAAAAAAACTACATCTATTTATCCCCGTGGCTGTTCAGGCCAATCAATATCCATTGCCTGTGAAACATCTATCCGATTCAGTATTACCCTGTATTCTTTCCATGCCAATAAAGCTATTTTCTCTTCCTCAGTCGCAATACCTAAATCAACAGCATCTTGCAATGGTACAATTTGATTGGTTGCCTCAGCGATGAGCTGTTGTTTTTGGAGCTCAGCATATTGCCGTAATTCATCTTTCGTTGGCGGAGGAATATCTGCCCATTCCGGCAAACCGTTTTTATTTGCTACACGGTGTTTTCCTTCTGGCGCATTATTAGCAGCATATTCCTGATAAATATCATTACTGACTGCTATAATATCATCCGGCAGTGAACCAGCAGCAATATAATTTCGTTTCAATTCTACCGGATAGAAAGCATTTGTTTTCGCACTATAATAATACATAATTAATATCCTATCGCTATCCAAAAGAATGGGCTATCCCATTTGGCATTTACCCAAGAATTTAATAAATCGAAAGATGAATTATTAATTACATTTACATAGCCAACAGATGCCCCCATAAAACCCATTTTACTTTGAATAGCATTAATATTGACAGCGTAATGTGTATTGGAAAAACTAATTGGTAATTGAATACGTTCTATATAGCCAGCATCAATGACCTTAGTACGCCCCCATTGATAGATAACGCCTGTATCTCCACATCTCCACCAACCATTAATCGCTTTACTGGCACTATTCCGATTACCTTTGGCATTAACTTCATTGTCTACTTCTTCTTTTGTGTATACCCCAATATCCACGGCATCCAGATCAATATTCTCAGACAACTCCTTACCATTCACCTGCCGAATATTAGGTACTCTGCTATTAATACTTTCACTTAACAAAGTTATCATTTCTTGGACAAGCTTTTGCGTGACGGCCAACGTATTACTATCACCCAGCACATCGGTAAGTTGAATAACACCTTTTTGTGTTAATGAAGCACTTGGAATCTCTGTTACAGCTTTTTGCTCTAAAGCGATATTTAATTGAGCGGTAAGCTTATCTATATCGCCATCATCCAAAACATCATCACTACATTGTGTAGAGATAAAATTAGCCACCACCGATGATATCGTTGACGATTGACGCAAAACCTTATTTAATAAACCAATGGAAATAATATTAGGGGGAATTCCCGTATTCAATTCCTGACTTTTTTCATATTCTCCTTGAGAAACAACATTAGCATCCTGACTAACAGAAAAAGCTTTAAAGTCATTTTTATTACTCATGAGTTCTCCTTAAGGAAAAAACTTATGTTTTCATTAAATAAAACTTTGAATTAATGAAAATAAAAATATCCACTTGATCATCGTATATAATTTTCAGATCGCATTTCAATAATAGCCCTTTTTTGATAAGGAGTGATGAAATATTTTTATAACTTAGAGAAATTAATTATTTTCTTATAGTTGATGCCGTTAATATATCAATGCCTGAAGCCAAATTTATACCTAAGCTATTCATTTACATTCAGCATCCGAAAGTCCCTCTATTTGAACTATTCCCCAAAATTCAGGTAAGCAAATAAAATAAGCTACCATATTTTAATCTGAGTTTTGTGATGCGCCTCTCACAATAAAAAACCGCCAGTTCCAATAGGATTGATCAGCTTATAAAAACATTATTGAGGATTTATTAGCTTGAATTATTCAGAATAGGTCTATTCTTAATATGTGGACAAATTCTATTGTCAATACTTATTAAACCTACTAAGTAAGGGAAAATTATATGCCATCAAGAAGAGACGTCATAGTTGGAGGATTAAGTCTTGCTGCTGCCGGTACGCTATCCGCTGTGTCCTCAGCCAACGCTGCAACTGCTAACATAAAACTGACAGGAGCCTATAAAACAAATAGTGCAGAAAAATCCCTCGATATCATTAATCTTTATGACTTGGAAGAAGAAGCACGTAAATTGATTCCAACGCCCCAATTTGACTATATCAGCGGCGGTTCAGGTGATGAATGGACTCTACGTGAAAACACCAGAGCCTTTGACGATTTCCAAATTATTCCCCGCTATCTCGCAGGAGTAAAAGAGCCTGACACAACAACCGAATTGCTCGGCAGTAACGTGGATATGCCTATTTTTATTCCTCCAATAGCCGCACATGGGCTGGCTCATACTACCGCTGAATTGGGAACAGCGAGAGGCGCTGCCTCTGCCGGTACCCTGTTTACTGCACAAACTCTGTCTAATTCATCTCTTGAAGAGATAGCAAAAGTGAGTAACGGACCCAAATGGTTTCAAATTTATTTAACCAAAGATATGGGTATTAACCGTGAACTGATACGCCGGGCCAAAGCGATGGGAGCAACTGCCATCGTCTTTACAGTCGATTTAGAGTGGAGTGGTAACAGAGAAGCAGATAAACGTAATAAATTTATTTTCCCACACTCACTGCCATTCCCTAATATCCCTGGCGCTCCGGTAGGAGCAACCTTATCAGAAATTACAGAGCTATTTAAACGGGATCTTAATTTCAGTGATTTGGAGTTCCTCGCCAAAGAATCGGGCCTCCCAATCATCGTGAAAGGCATTCAATCTGCCGAAAATGCTAAAGAGTGTGTTAACCACGGTGCCGCAGCGATTCAAGTTTCTAATCACGGTGGTCGGCAGTTAGATACTGTCCCGGCAGCAATTGCCTCATTACCGCACATTGTTGAAGCTGTTGGATCTAAAATTCCAGTCTATCTAGACGGAGGCATCCGCCGCGGTACCCATGTGTTTAAAGCACTCGCATTGGGTGCCAAAGCTGTCGCTATCGGTAGGCCCATTTTGTATGCGCTGGCATTAGGTGGAGCACCAGGAGTAACTTCCATTTTAAACCTACTTAAGGATGAGCTGAAACTTAGCATGAAACTGGCAGGATGTGCAGCCATTAAGGATATAGAGAGAAAATTTATTAGTTTGATTTAACCCATTAACTAATAAAGCAAATATTGGCCCCGTTTCATTTGAAACAGGTGATTTCAGGAAACGGGGTAAATTATGTTACCTTTAGAAATAATAGATACCATACTGAAAAAATCCGTTCTCTCACTTTACAGCATTATTTCCTATTATTAATATTTCCTATTATTAATTATTTGCTTCCCCTTGAAATATTCTTCAAGGGGAAATGTTTCATATATACCCTACGGATTTCAAGATGCATCGCGACGGCAAGGGAGCGAATCCCCGGGAGCATAGCAAACTATGTGACCGGGGTGAGTGAGTACAGCCAACAAAGAGGCAACTTGAAAGATAACGGGTATAAATATTAATGGAGTACACGAGACGCTGACAGCTCAGTAATATCAAATTCATAACTTTGTTGTTCTTCCATGTTACTGCGTAAAACATCTTCTACTAATGCAGAAAAACCTGTCATCATCTGCCTTTCCATAATAATGCCTTTTGGTTCAGGCCACGGCAAACTAGCAATTGGCCAGTCACAATGTGACTTATAATAATTAAATTGTTCCAGCCGCTCTTTAGACCGATCAAAATCATTACTCCAGTAAGCATTGCCTAGCCGAAAGTTTGTATAAAACTCATCAAAACTACCGAAGATTTCATAAATATAATCAGCGGTTTTCAGCATATTTTTCCATGCCATTTCTTCACTAATATAACCGGCACAAAAACAGTTGCGACTTAAAACGATTGCAAGCCACAAATCAAATCCCCACACTAATGCAGGAGGGCGCTTATTAATAGGTTTAGCACATTTATGAATATAGTCGGGTGTTACTTCAACTAATTTGGCAAGCACTTTAAACATTTTCCCATCACTAAGAGCAGCATCAATAGCAAAATGTTTTGAATGTACCCCCTCCCACAAACCCGTTAGCATTTTCATATACCCTTCTTCATCAATAATTCCCCAGTCGCTGTATAATTGGGATTGATGTTCCTGAGTCGGAGATAATGGCAGCAGACAGTAACGATAGCTATCATGGGCAACCCGTGACTGTAGAGGATAATGCTCTAGAGTTTCACTCCAAAAACCTAGCCAATAGTCACCAACAATATTGAGTCGTAATACCTGACGCTTATCTTCGGGTAAAAGAGATAAACCTGCTTGTTGATAATAACGCCGTTGTTCCCATTCAGGACGCTTAACAATGCGATAAATAATAACCAAGAGTAACATTACGCCAAATAATGCTACACCGCCTACTTGTGCCAGAAGTAAATAGTCCGTATCAGGGACAGATACATTACCTATTATAAATAAAACAATTGCTACAGATAATACAATACCCATACATACCGCAATTACAAATAAAATATTAATCAACGCATATAATGCACTTAGAAAAGGTAACTTTCTTTTTTCAGAGATAATATGCTTCATTACCTGATAGCCTTTAACGGGGAACTGTCTATAATGAGGCTGATTTTGTAAAAGCTCTTTCATCACAAATGCTTCCTTTCCGAAAATTATCTGTCATATACGATAATTCTTGTCTGTATTATCATAAACTTCAAGAAAACATTATTTTTGCTACTGAGTACCAATTTAGCCAAATTAACTCCATCAGGGGACAATCACAATGAACTTTTCTGGATAATATTTTCTATTGAAGAAACATGATAACATCACAATATTATCATCGTACTGGTTGTAAGAGGCGCAATGAAATTGATTAATCAAAAAAAATTACTGGAACAGGCCGAAGTTATTTGCCAGGCTCGTGGAGTCCGCTTTACTCCTCAGCGGCTTGAGGTTTTGCGTCTCATTTCAGAGCAGCCAGGGGCAATCAGTGCTTATGATTTACTGGATTTGCTACGGGAAGCAGAACCACAGGCTAAACCGCCGACCATATACCGGGCACTGGAATTTCTGTTGGAACAGGGGTTTATTCATAAAATAGAATCCACCAACAGTTATGTCCTATGTCACCATATTGAACAGCCAAGCCACACTTCAGCAATGTTTATTTGTGATCGTTGTGGTTCTGTTACCGAGCGAGATGGTGGAACCATTGAATCCGCCATCCAACAGTTAGCAAAAACAGCCGGGTTCAGTTTACGCCATACAGTCATCGAAGCGCATGGCTTATGTTCACCTTGTGAAGAGATAGAATCCTGTATTAAACGAGATGAATGCCAGCATGACCACAGAATTGAAGGAAGTAAAAAGAAGTAGATAGCAAGTAAATACTTACTTTTGGTGCAGAGTCAGACTGAAATAAACAACCGCAGAATCACGTTTAAGATAATCACAACGATAAATTCAACAACATGATTCTGCCGTAATATTGCAATTCTTTAACCATTCCAAAAACAACAATTTGATATTTTACTATCAGGACCAGTTGCCGTTACGAATCACCCCAACCGCCAATCCTTCAATTGTCAGGCCCTGTTCACGCAAATCCACCTCAATTGGCTTAAATTCGGGGTTTTCTGCCAACAATTCAACTTTATTTCCGGTCTGTTTAAAACGTTTTACCGTCACTTCATCTTCAATGCGAGCAACAATAATCTGCCCATTACGAACATTTTGTGTTTTATGCACAGCCAGCAGATCACCATCCATAATCCCAACATCTTTCATAGACATTCCGCTGACCCGCAGCAGGAAATCTGCACTTGGCTTAAACAATGCAGGATCAACCTGATAATGACTTTCAATATGCTCCTGTGCCAACAGTGGTTCACCTGCGGCGACACGGCCAATTAACGGTAAACCAGATTCTTCCAACAGCAAACGGATACCCCTGGATGCCCCAGCAACAATCTCTATCACCCCTTTACGAGCCAATGCTTTTAAATGCTCTTCAGCCGCGTTAGGTGAACGAAAGCCAAGACGGGCTGCAATTTCAGCACGCGTTGGCGGCATACCTGTTTGCGAAATATGGTCACGCACCAAGTCATAAACTTGCTGCTGCCTTGCGGTAAGTGCTTTCATTTCGTCCCCTGTTTGTTTATACAGTCAATATGTAAGTATATACAGCTAAATAACGATTGGGAACCTACTAAGGCAGAAAATCAGCCTATTATAATATAATACCTAATTATTAAACCAAATTAGGCCATAAAATAGTGCCAAAGGATGGTTCCCCAGACAATTAATGACAACATCATCGTCAGAAAGACCGCCGCCGATCCCATATCTTTCGCGCGACCGGACAATTCATGGAACTCACTGCCAATACGATCAACAATTGCTTCAATAGCACTATTCAGGATTTCCATAATCAACACCAGCATCACTGAACCAATCAGTAAAATGCGTTCAATAGCGCCGATATCCAGATAAAATGCAACCATCATAGCCAATATCGCTAAAATTATTTCCTGACGGAAAGCCGCTTCATTTTGCCATGTCGCCCTAATACCCTTCACTGAATATACGATTGCTTTAATGATACGGGCTAAGCCCTTGGATTGATTCGCCATAAATTATTCACACCAAATATGAGGTTATTTGACACTTTCCACTCTTATTATTGTCTTAACGCAACAGATCTCAACCCCCGTTTCTGATATGCTGGCAACGTGTTGCTAACAAGAGGCTTCAAGATATTTATGTCAAGTTGGCGTAAAATATATTATAAATTATTGAATTTACCACTAAAAATACTGGTAAAGAGCAAACTTATCCCTACAGATCCGATCACTGAATTGCGGCTCGATACGACACGCCCGATTCTGTACGTGCTACCGTATCACTCTAAAGCAGACTTACTGGCATTACGTCAGCAATGTCTTGAGCAGGATCTGCCGGACCCATTAAATTTACTGGAGATCGGTGACACTGAACTTCCCAGTTATGTATTTATCGATAATGGCCCACGTGTATTCCGCTATTGCGCACCAAAGCAAGAATCCGTAAAAATTTTCCATGCTTATCTGGATCTACATCGCAATAATCCCAATCTGGATATTCAACTGCTGCCAGTTTCTGTCATGTTCGGCCGTTCCCCCGGACGCGAAGGGCAGAACGCTCCACATTTACGGCTACTCAATGGTATCCAAAAATTCTTTGCCATTCTCTGGCTAGGCCGAGATAGTTTCGTGCGCTTTTCAAACACAGTATCTCTGCGCTATATGGCAACTGAGCATGGCACTGACAAGACTATTGCCCATAAGCTGGCTCGTGTGGCACGAATGCACTATTCACGTCAACGCCTAGCCGCCGTCGGACCACGCCTGCCGGTTCGTCAGGAGCTGTTTAACAAGTTGCTGGCTTCAAAAGCAATAGAAAAGGCAGTCTCTGATGAGGCCCGTACCAAGAAAATCTCACATGAGAAAGCCCGACAGAATGCCATTAACATGATGGAAGAGATTGCGGCGAATTTCTCTTATGAAACGGTACGACTGTCAGGCCGTGTACTGGGTTGGACCTGGAACCGCCTGTATCAAGGGATCAATGTTCACAATGCTGAACGCATCCGCCGTTTGGCACAGGATGGCCACGAACTGGTTTATGCGCCCTGCCACCGTAGCCACATGGATTATTTACTGCTCTCTTATGTGCTCTACCATCAAGGCTTGGTACCGCCCCATATCGCCGCGGGCATCAACCTGAATTTTTGGCCAGCAGGGCCAATATTCCGCCGCCTTGGTGCATTTTTCATCCGCCGCACGTTTAAGGGTAATAAACTCTACGCCACGATATTCCGGGAATATCTAGGTGAATTATTTGCCCGAGGTTATTCTGTTGAATACTTTATGGAAGGCGGGCGCTCCAGGACAGGTCGTTTACTCGATCCCAAAACGGGTACTCTCTCCATGACGTTACAGGCGCTGTTGAGAGGCGAATCACGCCCAATTACCATTATTCCGATTTATATCGGCTACGAGCATGTGATGGAAGTTGCCACCTATGCCAAAGAGCTGCGTGGGGCAACCAAAGAGAAAGAGGGCTTTTTCCAGATGATACGTGGTTTGCGCAAACTTCGTAATCTGGGGCAAGGCTACGTCAACTTTGGCGAACCCATCCCGTTGATCCAATACCTTAACAACCATGTTCCTAGCTGGCGCGATTCTATTGATCCAATAGAATTCCATCGCCCCGAATGGTTCAATCCGACAGTCAATCAACTGTCTGAGAAGATTATGGTAAACATCAACAACACGGCGGCGGCTAACGCAATTAACTTGTGTTCAACGGCCCTGCTTGCATCGCGTCAGCGAGCACTCACTCGTGAGCAACTGCTTGAGCAACTGGATTGTTATATACAGCTCATGCGCAATGCGCCCTACGCTACTGATGTCACCGTACCAAAGAAAACCGCGGAGGAGTTGCTAGAACACGCTCTGCAAATGGATAAGTTCGAGGTAGACAAAGACAGTATGGGTGACATTATCATTCTGCCACGTGATCGTGCAGTTTTGATGACCTACTACCGCAACAATATTCAACATCTCTTAGTACTGCCATCACTGATTGCCTGCATCGTTATTCATCATCGCCGTATCAGCCGCGAAGCGCTGTTAAGCCAGGTCGCAATCATTTATCCACTCCTTAAAGCCGAGCTGTTTATGCGTTATAGCAAAACAGAGCTGCCAGAAGTGGTTAATACGCTGATCAACGAACTGACTCGCCAGTGCCTTATCTGCAACAAGGAGCATGGCATGCTGGTGCTGAATCCAGCACGTATCCGCCCCCTGCAATTGCTGGCAGCCGGCATCCGTGAAACACTGCAACGTTATGCCATCACACTCTCTTTACTGAACGCCAACCCAGTAATCAGCCGGGGAGTGCTGGAAAAAGAGAGTCGGATGTTAGCGCAACGTTTGTCGGTATTGCATGGTATCAACGCACCTGAATTCTTTGATAAGGCGGTATTTACTACGTCGGTCAATACACTGCGTGAAGAAGGTTATATCAGTGACAGTGGTAATGCGATTACAGCAAATACCCAAGAGCTGTATCAGGTATTAGGTGAACTAATGTCACCTGAGATTCGTCTTACTATCGAGAGCGTCAGTTTGCCACCAGAGCATAACGATACCGAAGAGAGTGCCAGGGAAGGATAAGCTTCTTAAATTCTGGTGATAATGGTTGTTATCACCAGATATTTCAGACATAGCTGAAAAAGATACCAAGAAATAGCACCAGACCAACGTAGTTATTATTGAGGAATGCCTGAAAACAAAGCTCTCTTTCCCGACCAGCGATCAGTTTCTGCTGATAAATAAATAAAGTGCCCGTAAGCAACAGTGACCAGTAGTAGATACCGCCCAGATTTATCAGATACCCCACCAGCACCAGCAGCAATAGCATAGCGAGTTGCAATAACCCAATAATCAACTTGTCGAAACGACCAAACAGAATGGCGGTAGACTTCACGCCAATTTTTAGATCATCATTTCGATCAACCATCGCATACTGTGTATCATAAATAACCGACCAGAAGATATTAACCAGAAATAACAACCAACACTCTAGTGGTAAGGACTCACTAACTGCCGCAAATCCCATCGGAATAGCCCAACCGTAAGCGGCCCCCAGTACAAACTGAGGAAAATGGCTAAACCGTTTAACAAAGGGGTAAAGCCAAGCCAGAGCCAACCCAACGGCTGACAGCCAGATAGCCATTTTATTCAGGGTTAAAACCAGACCAAAAGAAATCAGCGCCAGTACGACAAATAGGATCTTGCTCTCTTTCTCACTAATAGCACCACTCGGCAGGGGACGTGTTTTTGTACGTTCAACATAACCATCAAATTTTCTGTCAGCAAAATCATTGATTGCACACCCTGCTGCACGCATCAGAAATACACCCGCAGTAAAGACCAATAATATATGCATATCCGGGATACCTTTACCGGCCATCCACAAAGCCCAGAAAGTCGGCCACAACAACAATAATGCACCTATAGGTTTGTTAATACGCATTAAACGGCAATAGGCCAGCCATTTACTTTGCGCCATACTTCCCGCCACTTCTGCTTCCCTCTTTTAAATTTTACCTTTTATACACCGGTGATTCAGGTAAAAAGACTTCGGTTAATAATAATGGCTTGCCTGATAACCTCAGCAATGATCGTCTTGCCCAACGGTTCCCCTGCTGCCCTACATGAATATAGTCCCGCGTCAATTTATTACCACTAAAAAGATATCGCCCCAGTGGGACTGTTCCTAAATCAACCAAACTTTCATCAGGACCGGTTAATGTTGTTTCAGGGATTAACGTCCGCCCCAATAGCCAAGGGATATTATCACCGCACAGTACGATCTCACGCAGCCAATATCGTTGACCCGTTAGCAAACGCTCATTTTCATCAGAAAGTTGTTCTTCGGTAATAAAACATTCTCTGAATGGTATGATACGAACACTGTTGCAGTATTGCTCAAAACGGCGGGTCATTGAGCCCAATTCCATCAACCAGTCTAAAACCTCATCAGGCAAAACGGGTGAATCCACCGAAAGCCACTGAATAGGCACCGTTGTTAATATTGAGTCAGTTGACATACGCTTTTCCATTAGGACAAATTTCTTTCATCCGACAGTACAATTGATCACCGCAGAGAATACCACGTTGCAGGTATACAGAATAAAAAGTTATAACAAATTCTATAAATATTGTTGACCAAAAATAAGCGAATTATGATGAACATAATTCGCTCATATCAATTAAGTTTCTGATTCAGAAGAAGTGACTAACGCCATGCTTTAAAACGGTTAATCAACCCATTTGTCGAGCTATCGTGGCTGACAACCCTATTGTCATCCTTAAGTTCTGGCAAAATACGGTTAGCCAATTGCTTACCCAATTCAACTCCCCACTGGTCAAAAGTAAAGATGTTGAGAATCGCCCCTTGCACAAATATTTTATGTTCATACATGGCAATCAACGCCCCCAAGCTAAATGGGGTAATTTCACGTAACAGAATAGAATTAGTCGGACGATTTCCTTCAAACACTTTAAAAGGTGCAACATGTTCAACTTCAACCGCCGTTTTACCACTGGTGGCAAATTCAGCATCCACCTGCTCACGAGATTTACCAAAGGCTAATGCTTCTGTCTGAGCAAAAAAGTTGGATAACAATTTACTGTGATGGTCACTCAATGGGTTATGGCTGATGGCTGGTGCAATAAAATCGCAGGGGATCAGTTTAGTTCCCTGATGAATAAGCTGATAGAACGCATGCTGACCATTCGTTCCAGGCTCTCCCCAGATGATTGGGCCGGTTTGGTAATCCACGGGATGACCATTGCGATCGATATATTTACCATTGGATTCCATATTGCCTTGCTGAAAATAGGCCGCAAAACGATGCATGTACTGATCATATGGCAGAATCGCTTCCGTTTCTGCGCCAAAAAAGTTGTTGTACCAAATACCGATTAACGCCAGCAATACAGGAATATTTTGCTCAAATGGGGTATTGGCAACATGCTGATCCATTGCATGTGCACCACTAAGCAATTGTTCAAAATTTTCAAACCCAATAGAGAGTGCAATAGACAAACCAATCGCTGACCACAACGAATAACGGCCACCAACCCAATCCCAAAACTCAAACATATTTTTGGTATCAATACCAAATTGCTTAACTTCCTGTCCATTTGTGGAAAGCGCCGCAAAATGCTTTGCAATATGCCCTTCATCACCGGCACTTTTTAGGAACCAGTCACGGGCAGAGTGAGCATTGGTCATCGTTTCCTGAGTAGTGAACGTCTTGGAAGCAATAAGAAACAGTGTCGTTTCCGGGTTAAGTGCTTTCAGAGTCTCCGCAATATGGGTTCCATCAACATTAGAAACAAAATGCATATTCAAGTGATTCTTATAAGGTTTCAGCGCTTCTGTCACCATATAAGGGCCAAGATCTGAACCACCAATACCGATATTCACAACATCAGTAATCCCCTTACCGGTATAACCTTTCCACTCACCATGAATCACACGCTCACTGAAATCTTTCATTTTTGCCAACACCGCGTTGACCTGCTGCATAACATCTTCCCCATCAACCATCATCGGGGTGTTGCTGCGATTACGCAGCGCAATATGCAGTACAGCACGATTTTCAGTACAATTAATTTTCTCACCCGAAAACATACTGCGCATAGCCCCGGCAACATCCGTCTCTTTAGCAAGTGCCTGTAACTTTTTTAATGTCTCAGTTGTGATGCGATTTTTTGAAAAATCCACCAAGATCTGGTCATCGAATGTCGCTGAGAACTTAGCAAAACGATCTGGGTCCTGTTCAAACAATTCACGTAGGTGAATATCCTTTATCTGTGCAAAATGTTGTTCTAACGCTTTCCAAGCTGAGGTTTGACTAGGATTGATATTTTTCATAGCTATGCTCTCTATCAACTGGCTGTAAGTAATTGGGGGTAAAGAAAGATTGTAACCTGTAATTCTATGATTCGAGTCTCTTTTCCTTTAATCGCTGATATTGGTCAAAACGATTAAGTTTTTCTAGTTCTATTTGCCGGGTCATACAAAAAACAGTCACCTCTCTCTACTATCCTCAATTTATTTTATGATTCTCATCGCGTCATGAAAGATATTGATGTCACTCTTCACTCCGTTGACTCAAACCCATTAACCCGATATTTCTAAAAGACTATCCAGTTAACAGAAGGTTATTGCAATGAGTGCTGTTTCATCCCAATGCCCAGAAATTGGCGGGCATGTAGTCGCAAAATTTGGTGGTACCAGCGTGGCAAATTTCGATGCCATGAATAACAGTGCAGATATCGTACTGGCAAATAAAGCAGTACGTGTGGTTGTATTGTCTGCTTCTGCCGGTATAACCAACTTATTAGTTGCATTAGCGGCAGGCTGTGATGCAGATAAGCGGGCTGACTACTTGAAACAGATCCACTCCATTCAATACGCAATTATTGATCGTTTGGATGAATCCGATACGATTCGTCAAGAGATTGATCGTCTACTGGAAAATATTAAAACCCTGGCTAAAGCCGCATCTCTGGCAACCTCAGCGGCTCTGACAGATGAACTAGTCAGCCACGGTGAATTGATGTCCACACGATTGTTTACCGAATTGCTTCGCCAACGCGGTAAAGATGCCGAATGGTTTGATATACGCAAAGTGATGTATACCGACGAGAGTTTTGGCCGTGCAGAACCAAACTATGAACAACTTCAATCGTTGGCAACGGAACATCTCTTACCACATCTAAAAAATAGCCTGATTGTCACCCAAGGTTTTATCGGTCGTGAAGAGAACGGCCGTACCACTACACTGGGACGCGGTGGCAGCGATTATACTGCGGCACTCTTAGGAGAAGCCCTTGGCCTGAAACGCGTTGATATCTGGACTGATGTTCCGGGCATTTACACCACTGACCCACGCGTCGTTCCAGCCGCCCAACGAATTGATAAGATTGCCTTTGATGAAGCAGCGGAGATGGCAACATTTGGTGCCAAAATCCTACATCCGGCAACGCTGTTTCCCGCTATTCGCTGTGGCATTCCAGTATTCGTCGGCTCCAGTAAAAACCCACAGGCTGGCGGTACGCTGGTCTGTGATACCACAGAAGCTCCACCACAGTTCCGCGCTATCGCCCTGCGCCAGAAACAGACGTTACTGACACTACACAGCCTGAAAATGCTGCACGCACAGGGATTTTTGGCTGAAATATTTACCATTCTGTCACGTCATAATATCTCAGTGGATTTGATCACCACCTCTGAAGTCAATGTGGCATTAACACTCGACACCACTGGCTCCACTAGCACAAATGGCAGCCTGCTGACCAATGCACTGATGACAGAGCTTTCGACGCTGTGTCGGGTTGAAGTGGAAGAAGATCTGGCGCTGGTGGCAATTATTGGTAATCAGCTTTCTCAAACCAACGGATTAGGAAAAAAGGTTTTTAGTGTGCTGGAAAAATTCAATCTTCGTATGATCAGTCATGGTGCCAGTAACCATAACCTATGCTTGCTTGTTCAAGGCAAAGATGCAGAGCAAATTGTTCAAACGCTTCATCAACGTTTGTTTGAATAAGTATAATTTTTCAGGTATTTGATATTTCGCTCAGCCAAAAGACTGAGCGGAATCTTATACTACAATAAAAAATAGCTGCTACAGCCAGCCTAAATGGATCCTCATAATAGTAATACTCCCTCTTTCTTCATTTTCTTTAGTACGGAAATGCAGATTCACCGGCAGAATCATGAAAAATTTATTTTAATTTTTCTATCTCTTTTTAAATAGTTTATGTTGTAAATCTTTGTGTGCATTAGTTAGCATTTTCACTTACACATTTAATTATATTGAGGGATGGATAATCACAGGGAGATTTTAAAAAAACATTATTTTCTCATTTATTAGGGAAATTATACGTAGAACAATTATATGATCTTGATAAAAAAAGGGCTATCAATTAGTATGCATGAAGATTAAAACTAAAGCATTAATATTCCATACTGTCTAATAACATATGTATACCCAATAGATTTCAAGATGCATCGCGACGGCAAGGGAGCGAATCCCCGGGAGCATAGAAAACTATGTGACCGGGGTGAGTGAGTGCAGCCAACAAAGAAGCAACTTGAAAGATGACGGGTATAGATAACTATGTGACCGGGGTGAGCGAGATCAGCCAACAAAGAGGCAACTTGAAAGATGACGGATACAGTGAAAATAGATTTACCATAGAAAACATATCAATACACAGTCAATTATTAACCATGATAGGTGATCAGCCCAGTATTTTTAGCCCCGACTGATCACCTGCTATCTAACATTAAGAGAAGACTTTTTATAACTTAGATACTATTAGTCGTTCGCAATGTTGACCATAATGCCTTCATGGCCTTTCCTCTGGGGAAAGCAATATATTCCGGTTCAATCAACGACGGCCGCCAGCTCATTTTATATTGACGTTGCGAAGCAGCAGGATAAACAATGCCGCCTTTTGATGACAACCATTTGGCAACTTTATAAAAGATTGCCGAGTCATTAATGTATCCCTCCTCGCCGAACTCCACCAAAGGCGTGAAGCCCAAATGAAGGTAGGAAACTACCCCCTCTTTCAGGAAGTCATTAATCGCCGTTTCATTAATAAACTGCATCGTGCCGTCGGGTATATCCGGTTTTTTTCGAGATAGATTATGAAACCATCCCGATGTTTCCCCCCAAGTGTAGCTATAAACAATATATGCCTGAATTTGTTCTCCCTGAGTTGCAATATAGACTCTGTGCTGGCCTGAATTCACTTCCACGGTATTGAAATCAATCACCAATTTTTTCAGGGCCTTCGCATGTTTTTCTTTCAGCCAAAGCTGATTAATCTGTTCTAGTTGTGGTTTAAATCGATAATATTCCTCTTGTGAGCAGATCTCTCGAACAGAAATCCCCGCTCTTTTAGATTTATTGATTTTATTTCTAAGCTGCTGAAACCGTTTGCCTTTCATGTCATATCCATCAAGGCTCAATGAATAACTTGCACCAAGCTGGTTCACAGAAAAGCCGCTATTTTTCAACAATACAAAATCGCTCTCATCACCGTGCAGAAAAACCGGGAAAGCCCGCTTTTCTCTGGTGAAGTTGAGAAAAGAGTGCAAAAGTGCAGCACGTTCTTCGCCAGGAGCCAAAATACCGCCTACACACATATGCAGATTTTTGTCCTGAAAGAAACCAATCGCCCCCTTTTGATTAGTAAACCAATATGTTTCACTATTGAACAACAGGCTACTCAACGGGTGCTTTGAATAGCAAAGCACGTTTCTGAGGTGACTGTTGCCAAGAACATCTTGAGCGTTCCCGGTGGCAATAATCTGGGGAGCATCAAGCAACATGCTCATAACGCTCACCTTGATTATTTCGGGAATACTGGACAGGGATGAACCCATGCTTCCTGGCAATATCCCGAATCGCCAATGCATCGTTATAATCAATAGATTTACCGATGCTTTGATGAACACTCACCCCTTCAAGCGCCACAGCGACAGTTTCTGATAAACAGGCGAGATTTACCCCCGCAGGTACATCGATCACGTTGCAATCGCTATAGGTCACTTTCTCAGGCTGATAGACTAATCCCCCCTCGTAAATTTGATGGTTGCCATCACGAATGAAATCGAAAGGTCTGGCCGCATCAAAAACGATGGCGGAATCTTTCAAATAATTTGTATTCAAGAAAGGCTTACCTTCACTGGTTGCCGAAACAATAAAATCAGCCTGACTCAAAGAATATTCATAACTCTCTATCGCTTCCAAACCAAAGGTATCAACAACGTCAAGAACTTGCTGATGTAATGTTTGTGCATCTGTCACACCCGGATTTTGTTTAAAAAGCCATTTTCTCATCTTATCCATGACCGAATCTGGCTGGATAACATCATGAGTCCTTAACACTGCGGAAAGCAGCGCCTTGGTCAGTTCAGAGAGTAATATGCGTGCTTTATTAGGGCGGCTAACCAAGATAATCCGGCCAAAGTTATGAGCTAAGCCAATAACTGAAAGTCTGCCTACGGAGCCTCTGGCACCCACTACCGCCAATGTTTGCCGGGATGCATTCTCAACCAACATTGAGCGTATTCCCTCAATCACCGCCACCGCTGTCAGAGAGTTGCCATTAGTCAATATCCGACCCTGCCGATTATTCACCAAGCTAGTACCACCATTAGTAATAACCGAGGTATAAGCCCCTAAGCCAACGATTTCAGCGCCATTTTTCTCTGCCACATCGAGATATTCCTTCATCAATACCGCCCGTTCTTTCGCTGACAATGCCATCATATCTTCGGGACTAATGGGTGAGAAAAGGAGCATACCATTAGCATATGCCGTTGAACTTTCGACACCAAACTCAACGGCGATATCAGGATTAAAATCAATTGAAGAAACCTGCGTGATCCAATTACCGAGCTGTTTCTGCTGCTCCTGCGTGTAATTCTCCTTTATTGACACGCAATAAGAGTGAGCGAGCTCATTAACCGAAGTGGTATGAATCAAGAAAGCGAATTTCTTACCCTCAATTAATCCAGGGATAGGCGCTTTAATCTGAGCCAAGTTGTTATTTTTTGAAATTGGATAACTCACCGAAGCAGGTGGGAGATCCGCAACAGGTACATCTATCAAGTGTGAAAAAAGAATGTCATATCGTCCATTTTCAACTAGTTGGCATACCTCATCAAAAGCGGTGAAAAACGTCTTAATATCCTCTTTGGAAACGTTAAGCGGTGGCTCAAAACGTACAGAACAAGGACGAGACATTAACGGCATGGTGAAAAGACCATAATGTTTCAATAAGAAACTACAAATGATATAAGCCAGGCCACCGCTTCTTTGACTAAAATTGATAAATATGTTGGAAGCCGCTTTGCTGTCCTGTATTTCAAGGCCACGCATCAACCCAGCCCCTTGCCAGTAAAAATGCTGCGGATATTTAGCAGACAATTGTTCAAGACATTCATCAACATAACGGCTGACTTCTTGAACGTGGGTTAACGCCTTACCCTCCTCTTTAGTCAGATGCTCGATAACAGCAATCCCCATCGTTGCGGCTAGAACGTTATTGGCAAAAGTGGAGCTATGTTTCCTGTCGAACTCGGATAAATAAAACTCATCTGAATATAACATCGCACCAATCGGCGAGATACCTGCCCCCAGCGCTTTAGAAAACAGGATAACATCCGGTTTCAAAGCGTAGAGCGTGGCCGCACAAAATGCCCCAAGCCTACCGATACCCGTCTGAACTTCGTCAAAGACTGACAATGTGCCATTGTCTTTACACAGTGCCAAAATATTGGACAAGGTATCTGGTGGAATCACTTTCATTCCACCTTCTCCTTGCACCGGTTCAATGATAAATGCGGCAAATTCCCGGCTCTCCAGCTTTCTTTTTATTTCATCTAAATCTTCACTATCAACCTGCTCATATAATTTATCATCGTAAATGAAATCAGCTTTAAACCGGTTTGATCCCGTAGCGGATAATGCCGAATAGGTTTTTCCGTGAAAACTGCGATGCAAACTCAAAATACGCTTTCTACCAGTAAACAGGCGGGTAAATTTAATCGCAGCTTCTACGGTTTCAGCACCACTGTTAGTAAAAGTACAGTGGGTATATTTTTCCTTATCTATTTGCTCCGCAAGCATTTCAGCCAATAGCCGTACCTTTTTGTGAATATTGGGCTGAAAGAAGATAGGCTCTTTATCTTTAGTGAATCTGTCAATTTCAGCGATAGCGAAATCAGGATTATGCCCAAATGGCAGGGCACCATATTGAGCCAAAAAATCCTTAACAACCCGGCCATCCGATAATGTAAGCTGGTTATCTTGAGCAGACTTGATATCCAGTTCAAGGCCCACAGAGTTTAATAAACTCTCACGATATTGATTAACAAACATAGTTCTCTCTCTCTTTTTTTTAGGTGCATAAAATCATGCTGTAAACAGCATGGGAAAATCCTTGAGTTATAAATAGGTGATTCTAAAAGTAATCAAGCTTGCTGCATGATCTGGTTAATCATTTGGAATTCTCCTATCGGATGAAATTTAAATAACTGTACTGCCAAATAGAAATTCATAATTTCTGGTGTTGTCATTACCTTAATCCCACCACAACATCGGAATATGAAACTGGCAGTTTCCTCAAGGATCTTTTCCAAAGTATAACGTAACGCGAGAATCTTATGGACGGCGTTTTCATCCTGGCTAGCATAAAAGGCAATAATCAACATCTGACCGAGAATAACATTAATCTTATAATCAGCTTGGGTCAGAGTATATTTAATTGTTTGCTGTTCTACTACTTTCTCAGGAATAAAACGAGTCAGCCCATCAAGAATACCTGAGTATGTATTAGCAGCAAAGTAATTAAATAGCGATAAACCATAGGAAAGAATTATTTGCTGCTCCAGCCCTTTATAATGAGAAAGTCGTGTTAATGAAATTTCGGTATCCGAAAATTTAACTTCTTGATTATCACTTTCAGCCATAATCCCCAGTCGCCAGAAAGGAATAACTTTAAAGTTCTGATCTGATTTAGAAACCAATACTATCCTCATATCATTATTATTATCAGTATCGCAGACCGATAACACATAATAGTCAGCAACCGAAGATAAGGAACAAGGTTTCTTCGAACCATTAACAAACAACTTTCCCTCTTTAGAATGCATTTTAAGCGATGGTATAAAAATATTCGTTCCAGGTAGTCCCTCCGCAAAAGCGGAAGCAACCAACGCTTTTGATGTCATAACTTCATTCAATAATACGTTGCTGTCTTCGAATATATCGGGAAATTTACTGCAAGCCAGTACAATATGATTATGCATTGTTAGAGCAATACCAACAGCGGGAAGCCATGCAGAGGCTTCACGGATAGTATTACCGACTTGATGAAGCCCATCCATATTGGATTGAGCCATCAAACGTAGGCATTGTGAAGCAGCCTCAGAACCCAATAACAATCTTTTCAATCTATCTGGTGTCAAATGTTGGTATTTCCCGCTATTCTTCCTGAGTTCTTCAACAATATTTGTCATTTTAATTCTCCTTAGCCTATTCAAACAACCTGCTGAATAAGGCCATATCTACACTAAACCCATGTACTTAAGGCGTGACTGCTGCATCTGTTCAACCAAGGAATGAGAGAGCTCAAGGCGAGATTCCACCGTAGAATCGGACAACAACATCCCAGGAGTTAATTCATAACCTTCAATAAAGCGCAAATAGTTCTGCATACCCCGTTGATAGAACATTTCACGCTCCACAAACAAATCATCAACAGATACTTGGTTCCATAACGCCAGCCCTTCTTCTATACACTCAAGAGCCGATTGCTTTAAAGAACTCTCATTTTCGAGCGCCATCTTGACGATATTTGCACACACTGTCAGATGTCTTAATTCATCAGCATTGGCTCTGGCTTGTGTCTCGGCGGCAACAATATCGAAAGGGCGCCACTTGATTTCGCTGAGCTCTGACGTTGGCGCAAGCACACCTTCCAGAACAACCGTAATGATTAACACGCCTGCAATGTAGTCATTTTTCAACACCACCCACTTATCGAAATAAGTTCTCAATGTTTCCAACATATTGGTCATTTTTCCTCGTAAGAGGCTTTCCATTTTTCCGGCCACATTGTCGATATCCGCAAAGCCTATTCTGACCAGATGTTCTCTGAATAATTTAGCATGTCTACCTTCATCAAATATCTGAGTCAGCATATAATCAAAGTTGATATTGTCAGGAGCCTTATCTGCAAGTAACAATAATGCTTTCGTTGCCTCATATTCCGAAATCGATTTAAAAGAAAGTTCCCTGATCAGAGACTCCCGTAAATCACCCGGCAAATAGGTTAATTTAGGATCATTGGCATAATGGGTTCTTTTGCTTTGTTCAACACTTATCTGTTCAGTGAACCATTCATCCAAGCCCCAATCTTTTGCCCGCATTTCTACTTCCGATGCCTGTTTAATTAAATTCATAATATAAATTCCTCTTCAAATAAGCTATCTCTCTATAATAATTTTTTTCAATGAACAGTAGGCTGTTTAAATATATTAATAGATAACTTAGGAAAATTTCCCAGTACACCTCGATCCAGGCAGATATGGACAAATAGTGCAATAACGCTGTAATTGTCCTTAAAGAACCAGATCCAGAGCAAACTAATCACACTGAGTGTAAATAAATTGTGGCAAATATTATAAATGGTGTAAAAAGCTGGAGGAGGAGTTTCTTTTTTATTCAGTAAACTCCAGATCCGCCCTGGGTAATAACCAATAATATCAATCAGAAAAAATAACACAATAAACTGCCACCAATTTATATAACTCTCAAGCTGCCAAGTCAGAAATAAAGTGATAAAAAACAATCCCAAAAATTCCCAACGCAGAATTTTAAATGTATTAATCATCGCTATTCTCCATCATTTCTTTTTTCATGATTTCAATAATATCTCCTGGCTGTTTAATCCAGGCGCTATGAGGATTACCTTTGAAAGATAATGTTATTTCCCTAACTTCTGCATTAGGTATAAGACTTGCTAATACTTGAGTAGACTTCAACGGAGCCCAATTATCTTCTTTAACACAGATATAAACAGCCTTGGATAAATGCTTATTCTCCTTCCCCTTATAAGCACGAACATGATAATAATTTCCCGTATAAGCAGTTCTGGACCAGTCCCGCATTAATCCCTTAGCTTCTCTTATGCCAAAACCAATCTTTTTCCCAGGGAGATAACCATATAACGCAGTCAGAATGTTAAAAATAATAGCTGCTGTTATTATCTGTACCCTCCCCATTCCCTGCCAATTCTTATACCATACGTTCCCGGTTGCCACACAAAACAGAGAAAATGGCCTGTCAGTTGAGCTGGCAAAGAGCGTCGCAATATGCCCCCCAAGACTGTGCCCAAAGACAATAGGAATTTTATTGCTATTTAATTTAACAGCCTTATCTAGCAAGGCCGGAAGATAATCCTGCAACAGATCGGAATAGTTATAGTCATTTTTTCGACTTGGTTTAGGTTGATTGTCGCCATAACCTGGCATATCAGCAGTGACAACCTGAAAACCCTCTTTCACCAGTTGTTGTATTAAAGCGTCATATTTCCTGATTTCCACACCAATAGCAGGTAACAATATAACAACTCTGCCATTACTATCTCCCTGATAAACTTTATAATTACAGAGGAAATTGCCAGCCACTTTAAAATGATTACCGTTAATATTATTTTTCATATCTATATGCTCCCAACAACTACATCACGCTCCAGTGACTGGCATTGGCGATAAATCCGCCAAAAAAATTTTATTTTCAGTGCGATAGGTGTCAAATACTTGTCCATATCGCCGGGTTATTAGTGATTTTCTAATTTGTTATTAACCAATATAAAAGCCCCTTATACTTTCTTAGTAACAGGCTATAGATAAAGCAAGGAATATATATTATTTTATAAATTATTTGCTGGAAAAATTATTTTACACATTAGAAAAATTTAATTTCAAATGTAAATTATATCATTAAAATATTAATGGATAAGTTATAAATCAATAATAAAATATCAATTTTAAATGTATTTAATTTATATGAAAAAATATTGATAGAAAATTATAACCATATAAAACAACAAACAGTTAATAGTAACAAGAGATAATCTTAGTTTAAATGACACATAAAAAAAATGAAATTTATTCATGAGTCAATTTGAAAATATATTCAAAAAATTATTTCCTAACATTATTTTCACAAATCCGTTTATATTACTTCCTTATATACTTTACATGGCAAAATTATTAATCTTCATGAATTATATCATTACTACTATTTAGTTTATGAAATGAACCAGCCATTCTGTTATCTTACTTTATGACTAGTTTTATATTAGTTTTAATTATAACGACTAATTTTATATACCTTATGGATTTCAAGATGCATCACGACGGCAAGGGAGAGAATCCCCGGGAGCATAGATAACTATGTGACCGGGGTGAACGAGTGCAGCCAACAAAAAGGCAACTTGAAAGATAACGGGTATAGAATTAAATCACTCGTTTCCAAAAACCGGCTATACCAAATCCTAAAATAAGCATTGGCAGAATAGCGAGTACACCCCCCACTACAGGAGCATGTAATCCGATAGAAACAAGGTATATAATTGGAACATAGAGAATAGATGTAATGTAAGTACAGATAATTAATAAAATCAACGCAACGCTAAATTTATTGAACTCCCGCAACATCAAATCCGTTAATAAAAACAACAAAACAGGTAATGTAATAAGATAAGATGCTGTGGGTACAACTAATGCTGCGACAAGGCTAAATAATCCAGCAAGTATCCTTAAAATGCTCTGGATATTTGATACAGTTCGGAGTGAAGATGAAAACCATATATTTCTTATCGCTAATGAGATAGAGAGTAAAAATGTTAAAATACCTATAACGAAAGCGGAAAATATAGATATGATAATAAGCCCAATATAGGGAACAGGAAAGTAAACTGCATCTACACTTTCTTTAAACAAGTTAATCTCATCTTTTACCGCGAAATGCGCTCCCAAATCCCGAATCGTTCGCTGATATCGCCACAAAGTTCCAAGGTTAAGATTCTCAACAGTATCACTCATACGGTGGTAATGCTCGTAACCCAAGATCGTAGCAAAATTCATCCCGGTAAACCCTCTATCCAGAAAGACACTAAAATCTGTGTTATTCCGCAACATTTGATACACGATGGGACTAAATGAAAAAGCTACCGGCTTATAAGCATTCCGATTCCATTCTGAAACAAGAGCAAGATTTTTTGCTGATGTCTCAAATAAGAGTGGCACGCCATTATTTCCCCGAGCATCAAAATTAAAAACAACATCTATTGGTTGAGTCGCGATCTCATTAATATTCTTAACAAAGTGATGCGCGCCGAGTAATCCCAACTCTTCAGCATCAGAGAATAAGAATATAACGTTATTTTTTATATCCGTTCTTTCAGCAAGATCCCGCATTAATTGGAGTACCGAGGCGACGGCTATACCATTATCACTGGCTCCTGGCGCAGTTCTAACACTGTCATAATGTGAAACGAATAATAAAGTTCCTTCTGGCGCAGGAACCTCCAATTTTGCGATAAGATTCGTTCCAGTTAATTCCGATTGTTCCTCCACTTGTTTTGCAAAGTTGCCTGTATTTATCCTGGCAAACTCTTTATCAAAAGCTCGGCGTTGTTGACTATTGAAGTTTGAATATATTCTCTTCTGCCGAGCGGCCAAATCAGCCGCCGTGTAATAAAATGTCTGTTCAGTGACGCTATATCCCATATCATTCATTTCGTTAATCAGGTAAGCCCGAACTAACGCTTGCTGTGTTGAAGCCGCAGGATGGGGTTCCGCGGCAATAACACCAAGCGTTCTCATCACATTCTTGAATCCACTTTCTTTGAAATATTCAACCGGGACTTTATCAGGAAGTACCAAACCGATACCCTGAATAATCGCGACAATTACAGATGCTAAAAAACAGATAATCAAAAAAATGCGTTTCATTAAACTCTCCCATTCCGATAAAATAGTAACAAAATATTATCTTTGATATAATTAATAATATTTTTTCATATTTTTATAATTAAAATGAAAATATAAAAAATTAATCCAAATAATTTAGACTAATTTAAAACAATATAAAACATTATTTGTAACAATAACAGACGCTCTTTTGTAATTATATAATCAAAAAATAATTAGATAAAAACTCTATTTCCTATAAATTCCTCAAGGTATTATTTAATACATATCATTTAGAGATGTTATTTATAAATTATTTCCACTAGAATACTATTAATACAATGAGTCAATTCCTAAAAGTATTCATATTCTAGGAAGATGACTTTAATAAGACGAGTCCAATTTACACACAAAAAGTACTAGCAAGTTTATACCCTATGGATTTCAAGATGCATCGCAGCAGCAAGGGAGCGAATCCCCGGGAGCATAGATAACGATGTGACCGGGGTGAGAGAGTGCAGCCAACAAAGAAGCAACTTGAAAGATGACGGGTATATTGGCTTATATCGTGCTGAATCAAAAATGTTGCCTCTTTATATCCATAGACAGGAAACCATTTCCATCTTAATAATCTTGTGCATTTATAGTGAGTTAACTATCATGATGATTCGAGACCTAACCTTGAGATTTCCTTAAATCCCAATGGCAGGTAGCATTTTCCACACATCGGATGAGTGTTTTTCAGGTTTATCGTCCATAATGAGAAATGAAAATGACTTCCATCTTATTATTCAGAGGGTATTTCGATGAGCACTGCCGTTACCAGTAAAAAAACAAAAAAAACCAAGATTACGGCGAATAATGCTGTTGCTAATGGGCAAGTACAGTCATTAAGTCGCGGCCTGACACTTTTGGAATATATTTCCGAGTCACCCGGTGGTATCGCCCTGACTGATTTAGCCCAACAAGCCGGATTACCAAATTCCACCACTCACCGCCTTTTGACCACTTTGCAACAGCACGGTTTTATCCGTCAGATTGGCGATTTAGGGTTATGGGTTATCGGTTCACACACTTTTATTGTCGGCAGCAGTTTCTTACAGAGCCGAAATTTATTGGCACTCATTCACCCGATCCTCCGCCGTTTGATGGAAGATTCCGGTGAAACCGTGAATTTAGCTATTCTTGATCACAGTGAATATGAAGCGGTTATTGTCGATCAGGTACAGTGTAATGCATTGATGAGAATGTCCGCCCCTATCGGGGGTAAATTGCCTATGCATGCTTCCGGGGCTGGTAAAGCATTCCTTTCAACATTATCAGATAACCAACTGGTTCAATTACTGCATAAGAAAGGGCTTCATTCTTACACACAACATACCAAGACAACCCCTTCGAATTTAAAAGAAAATCTGGAGCAAGCACGTAAACAAGGGTATTCGTTCGATGATGAAGAACATGCTTTAGGTCTGCGCTGTATTGCTGCCTGTATTTATGATGAGCATCACCAAGCCTTTGCCGCTATTTCCATTTCCGGCCCAGTCTCACGCATCACTGATGATCGTATCACCGAACTTGGTGCTTTAGTGATCCGGGCAGCCAAAGAGATCAGTAAAGAATATGGCGGGATTCGTTAATTCTCTTTCATAAATTATCATATTCTTCTCAGGGCATTGATTTTTTCGTGCCCTGCCTTTTCAGACTAATAAATTTAACTTAATTTATCATCCCGCTAAAAATATTATCGGCAATAGAATAGAATAGAATAGAATAATAACGAAATTATTTAACCCGTTTAGAAATAATATCAATGGAAAATGAGATAAAGAGTCCGGAAATAATTATATTTCCAGACTCTACATATATAGAAGGATTTATAGAAGGATGAGTTAATGGAACACTAATCGATAAATATCATCCTGATTAAATCACTTTTGATAAATTCCAAGTGCCTGTGCCA
This sequence comes from Photorhabdus sp. RW14-46, assembly GCF_963887965.1. Lineage (NCBI taxonomy): Bacteria > Pseudomonadati > Pseudomonadota > Gammaproteobacteria > Enterobacterales > Morganellaceae > Photorhabdus > Photorhabdus sp. RW14-46. The sequence goes on along the minus strand of NZ_CAWPHH010000009.1, from coordinate 8,037 downwards.
TTGCCTCGATTAGAAAGACGTGAAGTATATACATTATATAATTCGTTAGGAACAGTAGCATTGAAACAAGTATCGAGAAATCCTCCACGTACGCTATCATAACCATTCAGAAAACGGATAACATCACTTTCACGAACTTTACCATCATATCCACTGGTTGTATCTGAAAAAATGTACCATGTCAGGGTCTCAACCGGACGTGCTGCTTTATCCGCCGTATAAACATTATAGAGTTCAGGTGATGGCGCATAACCATTTGTGCCGAGATATCCGCCATTATTCTGGTAAAGATTGAAAAGAAAGACTATATCACCACTGTAAATCTGTGTCCCTATGGCTTTTCCGCTCGCAGACAAAATTTGCCACGTACCCGTACCTGTACCCGGAGCTCGGGTCGGCGAATTAGCCGTGTATACGTTATATTTTGCACCTTGTGCGGTTGCATAACCATTAGTATCCAGATAGCCGCCATTTCCAAGGTAGTTATTTCTAATATAAATGTTATCGCCGTATAAAATTACACTAGCCATTATTGTTTCCTTAAATACTTTTACGCAGTTATATATGTGTTATATGAGAATTTTCATGTAGTTAATTACGAGTCAAAAATATCAATTATTTTTACAACCACTAGTCATGGCTAAAAATCCTTGACTACCAAACTCTATAAAATTATAGAACCTCCACAAATAAGTGGATCTATTTTTATTTCTTAAAGAAACCATTAAATATATGTTTTTAACTCACATTCCAATTATGCCTTCCTAATAATAAATATATATTATATGGAATCCAAAATTTATTTTTATTAGGAATATTCATACCTCACACAATAAAAACAAATAGAAATTAATTTGTATTTAATTTAGAGAAATAATTTAATGAGGATAATAATATTAGCTATTGGTGAAAATGGCGATTGCTGACAGTAATCGCCAATTCCTAATAAAATCAGGCTGAAACTTTAGCAATAGAATAAGTTTCTATCTCAGTACGTTGACTAAACCGCTGTTTGCAGCGATATGCAAACACATCTTCCACATGACCACTTCTAATCCGCTCCTGTAACGCCCGCCAGTAGTCTGCTTTAAATAAATCACTATGCATCTCTTCAAAATAGCGACGAATACGACTGTCAGTGCAAAGAAAATGTCGGAATTCTTCAGGAAAAACATCATTTGGTGCCACGCTGTACCACGGTTCGCCGGCAAGCTCATCTTCTGGGTAACGCGGCGGCGGTATGTCTCGAAAATTAACCTCTGTCATATAACAGATTTCATCGTAGTCGTAGAACACTACACGTCCATGCCGTGTCACACCAAAGTTTTTAAACAACATATCTCCAGGAAAAATATTCGCCGCAGCAAGTTGTTTAATCGCATTACCGTACTCTTCAATGACATCTTTCAACTTCCGTTCTTCCACCTGTTCCATATAGATATTCAGCGGGGTCATGCGCCGTTCCATATAGAGATGTTTAATCAGGATTTTATCACCCAAATCCTCCAGCTTTTCTGGCACTTCTTTCTGCAACTCTTCCATTAGTTCAGGACTGATGCGGGCTTTATCAATAACAAAATTTTCAAACTCCTGTGTGTCGGCCATCCTCCCCACACGATCATGCTCCTTGACCAGACGGTAACATTCCTGTACCCGCTCCTGAGTCACCTCTTTCTGCGGCGCAAATTGATCTTTAATTACCTTGAAGACGCGATCAAATGAAGGGGAAGTAAATACCAACATCACCATCCCTTTAACACCGGGAGCAATTATCAGTTGCTCTTTAGAGAAGGTAATAAACGCCAGATATTCCCGGTAATATTCTGTCTTACCATGCTTCTGGCAGCCGATTGCCATATAAAGTTCAGACGTTGATTTGGCGGGCAGAATTTCTCTCAGCCATTCAACCAAAGCCGCAGGCAAAGGCGCATAAACCATAAAATAGGAACGGGCGAAGCCAAATACAATGCTAGCATCAGCATAATCAGTCAGGCAGGTATCGATAAAAATCCCACCAGATTCGTTATGATGGATCGGCAATAAGAAAGGATAAACCTGACCGCCAATGCGAATCTTACCGACTAACCAAGCGGCTTTGTTGCGATAAAACAGTTCATTAGCTATCTGAAAAGTTGCCTGTAATAATTCTCCGACTGGAAATGTCTGTTGTAGATAGTCAGTAATATAATAAATATCTCTTTCCAGATTTTCCCAAGGTAAACGCAGCGGCAGATCATTAAGAATTGTCCGTAACATTAACGCAAGATTATCATTAGGGAAAAAGTCACGCGATAACGGCCGAGGAATATCCCGAAATCTGCGCGCAGGCTGCGAGGTAAAAATAAATAATTTATCCGGTGTCAAATTACGATGCTCAAACAGACGGCAATAAACAGAATTAAAAAAACTCTCGGCAATTTCAAACCGGGGATAATCCGGTAATAAACCGGTATAAACAACCTTTACCTTGGCAATGTACTCTTCATCATATCCGAAAGCACTATGTATACATTTAAGCTGCTCAACCACCAGCCCAACATGATGATCATAAAGATTAATACGCTTTTTCATCGCTTGCTGAACAGCGTGCCAGTCGGCCTGTTCAAAGCGTTGTTGTGCACCCGAAGTCACTTCCAGAAAGCGACCATATTGTGCATCGAATCCTTGTAAAATGGTTTGTGCTATCAAATGTGCTGAATCTATCCCCATCGCAACTCCTCAATATATTCAGCCTGCAATAAGCAGGCTGAATAGAAACAATCAGAACTGCTGCTCTTCTGTGGAACCTGTCAATGCGGTTACTGACGATGTTCCCCCTTGAATAATCGTTGTGACTTTATCGAAATAACCTGTGCCAACTTCCTGCTGATGAGAAGAGAAGGTATAACCACGGTTAATGGATTCAAACTCTCTTTCCTGGACCTTCTCCACATAATGTTTCATGCCTTCACCCTGCGCGTAAGCATGTGCCAAGTCGAACATGTTGAACCACATACTGTGGATACCCGCCAGAGTAATAAATTGGAATTTATAACCCATTGCTGACAGTTCATCCTGGAAACGCGCAATAGTCTTATCATCCAGATTCTTTTTCCAATTGAACGATGGAGAACAGTTGTAAGCTAACAATTTACCGGGATATTTAGCATGAATCGCCTCAGCAAAACGACGGGCCATTTCAATATCAGGTGTTGATGTTTCACACCATATCAAGTCAGCATACGGCGCATAAGCCAAACCACGACTAATTGCTTGATCGATACCCGCTCTGGTACGGAAGAACCCCTCAAAAGTCCGTTCTCCGGTAATAAATTCACTGTCATATGCGTCACTGTCAGAGGTTAACAGATCGGCTGCATCAGCATCTGTACGAGCAATCAACAGCGTCGGTACGCCAGAAACATCCGCCGCCAAACGCGCAGCGACCAATTTTTGAATCGCCTCTTGTGTCGGAACCAGAACTTTACCGCCCATATGACCACATTTTTTCACCGCAGCCAGTTGATCTTCAAAGTGAACAGCCGCAGCACCCGCTTCAATCATAGCTTTCATCAATTCAAAAGCATTCAGAACACCACCAAATCCGGCTTCCGCATCCGCCACAATTGGCAGAAAATAATCGATATATTCCTGATGATCAGTACCAATACCATTTGCCCACTGAATCTGATCTGCACGACGGAAACTGTTATTAATACGTTTTACCACCGCCGGGACGGAATCCACCGGATACAGGGACTGATCAGGATACATACTGGATGCAGTGTTAGCATCAGCCGCAACCTGCCAACCAGAAAGATAAACCGCCTCAATACCCGCTTTTGCCTGCTGTAATGCCTGCCCACCCGTCAATGCACCTAATGAGTTGACATAGCCTTTCTTTGCCATGCCATGCAGTAGTTCCCACAGTTTTTTAGCACCAAGCTGTGCCAATGTATGTTCTGGATTAACCGAACCACGCAATTTAACCACATCTTCCGCACTGTACGGGCGAATAATCCCATTCCAACGGTCACTTTTCCATTCTTGTTCCAGTTGAGCGATTTGTTGAGTTCTGGAGATTGTCATAACTTCTACTTCCTATCTTTGTTAAATTAATCGGATATGGTGTTTTGTTATTATTCGTTGCTCAAACTTCTCTCAGTAGCCCTAATGGGATGAGCTCTAATCAAGCAATTGATATCCCGGCAACGTCAGGAAATCTATCAGCTCGTCCTGAGTTGTAATGCGCTCCATCAACTTGGCCGCATCGCTAAATCGCCCTTGACTGAAACGTGTTTCTCCCACTTCCTGCTTAATAACCTCCATTTCCTCTGCCAACATCTGCTTGAACAAACTTTTTGTCACTTTTTTACCGTTAGATAATGATTTTTCGTGATGAATCCATTGCCAAATAGATGTCCGGGAAATTTCGGCTGTCGCAGCATCTTCCATCAAACCATAAATAGGAACGCACCCATTTCCTGAAATCCACGCTTCAATGTATTGAACCGCTACACGAATATTGGCCCGCATACCTTCTTCAGTACGATCGCCTGGGCAAGGTTCCAGTAATTGAGCTGCGGTAATCGGTGCATCTTCTTCACGGAAAATATCTAACTGGTTTTGCCGCTCTGCCAAGACCCTATCGAAAACGTCCATTACCGTGTCGGCAAGACCTGGGTGGGCAATCCATGTACCATCATGACCATTGCGTGCTTCCAGCTCTTTATCCGCCCGGACTTTATCTAGTACCCAATTGTTGCGCTCAATATCTTTACTGGGGATAAAAGCTGCCATTCCCCCCATCGCAAATGCTCCGCGCTTATGGCAGGTTTTGATCAGCAAACGGGAATAAGCATTGAGGAAAGGTTGATCCATCGTGACAGACTGACGATCAGGCAGAACCCGATCACTATGATTTTTCAGTGTTTTAATGTAGCTGAAAATATAATCCCAGCGGCCACAATTAAGGCCAACGATATGGTGCCGAAGATGGTAAAGAATCTCATCCATCTGAAATACAGCAGGCAGAGTTTCAATCAATACCGTTGCTTTGATTGTGCCTCTCGGCAGATCAAAACGATCTTCTGCAAAGCTGAATACATCACTCCACCACTGAGCTTCGTGATAAGACTGAATTTTTGGTAAGTAGAAATAGGGGCCGCTCCCCTTTGCCAGCAATTGTTTATGGTTGTGGTAAAAATAGAGCGCAAAATCAAACAATCCACCGGCGATTGGCTCATTCTGATAGAGAACATGTTTTTCCGGTAAATGAAGCCCTCTTACCCGTGCGATCAGAACAGCCGGGTCTGGTTGCAATTGGTACTGTTTACCCTGCTCATTAACGTAAGAAATTGTGCCATTAACCGCATCACGCAGGTTGATTTGCCCCTCAATCACCTTATCCCAAGCTGGTGCTAAGGAATCTTCGAAATCCGCCATGAAAACTTTTACGTTAGCATTCAAAGCGTTGATAACCATTTTCCGTTCTACTGGTCCAGTGATTTCTACTCTGCGATCACGGAGATCCGCTGGAATATTTTGAATTTCCCATTCACTTTCACGAATGGAACCGGTTTCCGAAATAAAATCAGGCAATTCACCATCATCAATTTTCTTCTGCCAAATATCCCGCTCGACTAACAATTTTTTCCGTGCATCAGTAAACCGAACAACCAGATCTTTCAGAAAATCTACCGCTTCAGGTATCAAAACCTCCTGCTCTGCTGCTCCAAATCGTTTAATAAACGATAATTCAGTCGCTAAAGTTTGCTGCGTCATTCATCTATCCTCATTTTAAAGCACACCTGAATAAGAGTAATAGATATTTAAAATAAATCAAAAACGATTTCCATTTTTTTATAAATTTATTTTTACTCAATAAAAAACAACAAGTTATACACAATATTACCTATTTTAAATTAGAGAAATTGATTCCATAGATCATAAGATAATTTGGTTAAGTTTTTGTTATATAAGATAAACTACAAAAAGTGCGATATTTTGACAGGTGTTAATAACAGGAGAGTAGAAAAAATCAGAAGGGTTAAATGGCTGAATTTCAGCCATTTATAAAGATATTAATCCAGTGTTGGATTCATGTAGGTGAGATCATATGGTGTGATTTGGTACACATAATAATTCAACCAGTTGGAAAACAATAAATGCCCGTGACTGCGCCATGATGCCAGTGGTTTTCTTTCTGGATTATTATCTGGAAAATAATTTATTGGGATCTTTGGAGCCAAACCTGCTGCTAAATCGCGTAAATATTCACTAGCCAACGTTCCAGCATCATATTCCGGATGACCAGTGACAAATACCATACGTTTATCTTTACTCGCCAGTAAATACACTCCCGCATCTTCAGAACTGGAAAGAATATCCAGATCAGTATGTTCACGAACAACCTGTTCAGGAAAATCTGCATAACGAGAATGGGGAGCAAAAAAAGATTCATCAAAGCCACGAGTTAATAATGCTAGAGGGTTCAGAGTAGAGTGATAATAAACACCTGATAGTTTTACTTCTCTGGTAAACTTCGGCAAACCATACAAAATATTCAACGCGGCTTGTACAGCCCAACAAATAAATAGAGTAGAAGTGACATGTTCCTTTGCCCAACTAATTATTCTTTCAATCTGTTTCCAATATGCCACATCTTCGAATTCAACTAATCCCAATGGCGCACCAGTGACAATTAAGCCATCAAAGTTTTGGTGTTTTATCTGCTCGAAATCACAATAAAAGTTATTCAAATGTTCAGCAGGCGTATTCCTGCACTTTCGGTTATCTATTCTCAATAGCTGGATATCTACCTGTAAAGGCGTATTGGATAGTAATCTTAAAAATTGATTTTCAGTCTCAATCTTCTTTGGCATCAGGTTAAGCAGCAATACCTTTAGTGGACGTATATTTTGAATATTTGCACGAGTAGATGTCATCACAAACACATTCTCGTTTTGTAAAAAATTCACTGCGGGTAATTCATCCGGTATACAAATTGGCATGCTATAACCTCGATTTTTTTATCCATTTGCACGTTTAGACTTCTAGATAGCTAAATCTAACTAAGTATTAACAAAATGTCGAGGATTTACAAGTAAGCTGAAATTATTTCATTTTTGGTCTCACACAATGTTCAACATGATAATAGTTAATAAATTTTCAGTGTTTATAACAGAAAATACTTTAAATTATATTTTTATATAAAAAAATAATAAGTCAAATTAAAAATGGAATAAACATATTAAAAATCAATGATATTTTCAGTAGAAATGAGAAAGACCAAAACAAAAAGGCAACATTATAAGAAGTCAAATTACAAGCTATCGATATTAAAAACAATACACTCTAAGAAAGTAACAAGACTAATTGATAAAATATTCTTATTATTAATATTGAGTTATAAGATTTATCTTCAATACTAGAATATGCACTTTTCTTATAATAATAAGCTAATTTGAATCAAATGCTAATATTAAGTATGGAAAGAGAAAAAATAGGCAATTACACAATTTAAATTACAGTCTAAATTTAACTTACAGACTCAAAACAGATATTCGAACTCATTAAGATCTGTTAATAACTGGCTCGATAATATTTATGAATATATACCCGTTATCTTTCAAGTTGCCTCTTTGTTGGCTGCGCTCGTTTACCCCGGTCATATCGTTATCTATGCTCCCGGGGATTCGCTCCCTTGCCGTCACGATGCAACTTGAAATCCATAGGGTATAGAGAGAAATTTTTGTCATGCTCGGCTAAGCTTAGGATAACATGACTCATTTTCTTTCCCATCAGTTCAAAAAGTTATTTAAATTATTTTTTATGCCTGCTATTACTATAATATATTTTAATTATTCAAGACTGATAAACAAACTATCTGTTTCTTAAAGGGAATAAGTAAATAAATAATACCTTAAAACGCAAAAACCCCCAGCTTTCGCTGAGGGTTTCTACGGTATTTAAAGCCTGGCAGTGTCCTACTCTCACATGGGGAGACCCCACACTACCATCGGCGCTACGGCGTTTCACTGCTGAGTTCGGCATGGG